>JBECKX010000146.1:0-27524 GCA_040235515.1 Candidatus Zixiibacteriota bacterium
TTAACGCGCTGGAGGCGTGAGAGGATGGTCGGCAACAACAGTCCCGGCCTGTCGGTAAGCAGGATCAGATGCGTATTCGCCGGTGGTTCCTCGAGCAGTTTGAGCAGCGAGTCCATCGTCGCGGGGAGCATCCGTTCCGCTTCACTGACGATACCGACCTTGCTCCTGGACAACGAGGCTCTGCGCGAGAGGGTTGTCTGGAACCTCCGCACCGATTCGAGCGGGATATATTGTGTCGCCGCGGAAGTTGTGTCACCAAACGGATCATCACGTCTGCCGTGCAGGTAGGCATCCGACTGCGTGTCCCACTCCTTGTCGGTGGCCGGCAGAGGAAAAAGGTAGTGGATATCGGGGTGCGAGAAATTGTGAAACTGCAGACAGGAGGCGCAACGACAGCCCTGCCGGCGTGGGGATTCGAGACAGGCTAATTCCTGCGCCAACTGTTCGGCTACCACCCATTTGCCGACTCCTTTTTGGCCGGCGAAGAGAAGCGACGTGGGCAGTTTGTCCTGCGCTGCCAGTTTTCGCAGCCGCTCAAGAATGTTCGGGTGAAGTTGTTCGGCGCTGATCGCGGTCATTCTCACTCTCCGACTCGAGGTTACCTCAGCCAAGGTAATGGATCGACGGGAGTCTTGCCATCTCTGATTTCAAAATGCAGCCTGTCTCCTGCAGTCCGGGCAAAAGCCTCACCCCTGATCACCGATTCGCCTTCGGTAACCTGCAGATCACTCAAATTGCCGTACAGCGAATAGATCGAACCACCGTGGTCGACTACGAGGAAATTCTCCAGACCACGGGCAAAGCCGATATACAAAACCCGGCCGGTCAGGGCGGCGATCACGGGGCGATTGGGAGTGGTGGAGATGTTGATTCCATTGCTTTTGCTCGATAGACCGGTGCGTTTGTCATACTTGGTACCGAATCCGGTGACAACGCGACCATTGACGGGCCAATGGAGATTGCCTTTGAGGCGAAGATTCAGATCTCGCTGCTGTTGCCAGAGCTGGTCAGCTGTCTGACGCAGTTCGTTGTCGAGTGTCGAGAAGATATCTCCAACTGTCGCCGATGATTCCTGCAACTGGTCGAGCTGGCGGTCAAGTTCGTGCTGCTCTCCTTTGATTTCGGCCAGGAGGCGCTCCCGCTGCTGCAAAGTCTCTTTCATATTCGCCTCTTCGCTGCGACGCTGCGCGACGGCGTGCTGCAATTCGGTTTTTCGATCCTCGAGGCTGTTGAGCAGTTCTTCGCGGCTGTTGATCTCCATGCTGAGAGAGGATATCCGCAGGTTATCGTGTGCGACGAGTCTGCGGTAATAGACGGTATTGTCGCTCAGGTCGAGTCCCCCGATCGGAGCCAATGGTGCCAGCGGCGGCATGATCGAGTTGAGGACGTAGTAGCGGCGAAGTCGTTCACGCGCCTGCTGATTTGCCTCGAGCGAGGAACCCTGCAATGCAGCGAGCGTGTCATTGGTCGCTTCTACCTCGTCGGTCAGTTTGCGGATCTGTGAGCGCAACTGCCGCAAGAGCCGGCTGCTGAGTTCCAGTTCATGGTCAAGCGCGGCGAGTTGATCGTAGAGATCAGCCTGGGTCTGTAGTAGCGACTCAGCTCGTTGTCGCGTTTCCTCCAACTCCCCTTTCAAATCTTCTACTTCCCTGGTCTGCGAAACGGAAGCGGAAGTCAGCAGCCAGAGGAACATGGCAACGATCGTGAGTTGAGCTATTCGCATGACGACTATCTGTATCGCAACGATCGAGAGAGGAGACCAATGAGAAAGAAAAGCGTTGATGCGCTCGCAAGAATAACCAGCGACTTCGGTTCCACAAAGACGGACGACGCAAACTGTGATTTCGTGAGGTACCAGATCAAATAGGCCGCACCGATACCGATCCCGACTGCCAGCGCCGCCGCCAACAGCCAGCGACCAACGAATCTCCGAACGATCAGCGCCAGTCCCGCACCATGCATCTGAAGCGCTACCAGGATTGCCCGGTGCGACTGTTCGGCGAGTGTCACACTCATTACCAGCGCGAAGATAGTCGCGAGCAGGCTCAGCCCGAGGGTGGCCAAAATGATCAACTGCCAGCGATCAAAGGCCTGTTCCTGTGCAGCGATCCAGGCCGCGTTAAAAGTCACTGTGTCGACGGCGCTGCTGCGTTGGATTTGTGGTGCCAGTTTTTGGAAGCGGTCGAGCGTTGCGAAGCGGGCCTCGAAGCTCACCACGATTCTGCTCGGCAGCGGATTGGCGGAAGAATCGGGGAGCAATTCCCGACCGAGCAGCGATTGCATCTTATCGAAGGCCGCCTGCTGATCCTCGATCCGAAATTCATGAAAGCCGGGGAGCGACCTGATCTCACGGATCAGCGATTCAAGCTGAAGCGGAGCTGCGGTGGGATGGAGGTAGACCGCCACGGTTTGTTCCGCGCGCAGGTCATCGACGTAAGCCCGGAAATTGCTGTCCACTGATAGCATCAAGGTGACGAGCAGAATACACGCCGCCAGTAGCAGAAAGCTGGTCATCCGCAGGATCATCGCAACAACTCCTGCTGTTGAACGGTGCCGGCAGCGGGCTCTATTGTTACCGTGCCTTCGATCAGCACTGCCGCCCCAGCGAGGGAGAGATCGTGGATGATGGAGATGATCAAACCCTCGCTCTCCTCCCCCCAGCACTTCTCCGCGACGATCAGCCTCGGGGATTTCACCAGGGCCTGTGCCAGTGAGAGTTGCAGTCGCTGTGTGGAGGTCAACTGTCGCGCCAGGGTATGCGCCAGTCCGCTGAGTCCCACGCGCGCAAGGGCAGATTGCACGAGCACGCGGCGCTTCTTCGATCGCCGCACCTGAACCCGCAGTGGGATTGCCGCGTTTGCCTGAACCGTCCAGTCATCTACGATGCCAATGTCGAGCGAGAGCAATGCCACCGACTTACGCAGCCGTTGCAGGGTCCTGCGCGAGGCGTGTTGAAGCTGCACTCCGAGGACTCGAAACTCACCCGATTGGAGTTGCGCCTGCCTGGTGAGTAGTTGCATCAGTGCAGAATGATATCCGGCTGCCGATGTGGGGGCGAGCACCAGCTTGCCACTTTCGACAACCAGGTCGGGGAGTTGCACACTCCACTTGCTATCGGTCGGATCATAGCTGGCATTCGATATCTTCAGTGCTTCCGCAAGCATAACTACCTTCGCGCTATTCGACTGTTGTACGAAACTCTCCGTCTGTTCAGCGCAGTAATGTTGCAGGTCACAGGCACTTATCACAACCACTTTTTGGTTGACTTCATGCAATGAGTCGTCGTAGTTCAATGGTACGATCAATATTGAGTGGGGAGAGGAGAATCATGACACGTTCATCTGCGCTATACATAGCAATTTGCATCGTTCTGGCCCTGACCTTTATCGGTTGTGGGGGTGATGACGAGGCGAGGCTTCAGTACGAAACCCTGCCGTTTCCCACGACAGGCAACATCGTTGCGCTCAGTTTTATCTCTGCCGACGAAGGCTACATCGCCACGGGGAGTGAGGTTTACTACACGAAGGACGCCGGCGGTTCGTTCGTGAAGGTATATCAGAGCGACGGACGGAACATCATGGGCGTGCATTTCGTCGACGACGATCTCGGGTTCATTTTCGGTGACGGCGGATTGCTGGCTCGCAGCGAGGATGGCGGCACCAACTGGCAGAATGTCAGCGTGAATAACAACTATCGGCTCACCGCGATGCAGACGGTTGGTGACGAACGGCTGCAGCTTGTGGGCACCGTCATGTCCGATACTGTGCCGGCGCCCGCGATAATGGGTTCTTCGAGTGATGATGGAATCACCTGGAGTTTCTCCGGAGTACCATACCATGGTTTCTGCAAGGTCGAGTCCGCCTCGGCGACCCACAGTTGGATTCTCGGCGCGGATGCCGTGATGTACACGACCGATGGCGGCAAGACGTGGGAGCATACCGCGGCACGCAGCGAACTGAAAATCAATGATTTCTCATTCTCCGACCTTACGCATGGCTGGGAGGTCAGTTCCACCGGTGCAGTTCGCTACACTTCCGATGGCGGTTGGTCGTGGGAGAGGAAGGTGGTCCTGCCCGATTCGGCGTCGGCGCGCGTGCTGACCTCGGTTGACGCCCCCGAAACTGATCGCATCTACGTTGCCGGTGATCGCCTCATTGCGATGACTCAAAACCATGGGCTGAAATGGTACGTTGATGACGTTTCACTGCCGGCGAGGTTGAACGTGGTGCAGGCCATGGGCGGTAAAGTGTACTTCGGTGGCAATGGCGGATTGTTGCTGCGGTTGCTTTATTGATGCCCTCGGCTTCGCAGAACGGCGGCGAGGGTCGGGTCTCAGCCTGGCGCTCACTTGACGGCCAATAGCTCGATCTCAAAGACTATCATCGAATCAGGTGGGATTTTCCCTACCTTCCTGCTGCCGTAGCCAAGTTCCGGCGGGATGAATAGCTTACGTCTGCCGCCGACCTTCATCCCTGCGATCCCTTCACTCCAACCCCTGATGAATTCCTTTCCGCCCAGCAGAAACTCAAATGGTTGCCTTCGACCGCGCGATGAGTCGAACTTCTTCCCGTTCATCAGCCAGCCGGTGTAGTGCACGCTTACCCATTTCAGCGGTCGTGCCTCGTCACCCGATCCCACCGCCAGATCGACATAGCGCAACCCCGACTCGGTTTTGATCGAGTCGGGATCGATGTCTATTGGACGTCGAAAGAAAGAGAAAGGCAATATTCAAACACCAATCTGGTGTTGTAGCAGGCGAACCAGGCGCCTACTTCACGGAGACAAGTTCAATTTCGAAGATCAGCGTCGCCTTGGGCGGAATCCCGCGGCCACCCGCTTCTCCATAAGCGAGCCAGTACGGGACTACCACCTTACGCACGCCACCCGGTTTCATCGTGAGCAGGCATTCCACCCAACCATCGATAACCGCGTGCGGCTGAAAAACGAACGTGTATGGCTGACCCCGATCATGTGAGCTTTGGAAGCGCGTACCATCTTCGAACCAGAGAGTGTAATGCGCACTCACCTGTTTACCCCATGCCGGCGACGGTCCCTCGCCTACTTTAATGTCGACCCACTTGAGACCAGACGAACTGTAGGTCGTATCACCCTCGGTGCGATAGCTGGTCGTGTCGGTAAAGTGAGTTGGCTGCTTGACTTCGGGCTGCGACTGTTTTGCCTGCTGCTCCGCCTTCTGCTGATTGGTGGAATCGTTGCGGGCGTCCTCCGAAGCATCGCCTGCGCTACAGCCGTAGAAAGTCGCGGCAACCAATAGTACAATTATACCTGTGCTGATCAATGAACGCATTGACCCCTCCTCCATTGCTAGTGACACTCTATATTCTCAAGCATTATGACAAATCAATCTTATCGATCAAGCTAATTGATCAGGCGTACCTGCGTGGCTCAGACGATTCACACTATCAATATACGGCTTTTCGCCACAGACCCAAGGCTACATCCTCACCAGGAGATTTTCGGCGCAGAATCCCGGTCCGAGGGCGCTGATCAAGCCATACTCGCGTGAACCGCCGTAGAGCGTCATCTGGTGATGCAACACGAAGAGCACAGAGACGGATGACATATTGCCGTAGAGGCGAAGCATTTCCCGGCAGGACTCGAGCATCCCATCCGGCAACTGCAGCGCGCGTTGGTAGGCCTGCAGCACTTTCATGCCGCCGGGATGAAGAATGAAATGCTTGATATCCGCAAGCGCAAGGGAGTGTTTGGCTAAGAAGTCTTCGAAGTTGGCCCTGGCCTTCTCTTCCACGATGCGGGGAATGCTGCGACTGAACACCACCTGCATCCCGCTATTCATGAAGTTCCAGCCCATGACATCAAGGGAGGCCGGCCAGAAGGTGCTGTGCGTGTCGAGAATCTCAACCCCGTCTGCTTCAACCTCGTCACCGCCAAGCAGGACCGCTGCGGCTCCATCACCGAAGAGAGCGGTTGCGATGAAGTTGCTCTTACTGAAATCGTTCTGCTGAAATGTGAGTCCGCAGAGTTCTACAGCCACCAGGAGCACGGTGCGGTCGGGGTACCCTTTGAGGTAACGGAATGCATGCGACAATCCCGCGGCTCCGCCGGCACAGCCAAGTCCCCAGATCGGGGTGCGATGAATATCAGGTCGCAGGCCCAGGACGTTGATCAAGCGAGCGTCGATAGAGGGGGTTGCCAGACCGGTGGTCGAGACGAATATAAGATAGTCGACATCGGAGGGTTGCAGCCGAGCGGCCCGCAAGCCCGCCAGAGCAGCCTCCGCCCCCAGTTCGGTGGCGGACTTGATGTAGACTTCGTTTTTCTCCAGGAATGATCGCTCGTTCTCGTACCAGTCGACCGGAACGGCGAAATAGCGTTCTTCGATCCCTGAATTGGTGAAGACAGCAAGCAGATGCTCGAGCGGCAGCTCCGATTCAGAGAAATGGGTAGCTACAAAATCTCTGGCTTGATCTTGAGTGAGTTTGTACTGAGGTACAACGGGCGCTGCTGAGATGATCCTGGGCATAAAAGAACGCACCTGCTTTCAATGTAGGTACGTCCGAAACTCCATTCTGTAGAATGCAATCGCCGGCGCGGACTGCATAAAATCGGCGCGGTGGTGCCGCAGCGCCAGGCCGTTTCTTAGGCCAGCGTATAGCCGCCGTCGGCGATGATCGTCTGACCGGTGATCCAGCGGGCATCCTCGGTGCAGAGGAAATAGACGACTCCGGCGACTTCATCGGCTGTGCCGATGCGGCCGAAGGGAGTGCGTCGCTCCACCTCTTTCTTCATCTCTTCGTACGAGGGGAACACCTTGAGGGCATCGGTATCGATGAAACCGCCCGAAACGCAATTCACGTTGATCTTTTTGGGTGCCAGTTCGTAGGCAAGGTACTTCACCAGGTTTTCGATCGCCGCTTTGGAAACTCCGATGGCGGCGTAGCCGTCGATATAGCGGTGCGAGCCGAGGGATGAGAGCGCGACAATCTTGGCGCCGTTCGGCATCATGTCGATACAATGCTGCACGCAGAGAAGGAATGCCTGAGCATTGGTGTGCATCGACAAATCCCAGGCTTTGTCATCGATCTTTAGTGCTTCGGTGTAGAGTCCGAGTGCGGCATTGGAGATGAGGATGTCAAGGCGGCCGTACTTCTCTCGCAGTTCGTCGAACACCCGATGGAGCAACTCGTGTTTGCCCACATTGGCGCGAATGGCGACAGCATCCGAGCCGAGCGCTTTGAGTTCCTCAACCATCTTGTCGGCGGCATCCCGGCTGCGGAAATAGTTGACAGCGACATTGGCCCCGGCTTTGGCCAGGCGCAACGCGATTGCCCGTCCGATACCCTTGGTTCCGCCCGTAACCAGGGCGACTTTTCCATCTAGCTCACCCAACGCTTTCCTCCTGAAAGTGGCATTACAGAATGACTTAGCGACTCGATTCCCGGAGAATCTCGATTGAAACTCAACTGAATCTAAGTAAATAGAGTATTGTTGTCAACGAATTGGGACCTGTCAGATTATTCGGAAAAGGAGAGGAAGTTGACCGGAAATCTCCGTGCGAGAGATCTGTCTCATTTTGATGTCAGGCAGCAAGTTACGTCGCATCTCCCGCGATTTTGCCTCTAAACTGTCGGAATTTTGAACAGTTGTAGATTCTCCGCGGAGCACGCTGGAAACTAAGTCATTTATTCTCAGCGAGTTGCAAATATTGGCATCTCAATTGCTCTATATAGCCTTGATAAAAAATAATTTGCTACCGCTTAAGGAGTACATTTCGATGAAAAAGATACTTTTGCTGGCACTGGTTCTAAGCCTCTCGCTCGCCGGGAACGCTTTCTCAGTGCCGATGCTGTTTGATATCTGGGAGTTCAATCCCTACAATTGGAGCATGTCCTCGAAGACCCTGGTCGGCACGGTCAGTGCTTACACAGGTGCTCAGAGTGGCGTAGCCAATTACAACTACTATTCTGATTCCGGTCATCCGATCAACGGACCGACGCCGGCTCCTTACACCAGCAACGCCTGGCTCTATTATGGCAGCGACGGTCTTTCGTTCAACGTGATCCACGGCAAAGACAATGCCGGTGGCTACTATTGGAATCATGTCGAATGGGATCTGATGTTCAAGGGTACGAGCGTCAATCCGCTGCTGCAGGATGACACGCCGGAGAACCAGGGAGAAGAGGGATTTCTCTATGCCGGCAGCACCCACGGCTATAACCTGTGGCGCGCTGATTTCGCATACAAGAGAAACACCGACGGTGGTGTACTGGGTTTGAATCCTCAGGATTACTGTGACTGGAGCATGATCATCGCTCCGTGGTCGACCGGGGATGTGACCTCGATCAACTTCGGCAACGCCGGTGGCGCCAATCTCAATCTCTGGTCAGGTTCGAACAGCACCTATACCCATAACAGTCACTGCTGGTCGAACGGCGGTTATGACAAGTGGTATGCGGTTACGGTGCACTGCGCTCCGGAAATCCCTGAGCCGGGTACGCTGATTCTGCTTGGTTCCGGCCTCCTGATGGGTGCCGGCGTTCTTCGCCGCAGGCAGCGTCACGATTCGAAGTAAGAGACTACTTTCAAGAGTCGCTTGATCGTGAATTGAAGGTCTTAACCGACTTTCGAATATATCAACACTCTATTTCCCATTAAGCAGAGCGGTCTTCATGGCCGCTCTGCTTTTTGTTTGTAGTTCGCCGGGCCAAGCAGTCCGAGAAGCTGCGATCTGAGGCTGAGGTAGTGGTGGGTTGCGCGGTTCAGCGGCGGGAGCGGGAATTGCTGTTACTTGCCGGCCGCCAATTCGAAGTAGAACGTGGTTCCTTTGTTCAGCTCCGAAGTGACTTTGATTTCGCTGCCATGCAGCTCGACGATTTTGTGGGCGATCGCCAGTCCGAGGCCGGTACCGGCTGAGTCTTTGCCGCGTTCCTTGCCTACGCGGTAGAAGCGATCGAAGATGTGGGGAAGATCTTCGGCGGGGATTCCGCAACCGGTGTCGGAGACGGCGATACGAACGTTACCGTTGCTCGGCATCGGTTCGATCCTGACTTCCCCCTCCTCCGGGGTGTAGCGGATCGCGTTTTCGATCAGGTTGGTAAGTACCCGTTCGATCATCCCGATGTCACCTGAGACCATCGGCAGTTGTCCCTTAAAATCCGCCTTGAGCTTGATATGCTTCTTTTCTGCATTATTGCGGAATTTCATGACAACATCCTGCGCCAGTTCGGAGATCGAGAACGGTTCCGTATGGGGCTGTACCTGCCGGGCATCCAGCTTCGACAACTCGAATAGCTCGTGTACCAGGCGATTGAGCTTTTCGACATTGCGCAGGCTGATATCGAGGAAGCGTTTGCGCTCATCATCGGAGAGTATCTCATACTTCATCAGGATCGTCTCGAGGTAACCCTGCACCGAGGCCAACGGACTGCGCAGGTCGTGCGAGACATTGGCGACCAGTTCGCGGCGCAGGTCATCGGTCCGTTTCAACTCCTCGATGTTGCCTGCGATCGTATCAGCCATCTTGTTGAAGTTTGCAGCCAGTTGTCCCAGCTCATCGCTGGAGGTATTCTCGATCCGCGTATCAAGATGCCCCTGTTCGAATTGTCGCACCTTCTCGGTCACCGAGCGCAGCCGCCTGGTCATGAAGAAGAAGAGCACGAGACCGATCAGCGCCGTAGCCAGCAGGGAGATGATGATTCCGCGTGCGATCGTACGCATCAGGAATTGTTCCTGTAAGGCGGCCGAGGCGACATCATACTGCTCCCCACCCAGGATCACGTAAATGTAACCGTCGGTTGTTCCCTCGATTTTGATTGGGGCAACCGAGAATGGTTTGAGGCGTTCGGGGTTGCGCGGATCGGGACCGAGTACGGTTCTCTCTTCGCCATGATCGAAGAATTCCTCAATCGGTTTCAGCGGAACGGTGTCCAACTGCACAACCTTCCCAGCTTCGGCAAAGAACGCGAGTACCTCTCCGCGGCCACTCAGCAGATAGATTTCGATGCTGGGATTCATCACCATCAGGTAATGCATCAGGTGCTCGATGCCGGGCATGTTGATGGTGTCATTCACCAATGGCTCGAATTCAACCGCGATATCTCTGGCGAGATCCCGGTTTACTTTCTGTTCCGTTTCCCGCATCAGGCTCATGGCGGAATCGACTGTGGTGAGCACCTGCACGATCCCCGCGATGACAAGGAGTACGAGGAAACCGATTGAGAGCTTTACGTAGAATGAACGAAACATCGTGTAACGTCGGGACTAGTCGGAGCTAGTCGTCCAACTCCTCCAATTCAGCGAAGCGATAGCCATGCCCCCAGACAGTTTTGATGAAGCGCGGGTTCCCGGGATCAGACTCAATCTTGGTGCGCAACCTGTTGATATGGGTATTGACCGTGTGGTCGTAGCCGTCAAATTGATACCCCCACACAATGTCGAGCAATTCACTGCGACTGTAGGCACGCCCCGGATTGCCGGCAAACAGCACCAGCAGGTCGTATTCCTTCACCGTCAGATCAAGTGCTTCACCGTTCAGGAGAACCTTGCGCTTTTCCAGGTCTATCTTGAGCGCTCCACGCTCAATAGTTTTCTCAGCACCCTGGCCGCTTCCGCCTTTTGCGCCCTGCAATTCACCGCGCCGCAGCAGGGCTTTGACGCGAGCAAGCAGTTCACGAATCGAGAACGGCTTGGTGAGATAGTCATCCGCACCCAGCTCCAGACCGAGCACTTTGTCGAATTCTTCCGACCGGGCGGTGAGCATCAGGATCGGCGTGTTGCCGTCGTTGGCGCGAAGGCGCTTGCAAATCTCCAGACCATCGAGCCCCGGAAGCATCAAGTCGAGGATGATCAGGTCGTAGTTGCCTTGCCGGGCACGCTCCAGCCCGACATTGCCGTTCGGGACCGAGTCAAGCTTGTGTCCCAGATCGCGCAGATGCATCCCGACTAAGTCCGCTATCTCGGGATCGTCCTCTACCAGGAGGATATTTTTATCGGCTGTCATGGTAATTCCTTACAAATCCTCGAAACCGGCTCCGCCGGAGCCGAACTCACCTGCACTAATTGTAACCTTGCCGCCAAAGAAATCCTCACAAATCTCTAACGAAATTCGACTTTGTTAGCGTTTGCGGCTATACGCCGGGGATCTGGTCCAGGCTGGTGTAAACCGGCTTGCCCTGTCCTGCGATTAGCTCGCGCTCCCTATCTGCGCCGGGCGAGGGAGCGATGACCAGGATCGCGTCGCAGCGTCCCACTACTGCCAGCGAGATATCCATTATCGCCTGGTAGTCGTCATGCAGATCAACCCGGTCGATGACGGGGAGCGCACAATTGAGCCCGACAACCGGGATATGACCCATTTTGAGCACCTCGGCTGCGGCCTGATTGAGCCTGTCGAAGTTTAACTGTCTCTCTTCTGGAGTTGCTGCCGAAAATGGTCCGGCGACCGCGATCAACATTGTCATCGATTGTTCCCGGGGTGTATGGATATAGATTCGAGCTACACCATTATAATTGCAATCTTTTGGCCGAGAGGCAACGATCAACTTTTTACGCGGTACCATCTTAATGCGATTGCCTGCAGAGGCGATTTATCTCAACCTTTGGTTGAATGCAGCGTAGAACAATCACACAACAACTAACCCAACCTAATGAATGGAGTAGATGATGCACGATCTGGCAAAACCTACCGCCGAGATACTGAAAGTCTCCGGAATGATGTTCGACATCGGCTTTGAAGCGATCAACGAGGAGCAGAGCCGCAAACAGGTAGTTGACGGCGCCAACTCCAACACATGGTTTATGGGCCATATCATCACCTGCCGCTATCACACCGCGAACATGATGGGTCTGCAGGTCGAGGTGCCGTGGGACGGTATGTTCGATAAGAGCATCGCCGATGTTGATCAGCAGAAGATGCCTTCACTGGCTGAGATGAAAAGAGCGTGGGATGAAATCAGCCCCAGGATGCTCGCGCGCCTCGAAGAGCTTGATGAGGAATTCCTCAATGCCGAACCCCCATTCAAGTTCCCGACAGAGAATCGGACCAACTGGTCGGCATTTGCGTTTATGGCGATGCATGAGGCGTACCATGTTGGACAGATGAGTCACAACCGGCGTGTCATGGGAGTCGAGACGATTTTCAGTATCGCCATGAAGAAGATGAAGGAAGCTGCGAAGAATGCGGAAGCATCCGCCTAGTCAGGAGTTGAGGATGCAGAAGATAACGCCCTTTTTCTGGTTTGAGAGCAAGGCTGAGGAAGCGGCCGCATTCTATGTTTCGCTCTTTCCCAACTCGAAGATAATCAGAACCACCAGGTACACGGCAGAGTCCGCCGCGAAGACGAAGCTGCCCGCGGGGTCGGTGATGACGGTAGAATTCGAGCTGGCGGGCCAGCGATTCGTAGCTTTCAATGGCGGGCCGACGTTTCGATTTTCACCGGCGACCTCCTGGGTGATTAACTGCGATACGCAGGAGGAGCTTGACCACTACTGGGAGAAGCTGCTTGATGGAGGAACGGCGATGATGTGCGGTTGGCTCGACGACAGGTATGGCATCACCTGGCAGATAGTCCCCACAATATTGAATCATTTTCTCGCGCAGGGTGGTGCGGTAGCCGAGCGGGTTACAGCGGCGTTTCTGGAGATGGAGAAATTTGATATTGCGGCGCTCGAGAGGGCGGCTGGAGGGGATTGAGTCACGCGGCTGGGATGCTCGACACGGGGTGCCGTGCCCTGTCAGTGACAGAAACTGGCAAATGTGATTGCAGATGCGAAAATCGCTCCGTATATTTTCAGATTGCCGCAAAAGGCGACCGTGACAGATTTCGGAGGAGATTTTGGCTGCTGGATATATCACCATACAAGGCGCGCGCGAACACAATCTGCGCAACATCGATTTGAAAATCCCGCGTGACAAGCTGGTTGTCGTTACCGGCCTGTCAGGCTCGGGTAAATCATCACTCGCATTTGACACAATTTACGCCGAGGGGCAGCGTCGCTATGTCGAATCGCTTTCGGCCTATGCCCGGCAATTCCTCGGGTTAATGGAGAAGCCTGATCTCGACTTCATCGATGGCTTATCCCCGGCGATCTCGATCGAGCAACGTTCGGCATCGAAGAATCCACGCTCCACCGTGGGAACTGTCACCGAGATCTATGACTACCTG
Organism: Candidatus Zixiibacteriota bacterium; assembly: GCA_040235515.1. GTDB lineage: Bacteria > Zixibacteria > MSB-5A5 > CAIYYT01 > CAIYYT01 > JBECKX01. The sequence goes on from JBECKX010000146.1 coordinate 13,146, forward strand.
CGCCTGCTCTTTGCGCGGATCGGAGAGCCACACTGTTACATCTGCGGCTCGAAGATTGCACAGCAGACGGTGTCACAGATTGTTGACCATGTGATGGAGTACCCCGAAAACAGCCGAATCCAGATTCTGGCGCCGCTGGTACGCGGACGTAAGGGGGAGCATAAGGAAGTTATCGAAGAGGTGAAGAAGCAGGGCTTCATGCGTCTGCGGGTTGATGGCGAGCCGACGGATGTAGAGACTGAGCTGAATCTCGACAAGAAGAAGAAACACACGATCGAGGTCATCGTCGATCGACTTGTAGTGAAACCGAAGATCAGCGGTAGGCTGGCGGATTCACTTGAAACGGCGGTCAATCTGGCCGGCGGTGTGGTGGGAATCCTCAATGGTGAGGGTGACACGAGAATCTTCTCGACTGAGTATGGTTGCCCCAACTGCGACATCTCTTTCGAAGAGCTCTCGCCGCGCATGTTCTCTTTCAATTCACCCTATGGCGCCTGCACCGGCTGCAGTGGACTGGGCCACAAGATGGAGGTTGACCCGGAACGCATCGTGCCGGATCAATCGTTGTCGCTTAATGAAGGGGCGATTCACCCGTGGCGCTCCGACATGGCCAATTGGTACCGCGTGATGCTGCGAGGGGTGGCTGAAAATCTCGGATTCAAGTTCACGACACCATTTGCGAATCTGACGGAGCAGCAGAAACAAGCTGTGCTGTATGGGATCGACAAGGAGTTGACCTTCAACTACGAGTCGCGCCAGGGCAAGCACAAGGGGCAATACAAGGGCAAGTTCGAGGGTGTGATCCCGAATCTGGAACGTCGTTACATGCAGACGGAATCTTCGAGCATCCGCAACTGGATCGAGACGTATATGCGAATGTCGCCGTGTAATATTTGTGGCGGCACCCGTTTGAAGCGTGAGGCCAACTCGGTTTTTGTCGGTAAGAAATCGATTTCCGATGTCACCGCCCTTTCGGTAAAGCGTGCGCATCAGTTCTTCGAGGAACTGAAGCTGACTCAGAAGCAAACCACGATTGCCAAACAGGTGTTGAAGGAGATTCGCGACCGGCTGGGATTTCTGGTCAATGTGGGGCTCGACTATCTGACGCTCGACCGGCAGGCGTCGACGCTGTCGGGTGGTGAGGCACAACGCATTCGACTGGCGACTCAGATTGGCTCGCGCCTGGTGGGCGTGCTCTACATCCTGGACGAACCCTCGATCGGGCTGCATCAGCGCGACAATGAAAGACTGCTCAACACCCTGCTTGAGCTGCGCGATCTCGGCAATACGGTGCTCGTAGTTGAACATGATCGAGACACGATCGAGAGGGCGGATTATGTGATCGATCTGGGACCGGGTGCCGGCAAGAACGGCGGTAAAGTCGTGTTCGCGGGCACTCCGAAGCAGATCGTGCGCAGTTCGAAGTCACTGACGGGACAATATATCTCCCGCTCGAAGAATATCGCCGTGCCTAAGGAAAGGCGAGCCGGCAACGGCAAGTTTATCTCGTTGCGAGGGGCGACGGGCAACAATCTCAAGAATGTCGACGTGGATGTACCCGTCGGGGTCTTTGCCTGCGTAACGGGGGTCTCCGGTTCGGGCAAGTCAACCCTGATCAATGAGACGCTCTATCGGATCCTGGCCCGGCACTTCTGGGATGCCAAGCGCGAGCCGCTGCCGCATAAGGAAGTTAAGGGTCTCGAAAACATCGACAAGGTGATTGAAATCGACCAGTCCCCCATCGGCCGCACTCCACGTTCTAACCCGGCGACATATACCGGTACCTTCACCTATATTCGCGACCTCTTCGCGCAATTGCCGGACTCCAAGATCCGCGGTTATAAACCGGGGCGCTTCAGTTTCAATGTCAAGGGTGGGCGTTGTGAAGCCTGTCAGGGGGATGGTATCATCAAGATCGAGATGCACTTCCTGCCGGATGTCTATGTCCCGTGCGAGGTGTGCCATGGGAAACGTTACAACCGCGAGACGCTGGAGATTAAGTACAAAGGAAAATCAATCGCCGAAGTACTCGACATGACGGTCGAGGAAGCGGTGAAGTTCTTCGCGTCGATTCCACCACTGAAAAAGAAACTCTCAGTATTGCAGCAGGTGGGGCTGGGGTACATTCATCTCGGACAGCAGGCGACAACCCTTTCGGGTGGTGAAGCACAGCGGGTTAAGCTGGCGACGGAGCTGTCAAAGACTGCAACCGGGAATACGATGTACATCCTCGACGAACCTACGACCGGCCTGCATTTCGAGGATATCAAGATGCTGCTCCAGGTATTGAATAAACTGGTGGATCGCGGCAACTCGGTTGTGGTGATCGAGCATAATCTTGATGTGATTAAAACGGCTGACTATATCATCGATCTCGGTCCCGAGGGTGGCGACGATGGTGGTTGCATAATTGCCACCGGCACACCGGAAGAAGTCGCGGCCAACAAGAACTCTTTTACGGGTCGGTTCCTGAAGGAAGAGTTGAAGCTTGATAGCCGGTCGCGTGCGAACTCGAAGCGATCGGGGCGCAAGGCCAGGGCAGCCGCAACCGCAGCCGCAGACTGATCACCCGCACTCTTCTTCGCCTCCAGTCCCTCACACTTGCGCCGTGAACTCCAACTTCGCGGCGCGCTTGGGCAGAACCCGCCTGAGAGTTTGCTGCAGCAGGTAGTTCAGCAGCAGTGCAACGACGAGAGAGATTGCGTATCCGAGGTAGCCCCCGTAGCCGAGATTCGACACAACCGCCATCGGGATGATCATCAGCAGCATTCCGCCAATTATCATCGTAAACATCGACATGCTTCGCTGCCCGGCTCGCGGCGGCTGTGAGAAAGGGATGCGGGGGTAGAGTAACACCATCAGCTTCGTCGTGATCATCAGCACGACGTAAATCGCTACGCAATGCAGAAATGCATGCAGCAGGTCGTGGAAGAACCAGGTGAACACTCCAACCAGCAGGATGGCAAAGGGGAGACAGAAATAGACCAGGGCAAAGCGGGCGCTCGCCATGATGATATTCGCGCGGTCGGCGGGTGAAGTGTAAAAGACCCAGGCGCTACGATAAGACTCGCTGTTGACGGTTCCGACGATAACCATAAAGGGTAGCATGGCGATGGCGACATAGAGCAGGAAGTTGGTGCCCTGTTCCGCGTCCTGAAGTGCAACGGAGAAGGGGTCGAGCATAGTCTGGCCATCCGAGAGACCCATGAAGATATAGAAAGCCGCGAGCGGGATAATCGTGAGGATGGATACTTTGAAGCGGTTGTCATGTTTGAACTGCTTGCGGATCAGGCTCCAGACGGCGCGATCCTCATGATTGGAGAATTGAGTCAACAGTCTCGAAAACACACCACGCTTGCGGTGTGCCGCTGCGTTCTCCTGCTCGGTAACAGTGTTTGAAAGGGTGTGGGCGTATGAGAGTGAAAGTTTCGAGCTGGCAGTCCTCCAGGAGAGGAGCAGGATCGCGACGGCCGCAACCGCACTCACCAGGTCAGCGGGTAACAGATCCCCGGCCGGGAGCTTGGCGACGGATGCAAACCACGCCGGCGGCCAGGCATAGAACCAGTTCGAGTGGAATTCACGGAGGTAGAGGAAAGCTTCCTTCCCCAACAACCGGGGCACGCCGAGATATCCACCGTAGATTAAGAAAATCAATAGCAACTGCGCGTAAGCAAGCACCCGTTGCATCGTATCACGATTCACGATTTTGAGTGCCAGCGTGTAGAGCACGGCGAACAGCAGCCCTATCGTGGTGGTGAGCATCAAACCGCCGAGGAACACGGAGAAGAAAAGGAAGGCGTTGCCGGCGGCTATGGCGATCGTGACGGATGAGGGGAGGTACATGATCATCCCCAGCACATTGACATAGGCGAGCAGATGGATCAGCTTCGCCGCGAAGAAGGTCTTCGACCCAACGGGGCGTGCTGCGATGATGGGATATTCGTCGGGGCTGAGGATCAGGTTCGAGAATTCCAGCAGCACGAGGATCGCAATGAATACGGTGACGACCGTATAGATGGTGATCGCCATGATGTAGGGTTGATTGACCGCGAGCGACACCGCAGCAAGCAGCACCGCTATGATCACTTTGAAAAAGACGAGAAACAGAATCGGGGGAAACTTGCTTTCGGAACTGCCAGAGGTCTGAAGCGGGTTGCTCGATCCGCGCAGATCGGTTTTCCAGGCTGCTTTGAGCAGCGCCTTCAACTGCCGCTTATCGATTCTGTTATCGGAGAATGTGGTTTCACGCAGGTCTGTCATCATCCCTCCGCCTCGCACTAGCGATCGCGATCCTCGATGGCATCGAGGATACCGCGCGCCTGCGTGTCGATATCTGTAGCGCCCGTAAGCTTGTTGAAAGCAGCGCTGAGGGTATCGGCACTCACCTTGGCGGTGATCTCCTGGGGAGTACCCTCTACGAGTTTCTTGCCATGGTGAATGATCATCAGCCTGTCGCAGAGCCGCTCGACGACTTCCAGGATATGCGAGCAGAAGATGACGACTCGTCGCTCGCGCACGAACTCTTTGATCAATTGCCGAATCACCGACTGCACGTTGGCATCAAGCCCAGACATTGGCTCATCGAGGATCAGGACACGCGGGTTGTGAATAATCGCGCCGGCCAGCAACAGCCGTTGTTTCATTCCCTTGGAATAACCGGCAATCCGCTTGTCGGCAGCTTCCTTCAACTCGATCGCACCCAGGAGACGCTCCACCTGTCTATCGATGCCGGCGGGCGACATGTGGTGGAGATTGCAGACCATTTCGAGGTGCTCGCGGCCGGTGAGGTTTTCGTACAACGCGCTCGATTCCGGGACGTAACCGAGGTCAGACTTGACCTTGAGCGAATCGGCCAGGGCGTCGAGACCATTGATCTCGATCTGTCCGGCATCAGGTTTGAGCATGCCAACCATCATTTTGACGGTCGTGGTTTTTCCGGCGCCGTTCGGGCCGAGCATACCGAAAACCTCTCCTTCCTCTATTTGAAAGGAGATGTTGTCCACCGCCCTGAGCTTGTCGAAACTCTTTTCCAGATTGGTGACTTTAATCATAGCAAATCCCGACTCCCCTGAGTGTTTCTCTCATACAGTACGGCGACGCCCCGGCTGAGTTGTATCGTTGCGTAGCGGCTCTTGCCCGAGGTCAGGCTTCCGGATTGTCTCGTTTCGAAATATAAACAATATCGTCGTGAATCTTATAGCCCTGTTTCTCGAAGAATTTCAGTGCCGCCGAATTTGATTTTTCGACGAGACCGAAGATTACTGTCGCCCCCGCACGGCGTAATCTGTCTTCGCAGATTTTGGTGAGGGTCTCTCCGATATTGCGCTTGCGGTATGCGGGCACAATCGCGAGGCGATTGATGGTACCGCGTCTGCCGTCAAAGGTTCCGATCACCAACCCCACCATTTTTTGTCCGTCGAAGGCACCGATCAAGAAATCGGGGCTGCTTTCCATTTCCGTCTGGATCCGTTCGCGTGAATCGCGCCCGCGCAGCCGGACAGGCAGTTCGGCCTCATCCCACACCCTGACGATTTCGTCGTAGTCGGTCGGTCGCAGGTTACGATACTCTATCTCTCCCATTGCTTCCTCAATTCTCCAAGAGAAGTCTCTTCAGCCATTATTCCCTGTTTTGTTCACGAGGCTCCGCTACCAGTGGTGTTCCAGTGCCGGTGCGGAATTCCTCGAGCATTGTCTCGAAACGTCTGAAGCCGGTGGCGGCATCGGCCAGCAAGTCGCGATTGAATTCGCCCGACTCGATCCGCCGGTAGAGCTTGCGTAGCTGCGTTTCGAACCCCTTATCGAAAAGTCGCGGCATTGCCTCCAGCGAGCCAAGTGCAGCTGTTTTGGATACCCGCTCCAGCATTCCGGCTGTGCCATAGCGTTCGATCATCGTCGCCAGCAGCCTCAACTGGTTTACGGTCTCGAGCTTCACATTTTTCTCCGGCAACCCCGATGCAAGCATCAACCTCACGACAGCGTTTGTTAAGCCCGCAAGCCCGCCCACCAGCAGGGCTTGTTCCCCGAACAGATCACCGATCGTTTCAGCTTCGAACGTAGTCTCATGTATGCCCGCCCGGCTGCAACCGACGGCATCCGCGATAGCCAATCCGACTCCGTGCGCATGCCCGGTGGCATCCTGGCCGACAGCCAGAAAGCAGCTCATACCTTTTCCCTCCCGGTAGAGGCGCCGCAGATCTGCACCCGGACCATGCGGAGCCACCAGGATCACATCCTCCGCTTCCGAGAACTGGATGTTGCGGAAATGGAAATTGAGCCCGTGCAACAACACAATAGCGTGCTTCAGATTGCCCTGTTCCTGCAGGTACTCTCGGTAAAATCCAATCTGCTCGTGGTCTGGAATTGCAAGAATGATGATGTCACTATCGCGACATTCGGTGGGCGATATTACTGCGATTCCATCCTCATCCGCTGCGGGTCGGGATACGCTGCTCTCGCGCAGGACAGCGGCGACATTGCAGCCACTCTCGGCGAGATTGAGACAGAATGCTCTGCCCTGCGATCCATACCCGACAACGCTGATTTTTCTACGATCGAGGAGGGTACGATCGCAGTCAGCGGCATAATAGACGGAACCTACCGTCATCAGATCGTCAGATCCTTGAGGGTGAAAATCGGGTCAAACTGGACGCCCCGCTTCTCGAAGTTTTCACGTCCGCCGGCGAGCCGATCTACTATACAGATTACTTTGGACACGGTGCATTCAGCTTCCTCAAGTGCCTCAATCGCTTTGAGCGATGATGAGCCGGTTGTCACGACATCCTCGACGACAACCACGCGCATACCTCGTTTGAGTGGCCCCTCGATCCGTTTTTCGCGGCCATGGCCCGATTTCTCCTTACGGATAATCAGACCGACCACGGGACGATCGATCTCGTACGAGAGTGCCGTCACACCGGCGATGATCGGGTCGGCGCCCAGGGTGAGGCCACCGATGGCATCGACACTGTCATCGAGCATCTCCAGGATCACGCGGGAGAGATAGTTGAGCCCTTCAGGCATGAGTGAAAGCAGTTTGCCATCAATGTAGTAAGTTGATTTCTGCCCGGATGAGAGCGTAAAATCGCCATGAACCACGGCATGGCGGTTCACCTGTTCGAGCAGTTTTTCTCTGAGGGAAGCCAGATATTCTGACACTTGGACTCCTTCCAATTAACCGATCCAACGATGCCCCCTGCCGGTTCTGCATAGCCAAACATCTACCGGGAGAGCAATATATCGGCCCTCTGACTGCATGTCAAGCTGAGCCGGGATAGGGGATTAGAAGGATGGAGCCGCGGCCTACTCGTAACGCAGTGATTCGATCGGATTGAGGTTGGATGCCTTGTAGGCGGGAAACAGCCCGAATACGACACCTACCAGAAAAGCGAATATGAATGAGAGCAGGATCGAGTTCGGGGCGATCGTTGTATTCCATTGGGCAAATTCCGAGAGCGCGAATGATCCACCTATTCCGAGGGCGATACCGATGATACCGCCAATCATGGCGATTACGACCGCTTCGATCAGGAATTGGAAGCGAATGTCACGTTTGCGAGCACCGATTGCCATCCTCACGCCGATCTCACGGGTTCTTTCCGTGACCGAAACCAGCATGATGTTCATGATGCCGATGCCGCCTACCAGCAGAGAAACGGCAGCGATTGATGCCAGCAGAGTTGTCAGGGTCTTGGAGGCTTCGCCGAAGGTGCTGAGGAAGTCAAGCTGGCTTCGCACTGAGAAGTTGTTCTCCTCGTCGGGCTGAAGCCGCAGATATTTCCGCAGGATCTGCTCGATCTGGATCATCGAAGCGTCCATCATGTCGACAGAAGGCACGCGAACGACGATTTCGTCGACCCGGTCGGTGCCGAACAGTCGTCGTTGGGCGGTTTCGATCGGGACGATAATCACGTTATCGGGATCACCCCAGCCTTCACCCTTCTCTTGCAGGACGCCGACTACGGTAAAATTGAGATTCCTAACCCTGATCTCTTCACCCAGTACGCTCGTGTTGTCCCCGAAGAGGCTCTTGCGGACCTTCTCGCCGATCACAGCCACGCGTTCTCTGCGGGCATTGTCGGTGTTGCTGAAGTATTTGCCGGAAGCGACCGGAGCGTTTCGTACCCATTCGTATTCGGGAGTGGTCCCGATGACGCGTGCGTAGGTGACGCTGTTGCCGAACTTCATTTGCGTGAAACTGTCATATTCAGGAATGACCGCGTCCACCATCGTGGCATTCTCCTGGATTGCCTGGACTTCGTCCATGGTGAAGCGGATCGTTGCGCCGGCCGCCCGGCTAAAGGCGCGGTTCATTGAACCGGGGCGCACTGTCAGGATGTTGGTGCCGAGTTGTTGGATTTGTTGCTCAACGGCAAGTTTGGCGCCTTCACCAAGTGAGATCATGGTGATTACGGCGCTGACACCGATAATGATGCCGAGCATGGTCAATATCAGCCTGACCCGGTTGGCCAGGAGCGAGGAAACTGCGACGGCGAATGACTCTGATATGTTCATAGGGCTCTTTCGTACAATTTGCGCCTGCTCGTGACTCTCCGCTGATTGGACAGACGATGGCTGGCGAATCTTGCACAGAATATACACTGGAAAGGATGAAAATCTCTATGGTAAGTGGAAAAAAGCTGAGCAGAAAAAGGCTGACGCCGGCCGAGATCGGTGGGCGTCTGGCCACTCTGGAGGGCTGGCGCTTGGAGGATGGCTTTCTGAAGACTTCGCACAAGAGCGGGAGCTTCAGCAAGGGAGTGGAGCTCATCAACAAAATAGCCGTTGTCGCAGACGAGCTGGATCACCACCCCGATATCCTGCTCACCTATCCGAAACTGGAGATTTCGCTGAAAACCCATGATATTGATGGGATTACGGAATTCGATTTTGAGCTGGCCGGGCGGATCAACGAGATCGTTCGACAAATTGCAGAAGGGTGAATTCTGGAGGGTGAATTATAGTCCTTTACAGACTGCACCGGGCGTGTAAATTGTAAGTAGACGATTTAATCTACTCTTTTTGAGAAAAATGGAGGTCTGTATGATCACTTCAAGATATTGGAAGAGATCATTGCCCCAGCTTCTGCTCGTGACACTCCTGACTACTTCGCTCGCTTCGGCGGAAGCCCCCAAGGGGAGAACAAGCGACGGCCCGCGTACTGCATTGATTCTCGATACCAGTACTCGTCTTGATGCGAATTCGCTCGAGATGTTCGTCTACAACAACGGTAACTTCGCCTACGATGACGCAAATGTCCTTGGCAGGGACGACGGGCTCTACTTCCCGCGCGGCACGAATAAGACGCTGGTCTACGCCGCCGGATTGTGGGTTGGTGCGAAGGTGAATGGAGGAATTCGGCTGGCTATCTCTGAGTATAGTGCCGAGTTCGTGCCGGGGCCGATGGCCGGTGGGACTTTCCAGCCGGATTCGCCGGAATTCCATGTATATAAGATCAATCGCGGGGATGATGAGAGCAACCCCGACTACGCCAACTGGCCGGTCGATCAGGGTGCACCGCTGCACCAGTCAACCGAGCCGCTGATCGTGGGTGACCAGATGACATGGTCTGTGTTCAATGATGCCGACCCGGCAGCGCATGAGAACGATGCCGGTAGTACCGAGCCTCTCGGTATTGAAGTACAGAATGCCTGCTTCGGATTCGCGCGGAGCGGAGCGCTTGGGAACTCCTTGTTTCTTAAGTACACGATTATCAACAAGGGCGGGAATCAACTCGACAGTGCCTACGTCTCGATCTGGGTTGATCCCGACGTCGGCTCTGCCGCAGATGACCTGGTGGGTTGTGACACGGTGCGCTCTTTGGGCTACTGCTACAACGAAGGAGCAGACGCGGTCTATGGATCAGCCCCACCTGCGGTCGGATTTGATTTCCTCCAGGGGCCGATCGTACCGGGCGGTGATGGTGACACGGCATACGTCTCGGGGGTGGCGAAGCCGGGATACCGCAACCTGCCGATGGCGTCGTTCAACAAGTATATCAATGCGCTTGATCCAAACAATCCCACCGAGACATTCAATTATATGAAGGGACTTTATGGAAATGGCGATCCGGTGGTCGATGCGGCTGGCGATACTACGCGGTACGCTTACGCTGGAGATCCTGTCACAGGGACCGGCTGGGTCGACCAGTATTCTTCCGATCGCAGAATGATGTTGTCGACCGGCCCGTTTGACATGGCGCCCGGCGACACCCAGGAAGTTATCGTCGCGGTAGTGGTAGGTCAAGGATCAAGCCCGCTCAGCTCGATATCGGCACTGCGGTTGACTGATGATCAACTGCAGGATTTCTTCAACTCGACCTTCTTCATGGATCAGCTCCACCCGACGCTGGAGTTGTCGGGCAGGAGTTCGGATGGCGCAGTCGAACTGTTCTGGAGTCCCGATATGGAGGGATTCACGATCGAGGATGAGTTTTTCGATCAGGAGTTTCACTTCGAGGGTTATAACATATTCCGAGCGTCGTATCCGGGAGGAGAGTGGCAGCGACTGGCTACCTTCGATCTGGTTAACGATGTCACACTCATTTATAACGATGTTTACAACCCTGATGTCGGCGGCATCGAGCGGGTGGTTGTCGAGAGCGGCTCCAACAGCGGACTGCAATTCCACTACGTCGATCACTCGGCTACCTTGTGGCAGACTTACAACTATGCCGTGACTTACTACCTTTATGACGTGAATCACCTTACGGAATTCCGGGACCTGAATGGCAATCTGCTCGGATACCTTACTTCAGTGATGGAATCCGACAAGGAGCCGTTGATGCTGACCGTGCAATCCGGTCTGACTGCGGTGAGTGATACCGCAGAGCACGTTGCCGGTTCAAGCAGCGGACTGGTGATCGCGGAGTATGTTGATGGGACCGCCCTTACCGGGCACGATTACCGCGTCACAATCAACAACGACAACACCTGGAACCTCGACAACCTGACACTGAATGCCCGCCTTGCCTCACACGAGCCGATGCTGCCGGGTGGTTACGGAGGCCCGACGATTGATGGAATCGTCTGGCGCGTGATAAACCCTGAGCCGGGAGTTGCTGCGATTGTGGAAGTCGAGAATGGTCTCGGTCCGGTGGTGCCTCCCGATAATGTCAACTACAGCCGTAATTCGACGGATGATTGGTACCTGGACCCGGGCGGAGATCACAGCCTTTCTCGCTACACCTGGTATGGCGCCACGACACATGACTACGAGATCCGGTTTGGTCCGACCGCGTCGGAACATGCTCTCGGATTTTTCAACAGCCAGACAGGAGATTATGCTGCCGATATCGGATTCAATGTGCCGATCGAGTTCTGGGATATCGGTATCGGTACGCCCGACAATCCGTCCGATGATCGTCGAATTGCGTTCATGCTGCTTGATGGTGATCTATCAGACAGCTTCAGCTGGGGCGATAGGCTTTACATCTGGGATATCGATTATGATGCTATTCCATGGGGGCAGTCGGACTGGCACACGGGGTTGGTAGACCCCGCATACGGGCTGCTGCATTATGGACGCTGGGGCTTCATGGATTTCTCAGGTCTCAAGGCGTGGCCTGATCCGGGTACGGTAGTCAGGACATTGACCCACAAGCCGATGGTTGTCGAGGATATCTATGAGCTCCACACTTCAGCAGAATGTGGGGATGTCAATGCTTCCGGCGGCATAGATATCACGGACGCGGTCTTCCTGATCAACTACATCTTCGGCGGTGGCGCTGCGCCAGCGCCTGGAACCGCTGACGTCAACTGCGACGGGAAGACAAACATCACTGATGCGGTCTATCTGATAAACTACATTTTCGCGTATGGCCCCGTGCCTTGCGCGAATTGTCCGGACTAGAGACTTCGCGGTAGCGGTTATTGCGGTTCGGGGATTTCTTCCTCGATTCCAACGAGACGCCGCGCCATGTTGACTTTTTCTTCGATCTGACTCATCGAGCGGATCATCAGCTTAGCGCCATCGGGCGAACCGCCTCCATGCATGCATCCCGGCACGCCTGCGCCGATGGTGGTCCACTCCACCAGTCTCGCGGCTTTCATGCGGGTATCGGCCGAGTACTTAGCCTTCATATACTTTTGTATCAGTTCACCATACTTGACGGACCGCATATCGCGTGATGACGGCATGCATCCTGTCTCCGCAATGCCGCCGGCGATATCCTGCGCCAGGCGTGAGGTTTCGTACGGCAGCGTGGCGACATGCACCTTGTTGACATTCGAAAGCATCTGGTCAGCGAACCAGACCCCCGATTCGTGTCTCTTGCCCATAGCAGCGGCGGCGATGCCGACTCCGAATGTGGTTTCATTGTTGATCTGCATCTGCGTGATCTTGTCGCGGAAGACTTTGGAGCTCAGGCCGTTGGAGCGGGCGGTCAGGATCGCGGCACCGATTTTTACATCCCCCTGCCCGGCGACACAACCACCGATCGCCGCGCGATAATTACAGATGAAATTGAGTACGGCGGCGAGACTGAATTTGTATTCCCCTGCCATGAAGACCCTCTCATTCGGGATGAAGACATCCTCGAAGATCAGGAATGCCTGCGTGATTCCGCCCTCGCGAACCGGGATGTCATCGCCATCCTCCAGTTCACGCACATCGCTGGGACGGCGGGTTTCCACGATCGTGAGGCCCTCGATATCGCGCGGGATTACGAACGAAACGGCATACTCAGCATCCGCCTCTCTGTAACCGGAACCGGGGAGAATGAAGATCTCCTGCGCCGCGGCAACACCGCAGATCATCACCTTGGCACCGCGGACCACGATGCCGTCAGGGCGACGCTCGACGATATGAAGATACATATCGGGGTCATCCTGCTGGGAGGGAGATTTGGTGCGATCACCCTTGGCATCAGTCAGAGCACCGGAGATCGTGATATCACGTTCCTGTGCTGAGCGTAGCCAGGTGCAGAGGCGTTGATGGTACTCGGTGCCAAGTGCTTTGTCCATGTCGTAAGTGACGGCATACATCGAGTTGAGCGCGGTCCAGCCGACGCAGCGGCCTCCCGTGCAGGTGCCGGTCTTCTGGAACATCAGCCTTTTGAGACGGCTGTTCGAATACATATCCTCGGGGGATTGGACCAGAGAGAGGTAACGCGAGATCGGCTTTCCATCAAAATGAGAGTTCGCGGTCAGGAGATCCCGGAATTCGGGATCTTCGGCCAATTTGAAGGTCTGTCCGTGACCTTCGATCGTGCGCCTGGTAGCGGGGTGGATGGTGACATCCTCGATCAGTTCATCGAATTTGTAGATATTGGGCCGCATCGCGCGCAGCTCTTTGAGATATTGTTCGAAGGTCTTGAGAGCCATGATTGTATCCTTGAAAGAGATTCTTATGGTATTATTATCGTCAGAATGTAGTAATATCGGTATAAATATACAGGTTCCGGGCGGGATGGCAAGTGGGGATGGGGGTGTTGGATGCGGCTGATTGGTCTATCTGATGGACAGACTTACTTCGAAACTGTCACCACATGAGCCGGCGCGGGGAACCTGACACTACCGTCGGGCTGTTCAAACTGCTTGAGGGTGGTGCTGGCTTCGGCGAGGAGCGTCGCATACTGCTCATCATTGATCATATCGGAGAGGGTCCAGCCGCGGATATCGGTAAACATCCACGACTCGATTGAGGGGAATTGAGCCTCACCGGGAGTGGTGATAATCTCTGCATTCTCATAGCCCGCATCGGCGAAGACTCCGTTGAGCGTAGCGGTGTTGCCCAGATTGAAGGGTGAGCGAAGTGCGTTGGCGGCATCATCGCCGAAGAGGCGATGCAGCATGTTAACGACCTCGAAATAGCCGGGTGTGGTGTCGAGGGAGTCCCAGACAGCAATCACCATCTTGCCGCCCGGCTTGAGGACACGGTGCATCTCTCGCAGCGCCTGCGCACGGTCTACGAAGAACATCAGGGCGAACTGGCAGAAGACGGAGTCAAAGGTCTCGTCGTCGAATGGGAGATTCTCCGCAGGAGCGTTGATCCAGTCAACTTCCGGTGTCATGCGATCTGCTACCGCGAGCATACCTTCATTGATGTCAATGCCTGTGACCTTTCCCGTTTCCCCAACTGCCTTTAGAAGGGCGCGAGCGACTACACCTGTGCCGCAGGCCACATCGAGAACCTTGTCACCTTGTTTGACTTCTGCTGCATTGATCAGTTTTTCGGGCCATTGGCCGAAGATGGCGGGGATAAAGAATCTCTCGTAGATTTCGGCGGCTTCGGTGTTGACCTGACCGCGGTCTTGCGATTCTGCCATTGGTGTCACCTCCTGTTTTAGAGGAGACTACTGCAAATGTGGAGTAAGTCAAGGGATTTTGTGGGGGATTGGATGTGGAGGGCGCTGCATTCTATTGTTCGTTCTCTCGTAGGGGC
>JBECKX010000171.1:0-4800 GCA_040235515.1 Candidatus Zixiibacteriota bacterium
ACGTTGGGGTGATGCAGTTCAGCGCGATTGCAGCCCAATACACCGCTGACCCCGGAATCCATGTGATAGGGCAGATGCGCGTCAACTACTCCGGCAGCACCGGCGGTGTTGTCACGCTTGAACCGGAAGACTTCGGCGGCCTGCAATCCCCGCACTACGTTTATGGCGACTTTGAGACTGGTGGCTACGCTGCCACGACAATCGGCGTGCCCGCATTCATTTCCAGTCCTCCGGGAAGTGTGCCGACGATGTCGGTCGAACCCGACTCTCTCTATTTCGAAACCCTCGTCGGCTATCCCAATCCAGACCCGCAATCATTCTCGATCCTTTCCGATGGTTCACCGATCGACTGGACCATCACCCACACCAGCTGGATTCAGGTGAGCGCAACGCAGGGGGTATCGGGGCAGGCTGTGGATGTCACCCCGAACATTTCGAATCTGGGCGCCGGTCTCCATCACGGCACGGTGGTAGTAACTTCGCAAGGCGCGATCGGCTCGCCACGGACAGTGGACGTCTACGTCAGGTTGAAACCGCAGTACCCGAGCTTCGATGCCAACTGTGACGGCTCATTTAACATCAGTGATGTCGTCATGCAGATCCAATATATTTTCGGCAGCGGACAGATACCGTGCGATCCCTGTACAGGAGAGCCGCTAAAGTAGTTTTCTTAGGTCCTCTGGATTCACAAAAACTCAAGGCGACCCGCCCGGAAGTGCGGGTCGTTTTGTTTCAGTTGAAGCGCTGCAGTTGATTCAGCAGTGGTGTTTGCGCTGGAGGTCGCATCCGCAGCGAGGATATTAGACTTTATAGTTGACAAGTGCCTCCACATCGTTGACACTTTGACTACAAACCGGAAACTCAAGAATCAGAAATTCCAAAGAACGCACAGGGCTGGATGGCCTCTATCCCGCCCGGCATTTCGGGAGGTAAACCATGAGACGCATCACTTTCACTACGATCGCGATTCTCGCGCTTTTCTGCGTGCCACTGCAGGCTCAGATGGTCCATCCCTGCTTTGACTTCGATCAGAATGGATCTTCGAATATCATCGATCTGGTCCGGGCCAGCGAAGTCCTGGTTGGCCACATTCCACTACCGGCGGGGCAGGGGGATATCGACGGCCGAGATGGCTTCAATCTCGGAGATTTCAGGTTTTATGATCTGTGGCTGTTCCGGGGAGGCGCGATCGGCTCCTGCCCGCCACATCCGGCCTACTCGATTCTGCCGGGTGCAGATTCACTCATCCTTGGCACGGCTACGATTCCAGCAGGGGACGGCCAGATCGACATTCCAATTCTGCTGAAAAACTCAACCCAGGTGAGTGACATCCTTCTGCCGCTGCACGCTTCTTCAACGAGCGGATCTGTGTCAATCATCGATCTGGTGAGGGATCCGAATCCGAGCCCACTGGATCTGGGCAATTTCGGTTTTGTTGGCAGCGATGCGATAACACAGTTTTCGGCAATGGTCGATAATCTAGCTGCTCCGGGCATTCATTTGCTGGGTTATGTGACAGTCGCCTATACTGGCAGCGCCGGAGGAGTAGTTAGTCTCGACACGACTTCATTCGGTGGATTTCAACTTCCACACTACGTCTATGGCGATTTTCAGCAGGCAGACTATTCCTTAGCGACTATCGGAGTTCCCGCCATCGCGACTGGCTCGACAAGCGGCTATCCGATGCTTACCATAGAACCAGACTCGCTCTACTTCGAAACTCTGACCGGATACCCCAACCCGAACCCGCAGTCATTTTCAGTGGTTTCCGACGGTGTCCTTTACTCCTGGACGCTTTCCCACGATTCCTGGCTTCAGGTGAGTGCAACCTCCGGCGTTTCAGGCCAATCCGTGGAGGTGACTCCGAATATTTCCGGTATGGGGCCTGGTACGCACGTGGGAACTATAGTACTGGAGTCCAACGACGCACTGGGAACTCCTCATGTTCTTAAGGTCTACGTTACGCTAAAGCCGCAATACCAGAGCTTCGATGCCAACTGCGACGGCTCATTTAACATCAGTGATATCGTCATGCAGATCCAATATATTTTCGGCAGCGGACAGATACCGTGCGATCCCTGTACAGGAGAGCCACTCAAGTAGCATTCTCCAACGCCCGAATACTACACGACTATAACTGAATCAAGAACGGCCCGCTCAGTCAAGCGGGTCGTTTCTTGTTTGTCGGATTCGGTCAGAGGTAACTCGCACGATGTTGCTTGCGAACGAATAGTGAGATTACATATTTGCCTGCATGGCAAGAAAACTGTTGGCAGGAATCGACCTCGGCGGCACCGCCATCAAGTATGGTCTGGTGACCCGGTTCGGCGAAGTGCTTCACCGCGACTCGCTGCCAACCGGAAAGACGCGGCGCGGGGTTATCTCCCAGTTTGCGGCCATCGCTACCGAACTGGAGACAGTCGCGCGATCGCTGGGCGGCAGCTTTACTACGCTCGGAATCGGCAGTCCCGGCCATGTGGACATCGAGCAGGGCAAGGTAGTTTCGGGATCGCCGAACGTCAGGCAATGGCGCGGTACTGACATCCGCGGTGACCTGATGCGGCTTCTTGCGAACAAAAACAAGTTACAGATTTTCACCGACAACGATGCCAACGCCATGGCGCTGGCCGAACACCTCTTCGGGGCAGGCAGAGGATTCAACTCCGGGCTCTACTTAACGGTGGGAACCGGCCTCGGTTCGGGGATCATCCTCGACAATCGAATCTGGCGTGGTTCGCATTATGCAGGTGCCGAGCTTGGCCACAGCATCATCGTCAAGGATGGCTACCCCTGCCAGTGCGGAAAGCACGGCTGTCTCGAGATGTATGTGAACGCCGCCTCGTTCGTTCGCTATTTTGGAGCCGGGGCGCCAAAAGCAGCCGATGCCCGCTGGGTCTTCGACCGTGCCGGCCGGGGAGACAAGCGAGCCGTCGCGGCGATCGAGCAGTCAGCTCAATACCTCGCCTGTGGAATCGGTTCTGCGCTCGAGCTCCTCGATACCGAAATTGTCGTCATCGGCGGGGGCGTCTCTCACGGAGGCAGGCTCTACCTGAATGCCGTCAAACGGGAACTGAAGACCTACGCCTCGCTCGCTACTTACCGTCGGGTTAAAGTTGCGCTGGCGCAGTTAGGCAATGACGCGGGACTGCTGGGTGCTGCGCTATTGCCGGTCGCCGACAAATTGTTACTATAGTGCGCATATTCACATATCTGCATTATTAGCAGCTTTCCCCTTCCAACTCGCAACGCCGTCTGCGCGAGCATCATTGGACATCTTGAAGCTGTCTGCGTCGTTCCATTAGTACTTGCTTCTCTCCTGCACTGCGAGTATATTCCGCGCTGATAAATTAGCACTATGCTGGGAGGATTATAAAAACATGAAGCGCATCTTCTTAACCGTATTCCTGCTCTCCGCTCTGCTGAGTCTCAACGTGGCTCTCTTTGCGCAGGGTGCCGCCGAGATCTCAATTCAGTCAGACCGCATGGAGTTTCGAGGCGCAGGGGATGAATTCCGTAACCTGGTCACCCTCGAGTCCAGGGGACAACTGCAGACAATCCGCCTCATGAGTGCGGATTTCACGCTTACATCAGATATCTATATCGACTCTATTCAGAACGAGCCGAAATTCGACCTGACCGTGAATGTTCCTTCGCTGACAACCGGTTTCGACCAGCTCGACACGAAATTGCTTTCGAAGGACTACCTCAACTTTGGGGATAACCGTACCATCGAGTTCAAGCTGCTCAACTTTGCGACCGGTCGCGTCTACCGACTGGAGAATGAGAAGCGGATCGAGGCTGCAGGGCAGGGCGTCATCAGCTTCGGCGAAATGGTGGATACCGTTCGCGTGGAGATGGGAATCCGCTACCTCGCCGGTAACGAGATCACCAAGGAGAGACTGAGCGGTAATCTGGTGCATTTCGATGGCTCGATCTATTTCCGACTCTCCGGTCTCGGTATTGAGATTCCGAAAGAGAACCGCTTAATGGTGAACGACCAGGTTCAACTCAAGTTCGATATCTTCGCCTCGACCGAGTTCGAACTTCCCGCGATGTCCACCTCGATGATGGGTGGCGGAACCACGCAGGGGGATATGGCATCAGGGGGAGGGCAGTAGCCCCAAGCCGCTCGAGTTCTGTTTCAGCTCGCGGTAGCTGAATCTACAAACTGATCTGCTAGCCGGCGATTCCTGTGTGGAGTCGCCGGTTTTCTTATACCTTCCGGGGCCGACCAACACCTCTTTCCGGAGTGATTGAACGCTTGCCGGCCGTCGACTCAGGAGCCTGAACGCAGTGAGCGGCCACTCTATAGTAGCGCATAGGCGCATATGACGATATGTGTATACATGGTACATTGGCTCGCTGCGAATGCGATTTAAACGGCAGGCCAGGTACGCCGTACCCCTGAACCGCCCTAATAATGAGGCGGTTACGCTTCGAAAGATGCCCGGCGGGAAGGGCCAATCCGGCAGCAGCTACATAGCTAATCTCTTGACCAATCTTATCTTTACCACGCCATCACTTACGCTCCATCACAGATTTAGCTGCAGCCAGACAGCGTTACTGACTAACAAAAGGGTGGTGCCGAACAGTTCGTAGGGGAGTTGCGGAGCAGGGATGAATAGGGAGATGAATAGGGAGATGACATAGGGAGATGAATAGGGAATTGGCCCATCTCAAGCAGATCGCAGCACCCCTGGCAGTACTCCTGAGGGGGCTACAAAAAAGCGCAAAAACTGTGGAAAAACGTGTTGACATAATCACAGGGGGGGGTATATTGGAGTCGTCTTGGGTTTTTAA
>JBECKX010000016.1:0-40894 GCA_040235515.1 Candidatus Zixiibacteriota bacterium
TTGCGACGCTGAGCACTATATTGTTCGCAGACACTCATGAGCGATTCATCGGACAAACCTGGCAGTAGTCGCCTGCGACTGCTTGCTGAAATCTTACCAGAAAAACGAATTTCCCCAGCGGGCCGACGGCATGTGGGTTGAAGTTGTCGTCATTGCTCTGCTATTGATCCTGAATGCGTTCCTGGCGGCGATTCGGGTCGCGGTAGCGCGGGTCAGGCGGAGTCAACTCAAGGAGCTGGCGGAGTCGAACGCACGCGCCCGCACCATTCTCCAATGGCTGGACAACCGCGAAGATCACCTGGCCACCCTGCAATTCTGGATCACCCTCACCGGCACCGCGGCGGCGGTTGTTGCGGGAGTCAAGCTGACTCCGCACCTGATTCCGGTTGTTACGGAGTGGGGTGTGGGGCCGAAATGGCAGATACCGCTGGCGCTGCTGTTGGTCATAGTAGCGATGACGGCGCTCTACCTCGTTATCTGTGGCCTGGTACCGAGGAAGATCGCGAACTCGCGTGCCCTGCCGATCAGCCTGGCTACGGCGGGTGTTGCCGGGGCAGCCACGAAGCTCGGGTGGATACCGACCAAGTTGCTGGCCGGAATTGCGGCGATTATCGCCCTGCCGTTTCGGAACCACAACGGCAACGGTAATGGGGAAACCGATGAGGAGGAGATCGATGTCGTCTATCACGAGGGCAAGTTGCACGATGATCTGGATGACACCGAGCGTGACCTGATCGCCAGCGTTATCGAGTTCAGCGACAAGACGATCAGGCAGACAATGACCCCGCGCACTGACGTAGTCGGGATCGACTTCAAGATGAGTCAGGATGCCATCCTGCGAAAAATCAGCGAGGAGGGCTATTCGCGATTTCCGGTTTATGAGGGGGACCTCGACCATATCAAGGGTGTAATGCATACGCGGGACGTTATCAATATGCTGGTGCATTCGAACCTGATCATCCTCGACGACCTGGTGCGGCCGGTGAAGTTCGTGCCCGACTCGAAACTGATTTCTTCACTCATGCAGGAATTCCAGAACGAACAACAGCATCTGGCGATCGTGCTCGACGAATTCGGGGGCACGGCGGGATTGATCACGATGGAGGATATCCTCGAGGAGATCGTGGGAGAGATCAGGGATGAACACGATGTTGAGGTCGACCCGTTCATTCTGCTGACCGACAACCTCTGCCGCGTAGAGGCAAGTTATCCGGTCGAGGAATTCCAGAAGAAGTTCCATGTCAAGCTGAACGATGAGAGTAATGCGGACACGGTTGCGGGGTACGTGGTCAACTCAACGGGCAGGCTGCCGCAGCAGGGAGAGAAGGTCGTGATCGGAGGATTGGAGTTTCATATCACACAGGTGGATGGACCTCGTATCGAGCGAATCAGGGTCAAGAAGCTGCCGGAGAAATCTGAGTAGAGGCGCAAAAGGCGGAGCGACGCAGAGTTATAAACGTACAGAAACACCCCCCAGCGAGATAAATTCGCTGCAGCGACACAATTTTGTCGGCATTTCTCAAGAGCAGGCTGGGGCGCTTCGGGCAGGCTGAATGAGCGCATGATGGCTGTGCAGCAATCCAGGTACAGGGTTCAAGCAGCCAACTGTGACGATCAGCCTGAACCGTGGATGGATAAGGCTTCAACTATCGCTCGTTGGCACTCACCCGTTAGGTGGGCTATCGGAGTTTTCCACCACTGGTTCATGGAAACAGAAGAGCCGACTGCGTACTGCAATCGGCTCTCTCATTTGAGTCATGTTCGCCCCGAAACTGGTTTCGGTTGAATCGCGAACTCAGTCTATCGAACAGGTCTATAGATCGACCAGTTCGTACTCGACCACCGGAGCGATCTGGTTGAGAGATTCGCGAATCGCATCCGCCTGCCCGACGACTACGATCAAGAATCGTTCCGGATGAA
The DNA here is from genome assembly GCA_040235515.1 of Candidatus Zixiibacteriota bacterium. Classification (GTDB taxonomy): domain Bacteria; phylum Zixibacteria; class MSB-5A5; order CAIYYT01; family CAIYYT01; genus JBECKX01. Next base: position 1,921 of record JBECKX010000016.1, read on the forward strand.
TATAGTCTTCGGCAGCCTTCCTGGCGGCATCCGTTGTCACCGCGGCGACGTTCTTCAGATAATCGGTCAGGTAGTTCTGGTCGAGCCCATAGAGTTCGACCGTTTCCATCTGATCGGTTACCTGGCGCGGCGTTTCGAAGATCCTCGGGAAGTAGCCTTCATAGAAGGAGATTGTCTCCGAGAGTTCCTCTTGCGTCACGCCTTCGCTGCGCAGTTTCTTGATCTGCTCGATTGCAGCGATGATTGCCTTTGCGGTGGAATCAGTGTTGGTGAAAGTCGTGACCGTGAACTCACCCGGATAGCGATTGTAAGTGAACTGCGAACGAATGTCGTAGGTAAGCCCGCGGTCTTCGCGAACTTCCGACATCAGCCGCGACACGAAGCCACCGCCGCCGAGGATGTAGTTCATGACCCGGATGCTGAAGAGATCAGGATTGTAACGATCGACACCGAGGTGACCGATCTTGATCGACGACTGGGTGGCGTCCGGTTTGTTGATCAGCACGATGCTCATACCGTCGCGCATCGGCGGTGACGGGAAATCGTGGCCCGGAATCTCACCCTTCTTCCAACCACCGAATTTCTTGCTGACCTTATCGAAGATCTCCTTAGGTTTCACGTCGCCGGCAACGAAGAGCACGGAGTTGTTCGGGACATAGTTAACCTGCCAGAAATTCTTCAGATCATCCACAGTGATTTCGGAGACTGATTCGATCGTCCCACCCTGCGGCTTGCCGTAGGGGTGCTTGCCGAAGAGGTGGAGAGCGTACTGCTCATTGACGATGGCGTTAGGATCATCCTTCTGCGCCATCAGCCCGGCGATCAACTGCTTGCGCTGACGCTCGACCTCTTCTTCCGGAAAGGTCGGGTTGAGCACGACGTCGGAGAGAAGATCGAGACCGACATCGAAGTGTTTCGTCAACACCGATGAACGGACGTAGGAGGCGTCGAGGTCTGACCCGGCGCCGAGAGTCCCGCCGACATAGTCAATAGCCGCAGAGACATCATTGGCGCTGCGAGTTGTCGTACCGCGTCGCAGGAGGTCGGCGGTCAGCGAGGCCAGACCGGCTTTATCGGCCGGGTCCATCGCAGAACCACTCTTAACCATGAGTGAGATCGAGATGACCGGTTGCTCGTGATTCTCGATCGTGACGATTTTGAGTCCATTGTCGAGCACTTTGGTATTGATGGGGGGCAGCACGATCTGCTCGGCCGCCATAACCACTCCACCTGCAAGAAGAATCAATGCGAGGATTGAGGTGAGAGTGCAGCGCATGATATTAGTCGTGAACCTGCTCATTAGTTACCCTCCTGGAGACCCATCATCGGTGGCGCCTGCTGTTCCTGGATCACGGTGATGACCGTGCGCTTCATCGGATCAAGATACTTCCTGGCCACACGCATGACATCCTCGGCCGTGACCGCGGCGTATTTTTCTGCCTCGGTGAAAACGATGTTGTAGTCTCCGAGGATTGTCTCGGCGTAGCCGAGCTGGCTTCCCTTCTGTTCGAGTGACTGCGCACCCATATAGAACTCTGCCTCGAGCTGGTTCTTGGCCTTTTGCAGTTCATCAGGCGTGACCGGCTCATTCTTGAGCTTCTCTATCTCCTCGTAGAGAGACTTCTCTCCATCGGCAGTGGTCTGTCCCGGCTGCATGGCGGCGTAGGCATAGAAGATACCCGCCTGCTCGTTCGGGCCGTACTCGCCACCGGCGAAGAGGGCGATTTGCTCATTGTAGACGAGGCGCTGATAGGCTCGGCTTGACTCGCCGCCGGAGAGGATGCGAGCCAGCACCTGCAGCGGGTAGCTGTCATCGCTACCGGCGGGAGGAGCATGATAGCCGGCGATAAAGATCGGGAGTTGCGAGACTTTGTGGAAGTCGATGCGGCGCTCACCCTTCTGCTCAGGCTCATTCCAGATCGGGCGAGGCATGTCGGTATTCGCCGGAATGGCGCCGAAATGCTTGTCGATGGTTTTGACAACATCATCGAACTTAACGTCGCCGCAGATAACCATCACCGCGTTGGCGGGATTGTAGTAGGTATCGAAGTAATGCTGACAATCCTCTACCGTGATCTCCTCGATATCCTTGCGCCAACCGATCGGCAGCCACTGGTAGGGATGGGCCAGATACATGTTGGCATTGAGTTGAATCAGGATATCGCCAAAGGGGCTGTTTTCGTAGCGCCAGCCGCGTTCCTCGAGGACCACCTGACGTTCGGACGCGAGGTTCTCGGGATTGATCTTGAGGTGCTGCATGCGGTCAGCCTCCAGCTCCGCGATCATATCGAGTTTGTCCTTGCCGATGTCCTGATGGTATACCGTCATATCGGCGGTCGTGTAGGCATTGGACAATCCGCCATTTTTCTGAATCAGGCGGGTGAACTCCTTCGGCGCCAGTTTGTCGGTGCCCATGAACATCATGTGCTCGAAAAGGTGCGAGACTCCGGTGATTCCGGGGCGCTCGTTCTTCGAACCGACGTGGTACCAGATCTGCATGTTGATTGCAGGAGTGGAATGGTCTTCGAGAACCAGCAGTCTCATGCCGTTATCGAGGACATGTTTCTTGACCGGCCATTTCTCGGCTGCCATCAGTGAAGATGACAGGAGGAACAGCATGGTCATCAAGATGAGCGTACGTTTCATCATACCTCCAATTGCTCAGTAAACAGTACTATGCGAAGAGACAATTCTCAAGCGTCAGAACTTCTAAAGTGTCGTTGTAAAGTATTACGGCGCAAACGCTCTCCTGAGGTGATAGATAAGCGAGAGTTGCGAAAAGAGTCCAGCAAAATCGGTAAAATAAGAATCCCGGAACAAGTGAACCGACTACTGGATTTCGATGTCGTAAGGACTGCGTGTCCAGATGTTGAGCCCGGTCAGGGGTTCTACGAGGTCTTTGAGGGTTGATGCAAGGGAAGAGCTGCGATCTCCGTCGATCAATTCGCTGATTCCGGGAATCGGGAAATTGAGGATACGCGGCAGCAGCCGACGTTCCGGAATTTGTATCACCTCAAAGTCTTCACCAATGTTTGCTTCAACACGCGCCAGTTCCACGGCATCGAGGATGCTGCCATAGGAATCAGCCAGTCCGGCGTTCAACGCGCCTTTCCCCCCCCAGGTACGCCCGGCGGCGAGCGCGTAGACGGAGTCGGGTGAGAGATTGCGTCCGTCGGCTACGACCGATACGAAGCGGTTATACATGTCGGTTATCTGGCGCTGGAGGATCTGGCGTTCATCAGGAGAGAATCCGGAGTTCCAGGAAGCGATGTTGGAGTGCTCTCCCCGCTTGATCACTTCGGTATTCATACCGAGTTTTCGGTAGAAGCCGGAAAGGTCGGCTTTACCGCCGAACACCCCTATCGACCCGGTGATCGACGTGGGCTGGAGCATGATCTCGTTGGCCGCCGCGGAGATGTAGTAGCCACCAGAAGCACAGACGTCTGACATCGACACGATCACCGGCTTCTCCGCGCGCGCCTCTTTGGCTTCCGCCCAGATCACATCACCGGCGATGGCATCCCCACCGGGAGTATTCATCCGCAGCACGATAGCTTTTACCGCCGGATCCTTGCGGGCCTGGCGGATGGCGGAGCTGATGGTTGACGCACCTGCGGTTTGGCCGTCGAGGAAGTTGCTGCCCGAAGCGCCCCGCGTGATGCCGCCCGCCACGGAAACGATGGCAATTTTGGGGGCTTCCCCGAAGCGCTCGCGATGCCGCGGAGCATCATGGTAGGATGCGAGCGAGACTACCCCACAGCGCTCACCGAAGAGATCCGGGATTTTTTTCTCCCACTCGTAGGGATAAAATCGGCCATCCACCAGTTGGAGGCTCTCCGCCTGCACTGAAGTGAAAGGGCCCTGGTCGATCAAATCGCGGATGTGATCGGGTGTCATGCCGCGCCCCTCCGCGATGGCGCCGACAAACTCGTCGAAAAGGTCATCGAGGATGCGGTTGATATCCTCGCGGTGTTCTTCGGTGAAGGTGGTATCGGTGTAGCTGTTCGTGTAGGTCTTGTAGGGACCGGTGCGCTCGACCTGTGGATCGATATTGAGCATGTCGAGCGTATTGCCGTAGAAGGTGACCTCTGCCCTGATCCCGCTGAGGTTGAGGGCATCGACGGGAAGCATGTGGATTTCATCCGCTACAGAGGCGAGGTAGTAAGCGCCGTTGCCTGAGAAGGAACCAAGATAGGCGACCACTTTCTTGCCTGCAGCGCGGAACTTTGCGCAGAGATCACGGAAATCCTTCAGGCGTGCCCAGCCGATGCGGGGATTGTTGATGGTGAGCAGCAGGCCTTTGATTTCAGGGTCGTGGAGGGCAAGCTCCATCCGCTTGAGTCGTTCGTAGACTGTCTCGCTGGATTTGCGCAGAAGAAAAGTCGTGGTGCGCTGTTCAGGTATCGTGCCCGACATATCGATATGCAGCACGCGGCTGCCGCGCGGGATGATCTGTTCGCGCTCCGCGACCGAATAGCCGGCGTAGATTGTGCTGCGGGTGTAACTGGCGTCGTTGTCGAAGAAGCCCTCACCGCCGGAGAATGACTTTTCGAACTGGAATTCGAGTCCGACGCCAAATGTCCCCATGTTATCGAAGCCGGCATAGGCTCGCAGTCCCTCCTTCACTTTGCCGTACGCGGAGAGTCTCCAGCTACCATCACGCAGGCGCTGGCCAGAATAGAAGGAGTAGTCACCTCCGAATGTGAGCCAGTCATCGAGGGGGCGTACTGCAATGGAGCCGGTATAGCCGACGGCGGTTTCTTCGCCAAAGAACTCATGCTTGTTGATGTTTGTCGCATGCAGCGAGATGGCGCCGTATTGATTCAGATAATAGAGGAGCGATGCGTTCCACGAGTGCGATTTATCGAGCACCTGCCAGTCGGTTTTGTAGTAGGTGTAGGAGATGCCACCATAGACGTTCTTCATCAGGCGGGATGAGACGACGAAATCGTAGCGGGAAACGCCATTGGGAACATCGAGGCCGAGCCGCTGATAGCCGAAGCCGATCCGACCGGCGGAGATGCTGAAGGCGTTGTCACCCGAGAAGTCTCCTTCGGCGAACGAATGATATCCGCGGATTTCGAGCGACTGATTAACATAGAGCGCGGCAGGATTGCGGAAGATGGCGTCTGCGCCGGTGATTCCTGCGGCGGGAATATCATTGAGGGGGAGCGAGAGTCGGAGTGGAATCTCGTCCGCAACGATGGTAAGAGTCGGTGTGATAATCAGGATAGCCAGCAGCAGAACCGTTGCTACTGCTGACCCGGTGGCTTGTCTTGTGTCTGGTCTCAGCGAGCGTCTCATAGAACCCGTATCGATTCACTCAGTCGTGGCAGTGTGATTGGCAAACCTGTTACGGCGCGGGGCTATCGTCAACTGCCGGAACTGGAGGAGCCGTTCCTGGAGTGGGAGTCGAGTTCGATCGTGCCGACACCCTTCATCTCGATATTGATCGAGTTTTGCAGGGCTCCGATACCGCCGCGCAACAGAGTACGGGTAACTCTTTCTACTCTGATTGGCAAGTTATTCGTGTAAATTCGTCCGCTCTCGTCAACCTCAAGGCTGAGGGCCGCGGAAATATTGACCGGCAGGTAGACCTTGCTGTGGTTGTTTTCGTTGCGCACCAGCAGGTCGCCATTCAATTCATCGGCAGTAATCGTAATTGGTGAGTTGGCGGTGCTGAGGATCGAGCGCCCCGGTTCGAAGCTAATGCCGTCGGCGTCGATTTCGGCAAACTCGGTGCGGGCATCGATTTCCCCGCGAACATCGATCAGAATGATGCGACCGTTGTCGTTGCGGAGTCGAATCGTTCCCAACTGGCTATCGACCGATTCAAGCTGGATCGGGCGGTTGGCCGTGGTCACGCGGGTCGGACCGGTGCAGTTGCGCACCAGTACTGCGGCGTTCTCACAATCGATGTTGATCTTGTTGCGGATCCCGCTGACGGAGACATCGCCGAAATTGCTAGCGACATCGACAACCGCATACTCGCCATCAATGCGGATGTTGTAGGAAGATGTCCGAACGAAGATCTTCAGCCGCTCGTAGCGAGGCGTAACGACTTCAACATCAACCGCTGCGGAGAAGTCGGTGCCACTCCAGGGTGGCGCGGAACGGGTTTCGCACGAGATCGAATACTCATTCTCGAGTTGCTCGAATTGCAGCTGGATATATTTGTCGAACTCCCGTGCCTGGTCCAGCGAGTTAGCTTTAAAGCGCTTGCGGTAATGGATCTCGGTATGCTCGACATCGCCGACATAAACCGAAAGCAACCCGTGCAGGTAAGATGATGCGGTGATCGAGAGGTTTTCGATGCCTCTGAGGTCGACTGTCTTGACGATTTCGTCGCTGGAATAACCGCGATTGCCGTCATGCTTGATTTCCTCAGCCGCGACCTTGATCGAGTGCAACAGGAGCGCACAGAGCAAGATGGTAAGCAGAGGTTTTAGATGTATGACCCGAGATATTGGCATAATTTCTCTTGGTTCGAGATTCTTCCCGCTAAAAGGTTGAGTACGAGATTTCAACCGGTTTGTTCGATCGTATTTGGACTTGCCGCATATCAGCCTCATATCAGCCTCATATCAGCTTCATATCAGCTTCATACGAGCAGCGACGTCATAGGTCGCGATTGCGGCTGCAGCGGCCACATTGAACGATTCCACCTCCGGCGCGCCGCGCAACCGAAAGAATGTATCACAGGCCCCTCGCACGGTGCCGCTCAAGCCGTCGGCTTCGGATCCGAACGCCAGGCAGATTGAGCCTGAGGCTGTCTCCAGTTGATCGAGCGGCAACTGGCTGCGGGCATCGCTACCAGCTAAAGCTACATTATTTGACTGGAGTTGACCAAAGAAAGTTTCCAGAGTGGAGATTCTGATAACTGGCTGGGTGAAGAGGGTTCCGGCGGTGGCACGAATGACTTTAGGGTTGAGGATGTCGGCGCAGCCGGGCGAAAGCGCGAGAATATCAACCCTGCAGGCAGCAGCGGTACGGATGATTGTGCCGACATTGCCGGGATCGCTGACCCCATCCAGCAGAAGAATCAACCTGGCGGAAGGCCAGCGGGAGTCGGCGGAAGGGAGTTGCGACTCGGCAGCAACAGCCATAATCCCTTGCGCAACAACTGCTTCTGACAGAGCCCGGAATCGCTTCCGGTCAGCTTCAAATAGATGCAGGTTTCTGCCGGATAGATTTCTTACGAATTCCTCGCCCGGCTGGGTCAGGTCTTGCGGCGAGATAACGACAAACTCCGGTTCGACCCCCGCCTGCAGCATTGTACCGACGCCGCGCATCCCCTCGACGAGGAGATAGCGGTTTTTCTTTCTGCCCTGAGGCGAATGCAGTTGTCGGATCAGCTTCTCGCGTGAGCTGGAGAGTTGTTGCATGGTGGTGATGATAGCGCACGTTGTCGGCTACGTCAAACGATTTGACCTTGCCGAGAGTGGTTGGGACGGCTTACCTTAGGCGATTATGATGGTGAAAATCCGACAGATGTGGCTGCTGTGTGTCCTCCTGCTGTTGATGGCGGGCGGGTCATCCGCAGAAGAGGTAAGCGGAAGTTTCCGGCTCGACCTGAATGATCTGCGGCCACAGGCAATCAGGCGTGAGATGAACCGAACCGATGAGTCGTTTCAGGTCGGGATTGCGCTGTCGGGTGGAGGCGCCAGGGGCTTTGCGCATGTTGGAGTGCTGCAGGCGCTCGAAGAACTGGGTGTCGATCTGGATGTTGTTGCGGGCACCAGCATGGGAGGGATTATCGGTGGTCTCTACGCGGCGGGGATGAGCCCGGCTGAGATTCGTCAGGTTGCCAACGACGTCGATTGGTCCAGTTTCTTCTCGAACAAGCCACGCCGTCGCACGCAGTTGTTCACGCGACGGGCTGAGATTGAAGGCGCACTGCTGTCGGTACGCTTTGACGGATATTATCCTCAGATTCCAACAGCCCTGAGTACGGGTCAGAAGCTGGTCAACCTGCTGAGTGATCTGACGCAAACCTCCGGCTACTTTTCCGGGGGCGATTTCGCCAACCTCCCGCGCCGGCTCGTGATCGTGGCGACCGACCTGGTTTCGGGGGAGCGAATCCTCTTCACCGAGGGTTCCCTGGTTGAAGCGATTCGCGCTACCATGGGAGTCCCGCTGGCGTTTACGCCGCTGGAGCGTGATGGCCAACTGCTGATGGATGGTGGACTGTTGGAACCGATTCCGACACGCGCTGCCCGGGAGATGGGGGCCGATTTCATCATCGCGGTGAACACGACTTCCGACCTGCTGGCGGCTGACGAGATCAGTGATCCGGTTGATATCGCTAATCAGACCACCACCATACTTTCTTCGGAAGTGCGCTCGAAGCTCCTTGCCATGTCCGATTTCGTCATCACCCCCCCGCTTGAGAACCTGAAGGCGACCGACTTCCGGGACCATGGAATCGCCTACGAGATAGGCTACGAGACGACGATGGCGCAAGCGGAGGAGTTGCTTGCCAGGCTACGGACGAGTCGCAGTGGCGGCGGGAAGTTTAAGATCGAGGGAGTGGACCTGCGCTGCCACAGCGATGAGAGCCACGGCGACTGTACGACGTTGCTCGATGCGATGTCGGCCTCGATGATTGACGTCGAAACTGACCGCTCCCGCGTAAGGGAACAGGTTCAGGAGCTGTTCCAGAGCGGCCGATTCTTATCCTTGAGTTATCAACTGACGCACGCAAGTGGGTCGGTGCTAGGAATTGATGCGGTACCGTTTCCGAAGATTGTGCGCGCGGAGCTGGAGGGGACAAAGGTTTTCGACAGTTCGGAGATACTCGCGGAGAGCGGCGCATTTCAGACGCCGGTCGCCGGAGTTGCCGATTTGTTGAGGCAGTATGATTCTATCCTGCGGCTGTACCGCGACCGAGGTTATGACCTGGCGCGGGTAGACAGCGCGTACTACCGGTCAGAGGATTCCACACTGGTGATGAGCATTGCCGAGGGTCGGATATCAGGAATCAGTGTGGAAGGAGCGAAGAAGACGCGCGATTGGGTCGTGACCAGTTACTTCCCGCTCAAGGCAGGCGATTTCTACAGCAAACCGAGAGCGATTCGCGGAGTGCAGGAGATTTTCAGCTCAGGGTTGTATGACAATGTGAACCTGCGGCTCGATGAGCGGGATGGTGGAGTCTGGATTACGATCATCGTGAAAGAAGCGAAGTTCACGTACGCCAGATTGGGGGCCCGCTATCATGAGGAGTTCCATCCCGAGTCATTCGTAAAAATCGGCTACGCCAACCTGTTCGGCACGGGGCATGAGCTGTCGGCTTACTCGAGATTCTCTGAGCAACGGAAGCTTTACCGGTTGCAGTTGCGGGCAGACAGAATCTTCCGCACATTCGTGACCTACAAAGTGCAGGGATATTATGCCAACAACAAGATAGGGCTCTACGACGGGGACGATCGCATCGGTCACAGAACCGATAAGCACTGGGGGGGACGCGTGGGTGTGGGACAGCAATTGTGGCGGTTGGGGTTGTTCGAAGTAACCGGTCGCTGGGAGCAGGTACGATTTACGCCACCCGGTGCGGAGGATCCGATCGAGCGGCGGGTGGTATCGCTGATCGGCAGTCTCCACTACGACACGAAGGATCGCTTCACGTTTGCGCGGACAGGTTCGGTGCTTGAGGCCAGTGCAGAGGTTGCCAGCGATGTACTGGGTGGTGATGAGGTCTTTCGCAAATTCGAGGGCTCGCTGGAGCAGTTCTCCACGGTGGGACACAAACTAACTTTCCATCCCCGGGTTGCGATTGGTCTCTCGCAGGATGGTCTTCCGCTTTATGACAAGTTCTACCTCGGCGGTACGCGAACGTTCTTCGGCTACCGGACCGACCAGCTTGTGGGGGACAAGTACTTCCTTACCAACCTGGCGCTGCGGATCGGGCCGATCTTCAGTTTCTACCTCACCGGCCGCTACGATTTCGGGGAAGTCTTCGGGCGCTTCGAGGAGGTACGTTTCAAGGACTTGCGTCATGCCTGGGGAATGGAGCTTGCGCTTGATACACCGCTGGGCCCCTTCTCGATTGCCTACGGTCGGGCTGAGGCAAGCCTGGACAACATCTATCTCAACCTCGGCTACGATTTTTAGCCTCCCTCTGCCGCGATCGGGCTAAGCGCAGGGCCAAATCGCAGTTTTACGTATCGCGCCTCTCTGCGTCTTTCTTATATCCGAGTTAACCGACATTGAAACTTGTTTCACGATTCCAGGGTAGGTTGTATGGCAGTTAGTGAAGGCTTTCTCGAGTATGTGATGGAGAGACTGGAGCGATTGGGAACGGTTACTGCTCGAAAAATGTTTGGTGGAGTAGGGTTGTACTTTGAGGGGACATTCTTTGCGCTCATCGATGACGATGTTCTCTATTTCAAGGTAGATGAGCAAAACGAGTTGGAGTACCGGCGTGCCGGAATGGAGCCATTTCGCCCGTTCGGAGCGGATTCCTACTCGATGAAGTATTACGCGCTGCCGGAGAATGTGCTCGACGACGACGGCGAGTTGCATTCCTGGGCGCAGGGGGCGATTGCGGCGGCGAAGCGGAAAGGCCGAAGACGCGGAAGCACGGGGGGAGATCGGAAATCAACCGGCAAGGCTGTGAGGCAACCCACAGCGCTGACAACCAGGAAGAAGGAACCGAATGAGAAGCCACGCAAACCGAAAGGCCGACCGGAAGGCAAACCACAAAGCAAGCAACGGGGCAAGCCAACCGGCGGAAGGCGCAAAAGCAGCGGTGGTAAGCACAGAACAGGCGCAGCGGAGTGACTGGATATCCCGCATCCGCAAACTGCCTGAACTACTGAACAACGCCGTCAGCGGACTCAACGACGAGCAGCTCAACACGCCCTATGGCGAGGGGAAGTGGACGATTCTGCAGTTGGTACATCACCTGGCGGATTCACACATGAATGGGTTTGTTCGGATGAAGCTGGTGCTTACCGAGAACAAGCCAACGCTGAAGACCTACGAACAGGATGCCTGGGCGCGCACGCGTGAGGCGGAGTACTATCCCCTGCTCTCTTCGCTGCATATCATCAATGGCCTGCATGAGCGCTGGTGCAGCCTGCTGGAGTCGCTGCCGCAAAGTGCGTGGGAACGGAAGGCGATTCATGCCGAGTGGGGGGAAGTCACACTCGAACAGTTACTGCAGAACTACGCTGAACATGGCGAACTGCATCTGCGGCGTATTCTGGAACTACGCGAAGCGCGGGGTTGGTGAGTAAATGACTCCACCGGACCGGTCAGCAGCCGATCCGGTGGAGAATACCAGGGTAAGACCTGTGCGCCCGGTTAGATACCGATGATAAAGCCGGTTGAGAGGCGAGTCTCCTCGGTCTCCAGATCGTAACGAATTTCTCCAACCAGCCTCAGATTGGTTCGCAGCATGTGACCGACATGACCGGCGACGCTGCGATACTTGAGATCGGTTTGATCCGACTCGACCCAGTTGAAGAGCCCGGCGGCGTACCAGCGTGAACGGTCCCCTTCGGGCCAGTAGATCAGTTCAGCGAATCCACCTCGCGTTTCCAGTTTGATATCGTCGTTCTCTCCGGCGACGGTGAACTCGGGGTTGTCGTCGCGACGCTCGATGAATTGCAGATTGAGCGTGACTTTCTCCAGCGCAATGGTGGCATCGGGGCCGATGAACCACACTTCATTGGTGTTAGGTTCACCCTCCTTGCCGTAGTAGCCGAAGCCGCCGAGGCGGAGGTACTCACCGACATCCTGTGAAATGCGCCCCACGAAGCATTTGTATTTATCATCATCGTAGACACGGAATGATCCAGCTTCCGACAGACCGTTGCCGTTGACGATCTCGACAATGACATCAGTCCCCGATTCGAAACCATAGGTCAGCATGATTCCGCGATCGTAGGCCAGGTTGATCTGTGACGAGCCGGGCCGAACGGTGTAGATGTGATAATCCTCCAGCGGCAGGCGCAACTCTCGCTTGAAGAGCGGGTCGGAGACCTGGAACTGGCCGACATAGAGATCGAGTTCGCTGTTGAAGAGATCATTGAACATCAGGAAGGCGTCCTCGACGCCGGCCACCTCACCCCGTTCATTCATGTAGAAATAGAAGTAGTAGGCGAGGTTGGTCGTCAACGAGCCGCCGGAAAGCAGCTTCACCAGATAAGGTGAGGTGAAGTCGATGTCCTGTTCGGTTTCGCTGTTGTACTGAAGGTGGCCTTCGAGACGAACCGCGATCGGAAAGTCACGAATGAGCGAGAGGTTGCGGTCACCGGTATCGACGAAGTAACGCGGAGCATCCTTATCTTTCAGTACAAAGCCATTCCCGGCAAATTCATCACCATAATCCTTGAGTGAAGGAAATGGTGCGTGGCAGGTCGTGCAGGACATGTTGTACTTGCGCGCGAAGGCGGGAATGGCGTAGAGATCATCGTTCAGGAAGAGTGTAAATGCCGTGGCGAGGATGAAGGTCAAAGTCGTGAGCACGATAGCAGTATAGAGTTTTCGCATTTTGTCCACCTCTCTACGGTAGCACTTCGACCGAAGTCGAATGGGTATTCACGACGATGATTTCGGCTTCCTCAGCCGGAACTTCCAGAAAGTCGGCGACAGGTTTCACCAACTTCTGGTAGTTAAGAGTGGCGGCAATCTTCATCGGTCCCGGAGCGGCATCAACGGGAACTGTAAAGGTGAAGGTCTCAAGTTTGGTCTCGCGCGGCCCGATCCGGTAATCAACACCCAGGGTTTTGGTGTTCCATTGCTGGATCGTCATGCGACCCTGCGGATCGAAGTATGGCATCCGGAAGATACGATCGCCGACCGGCACACCGTCACGCTGCACCCCTGCAAAGGAATCATCGCCGAGCGCGATGCCCATATCCTGATAAGCAAGCACATCAGCGGCGATGGTGTACTCCTCCCCTTCGAAGCCCTTCTTGTCCACAGGTATGTGGTACTTGTTGCCCTTCGAATCGGTGGCTTCGACATGGAGCCAGACGATGCGGTCCTCAACTGAGCCTGTCGGGAATTTGTGCCCCGTCTTCTGATTGAAAAGCGCCACGGTCAGCTTGACCGGCTCGCCCGGAACGACTTCCCTGATATCGGGGTGGATTCGCAGCTCGATTGTGCCGCGGACTTTGCCCGGATCGTGGGCACCGTGAAACAGATGCTGGCGGACATCGGGGTAGGAATTGCCCATCGAAGCGCTCACTCCGGGTGCATAGGTCATGTGACAATCGTGGCAGACGACGCCCTCGGCTGCATAGGGGCCTTCCTTCCATTCCAGATGGGTTGATTTCACCCAGGCGCCGTACGGTGATTTTTCGTTGTGACAGGTTCCGCAGAATTCTGCGGTGCCGAGGAACTCCGACTTCGCCATATTGTGGGCAGGAGAATCTCCTTCGGCTCGCGGGCCATACTTGAGATCGCCCGGCTCGGATATCCAGTTGAAGTTGAACGGCGTATCCCCCTCGAAGCCGGTAATGACGTGGCAGACTTCGCACGACACACTCTCGTTGGCGCGGCTTCCTTCCGCCGGGTGAGGCGGTGGGACATCGCCTGCGAGAAACGACAGTGGTGCATGACAGCCGTTGCAGCCGGCTTTGACGCCGGCGACCATCTCGTCTTTTTCTGCGTGTGGGACTGCGAGTTTGAAGTACTCGATTTCATCCCAGTGGTGCGTGTAGGCCTGTGACATCATTGCCTGCTGCCACTGCCGATAGATATCGGTATGGCAGGATGTGCCGCAGAAATCGGGAGTTTCGTATTCATCGTATTGCCTTGTGCCCAGCGCTTCCTCGCCCGCTTTGGTTTCTGCATTCAAAGCAGCGTTTGCAAACAGGAGCGCGACAAGCGCCAAGCCGACAACAGCAATCCTTGCCAGGCTTCTCGAGGTTCGGTGATTCCAGTGCATTCCAGATCTCCTTTCAGAACGGGTGGATTGATCCGCTCCAATGCGTAACTCTGTTCAACGCCCGGTAGTCCGCACTTTGTCACTAAATGTCGATTTTCTACTCTTTTGTCAAGTTAATGTGCGCTCAAAGGTCGGGTTGCCGGCTGAAATCCAGCTAGGCAGCTTTCGGCTTGCGGCGTTCGGTCGCGATGAGAACGCCGGTGAGGATAAGGAATCCACCGGCAATGAATGTGAGCGAGAGGGTTTCTCCGAGGATGATGTAGCCGAGCGCGAACGCGACGAGCGGCTCGAGGAAGGTCATCAGTGACAGGGCAACTGCACCCACGCGTTTGAGGAGGTAGTACCAACCCATGAAGGCGAGGCCGGTACCGAAGATTGCGAGATAGAGGATCGAAGTGACGCCCGCAGTGTTGAGTTCGAGGTTGAGGAAATCCTCGGTTGCCAGCATAATCGGGATGAGCAGCAGGAGGCCAGGAGGAATCTGGATAACCGAGAGGTGTGCGGGATGGATGTCGTCGAGGTCACGTTTGATTTTGACGGTTGCCCATGAACATGACGCCGAACTGAGGACCAGTGAGCACATGCCGAGGAAGGAACCATGGAGGTCGAGGTCGGCTGAAAACAATACGATCACTCCGAAGAATCCGATCAACTGGCCGGTGATGATGCGGCGGGTGAGGCGCTCGTTGGTGTCCATGAAGTGCGCGAAGAGTCCGGTGAAGAATGGCATGGTCGCGAAGATTACGGCGGCCAGCGCGGAGGGTATCGATTGTTGACCGAAATAGATGAAGGCGAAGTTGAAGCCATACATGAAGAGGCCGGCCAGGAAGATGTCCTTCCAGATACCTGGCCGTGACGGGGCCCTGAAGCGCCAGATGCGAAAGAGGATTCCGAGTACGATCAGGGCGATGATGAAGCGGAGCACGGCGCTGGTGAAAGGAGGCATATTGTTGATGCCGATCTTGATGGCGATCCAGGTGGATCCGAACATCAGCAACGTGACTATGTAGATGACGATCAACATTGGTGGTTGCGCTGCAGGCTGGGCGTGGTGGTGGCGTCGCTGCGCTCTCGTTGCAGTTGCAGGCTGAGCGGACTAGAACTGCCCCGAAAGCATCGCCAGTGCAGTTTGGTCTCCCGGGTTACACTCAAGATAGCTGCGCGAGATATCGATAGCTTTTTGCCTCAGACCATTCTGTAGATAGAGGGTGAGAAGCGTGTGATAGGTCACAGGAACGACGGGGTTTAACTCAAAGGCGCGCTCCGCCATCTCGATAGCTTCGCCGGGTCGCTGCAGGTACTGGAGCGAGAGCGCTTTGTACTGGTAGTAGAAGATGTTGTCATCGTTGTTCTCCAGCAGCTTGTCCAGATAGGTCAGATAGTCGGTGACGAGGGAATCGGCCTGCGCGGGAGAGTAGCCCTCGAAGTTGGCTTTACGGGTGTAGCTCTGCCAGAACTCGGGATACTGTTCGATCAGCTTATTGGTGAGCGCCAGGGCACGGGTGGTATCCCCTTCTCTGGCGAGGTGATCGGCGAATTCGATACCCATCTGAACGCCGGCCACGATCAGTGTTGTAGCGACGCGCTCGCGGTAGCTTTCGGGGTTATCAAGGTTGCGCGCCTGGTAGACGTTCATGTAGAGGTCGTAGGTTACATCCTTGTAGTATTTCTGATCGGTGCGCTGCTGCGATAGCTCGACGAGCATTCCGCGATAGACTTTATGCCCGGTCAGGTCATAACGAATGCCGGGGGGGACACCATTAGCGAAGAGCAACGGGTACTCCCAGTTATTGGCCTCGATGATATTTTCCACCATCTGGTCGGCGACCGATACCAGGCGCCCGGTGCTCTGGTCCTGGAACGCCATCAACTGGTGGCGACGACCTCCCATGAAGCGATCGGTGTAGGGTTCGAGCGGCCGTGGATTCGTGGGGCTGTCCCACTGCAACTGGGCATCGGAAAAGCTGATTGGCACACCGAGCTCATGCTTTAACTGCAGTTGATACCAGTCTGTTTGTATCAGGGAGAGGTTGGCGATTTTGACATCGTTGCGAACCTTGTAGACCTCCTGCAGGCACCAAAGGGGGAAGGTGTCGTTGTCGCCGTTGGTGAAGAGGATGGCATCCTGCGGACACGACATCAGGTAGTTGTAGGCGTAGTCATACGGAAGATAGTTATCGGAACGATCGTTGCCGGCGAAGTTGGCAGAAAGCGCAATCGCGGGAAAAACCAGCGTCAGCAGTCCCAGCCCGATAGCGGTACCCTTGCTCAGACTCTGTTTGCCGAGTTCAAAGAGCCACTGAAAGAGGGCATAGAGACCCAGGCCGATACAGAGAGCGAAGGTGATAAATCCGGGCGTAAAGAAATAGTCTCGATCTCGAACTTCCAGCTTGTCGAGCCCGGTGAGCGGATCCATCAGGGAGCCGTCGGAGAAATTCATGTAGAGGACGAGTGCTATCGTTCCGAGGAAGAGCACACCCAGGAAGTAGACGCCGATGATCAATCTATAGCGGATTAGTCGATAGAGTCCAAGCACGACCAGGAGTGCGGGAATCAGGAACCAGGCGCCGCCCATGCCATACTGGTCGAGCAGAAAGCCGCCGAATCCGATGCGGGGAAAATCACCGAGCTGGTGCACCCAGGTGGCGCGGCGGTGAAACATCTTGGAGAACATCGACTGCTGACCATACTGTTTGCGCTCGATGTAGGATGCGAAGCGCTCCCAGTTATCGGGATTATTCTGGTTGATCGTGGGCTTCTCAGCGGCTCTGATCGGGACGTAGGCGTGCGGAGTATAGCCGACGATTGCGGCAGAGGCGATCAGCAGAGCGAGGAGCCATTCGCGTCGTCGCTGTGTCAGATAGAAGAAGAGCGAGACGGCAAACCAGATTCCCACGATGGTGAAGAAGAGGCCGACACCAACTGTAATACTGAAGAGCGCAACGCCGGAGAGCCAGAAGCGCGGATCTTTGCGAAGCTTTTCATCGGCGAGGATGGCAAATCCGAAGATTGCCGGGATCACCAGGAATGAGGTCATGTGAACGGCAACCGACAGCACGCCGAGATATGAGATTATCATGAAGTAGCGCGGAGCGGTGTTTTGTTCGCGGGTCTCGTACCAGCGCAGCGAGAGCCAGATCAGGGCGAAGTAGAATACCATTGCCAGCGCGTAAACTTCGGCCTCCACCGAATTGGACCAGTTGGTTCTGCTGAACGCGAAAAGGAGGGCTCCGGAGAAGGCACAGAAGTAGCCGAGCCAGCGACGGGCCGGGCTCTCGGCGTGGCCGGGAAAAAATGAAATCAGCTTGTAAAGGACGAAGTACCCCAGAGTAGCTGCGCCCGCGCTGCTGAGGACCGACAGCAGGTTTATGCGATGGGAGATGTCCGAGACCAGCGGAATCAGCGAAAAAATCCGCCCGATCAGCAGGAATAATGGATTGCCGGGAGGATGAGCCACCCCCAGGGTGTAGGAGCAGGCGATGTACTCGCCGCAATCCCAGAGCGAGAGGGTTTGCTGGACTGTCATCAAGTAAACGATTACGGAGACGAGGTAGGTTGCTATCGCGAAGCCGTAATAAGCGTAACCATCTGTCTTAATTTGAAACATGTTCCCGTCCGACCAGAGCTGCCAGGGTACCGAGATCTGTTACCACCATCCGTGGGACCGATTGACCTGAGTACCGAGCAAAAAACTTCAATAGTTATTGGACACTAAGTATCCCTGATTTTCAGCCGATCAATATACAGAATTCGAGAAGCTAAACAATTCATTTACGAGAGGCTACAATGCTTACGTGGTGTGCGATCCTGTTTATGCTCGGAGTAGTGGCATTTCTCGATACGATCTTCAACTACGGAAACATCTTCCGCCAGATCAATGCCGTGATGTTCATGTTGCTTTCTCTTGGTTTGCTCGTACGCACGACGACCAAGATGAAGAATCGCCGCATCGAGAACTATCTGGCTCGTATCGACGAACTGGAAAAAGAGCTCTACGCCGAGAAGAAGAAGCCGCGAGTCGGCGCATAGTCTTGCTGTCTGACGCTCTCACGGCAGGGGGAGTGAGCGTCAGGATTTAGAGTCTTCGGGGCTGGTGCAAAGGAATCGCTCCACGCGGTTCAGTTTGCGCCTGACGCTGTCGGCGTTCAGGCTCTTCGGGTGTTCGAGCAACACTTTCTCGTAGACTTCCCTCGCCCTGGCACAATCCCTGATCTGATTCGAGTAAATATCGCCTTCCAATTCGAGTGCAATGGGAGTGTAAAAGCTCTCCGGGTTGGAGGTAACGAGTGCATCATACTCGGCGAGGGCTGCCTCGTATTGTTCACGCTGTTGCTGCAGTTGTCCTGCTTCGAGGTGAGCCAATTCCCTTAACATATCGGTACCGGTCGTCTTGAGACCCGCAAGCTTCTGCAGGGCTATCTCATAATCGAATTGCTTTTCGGCCAGCAGCGCGGCGGAGTATACCTGCAGGGTAGCCTGGTCCATTCCCTCGTGCTCAGTGATCAACATCAAGCGACGCAGGGCATCGTTGACATAGACACTCTTGGGAAAAGCATTCATCATGGCTGAATAACCTTGTTTGGCGGCTTCGAAATTTCCGAGCAGGAACTGGAGTTCAGCCTTCTTGAATGCCAGTTCTTCCTGAGTTTCAACCGGGAGGCGTTTGAGATCGATGGCGCCATAAATCGAATCTGCTGTCTCGGGCTGCTTCATCGCAAGTCTGCAGTCAGCCATCACGACAAGGCCCTGATTGGCGACCGGCATATTGCTGAAACGCTTGTAGAGGTCAGTAAGGGTGACGATAGCGCTATCCGGTTGATGCAATCCTTCGAACTGCGTGTACGCTAAGGCATACAGTCCGGCGGCGACGGCGCGGCTATCGGGGGATGTCGCGATGATTCGTCCGTAGATGTCAGCGGCTTGCTGGTAACGGTGTTCCTGGTAGTGAGACTCCGCGAGAATAATCTGCGACTGTGTGACATAGGGCGACTGTGGAAGTGATTCTATTCGTGTACAGGCACGTTCGACCAGGTCGTGAGCACCGTGGTCGCGCGCCATTTCGGCGAAATGCAGGAGGTCTTTGCCGTCGCGTGAGCCGAGCGAGTCAACCGTGAGGAAGCGCTGGTAGGCTTGCTCGAGACTGCCCTGTTCGACCAGATAGGTGCCGTAGAGACGCTGTGCGAGCACATCGGCGGGGTGACCGGCGACAATCTTGCTGAGGGCGCCACCGAGTCCGGTATCGAACTCCTCGTCGGCGTCAAGTTCAATCAGGTGATTGATACGGCCCTCTGCGTAGCGCTCCTGTGTGGAGTCCAGGAGGACCATGCTGAAGTATTCCGTAGCTGCGTCACCGTAATTGCGCATGATTTCGTAGAGCTGAGCGAGTTTGCGATTGAAGAGATAGCCGTTCTTTCTCGTCTCGCGGGTGGAAGTCAGAAACTTGACCGCGTCGGAATAGTAGCCGCCGCTCATGTAGGTATTGGCGATCTTTTCGAAGATATCAAGGTTGTCGGATTGAAGCTGCAACGCCTTCGCCAGCAACTGGTCCGCAGCTTCCTTGTCGCCCTGGCGCAGTTTGATTCCGGCGATTTCGAGATAAAGGTCCTGGCGTTGCTGCACGCCGGGGGCGGTTGCGATCTGACGTTCGAGAAGTGCGACGGCGGAATCGGCCATCTTGGCGCAGACATAGGCGTTCTTGAGACTATTGACGACGCGCGCGTAGTTCGGATACTGTTCATAGAGCGGGCGGAGCAGCTTAACGGCGTCCTCGCACTTGCCGGAGTAAGTCAGCGACTCGGCTGTGGAGAGTCGCCCCAGTTCCAGTTGCGTTTGCGCTGAACTGCCAGCGACCAGGAGCACGACAAGAGACAGCGCCGCCACCAGGGACGGCACTATCCTCACTCTTGTCGTGGAATTTTGTGTATTGAGGTATGAGAAACGGATTGTCATTTCGATTGGCCGCTACCCGACTGCGAGGTGGCATTAGCGGCTCCGTTGCCATTATTGACGGAGCGGAAGTATTCCTTGATCAGTTCCTCATATTCAGCCGGATAACCTTCATTCATATATTTTTGAAGTCGATCCTGGTAGCTTTGACGCGTACCGGTCTCGAACTGCAATGGCGGTGGTGAATTGCGGAAGATATCCTCCGCGGTTTGCGCACGACGCTCTTCTGAGTAGTCCTGTCGTTCGAGCGAACGCTGGAAATCGAGCATACGCGAGTTGATCTTGTACTGGCGTTCGTAGGTATGTTCGCCGACGTTGCCTGACTCGAAGTCCTCGATCACTTTTTCCATTTCCTTGCCGATCGCATCGAGGCGACCGAGGATCTCGCTGCGATTACCCTGTTCGCGTTCGAGCTGAGCCATGCTCTTGCGGATGGCATCCTGTTCGGCGGCGAGTCGACCGAGGTCACCCTGTTTCGGACTCCCCTGCCCCGGATTGTTGCACATCGATTGAGTCTTATTGTTGAGCTGTTGCTGCTGCTTCTGCATCTTGTTCATCTGCTGGAAGAGGTTCTGGTTCTCGCAACTGCCCTTATTGCACATTTTCTGCGACTGCATCGACTGCATCAACTGATTGGCTGCCTGATTAAGGCTATACATGGCATCCTTCTGCGAGCGCTGCGCCTGCAGGCTGTTGCGGCGCATGAGTGCTTCGGTGGACTGATCCATAAAGCCTCGGGCTTCCTTCATCAACTCATTCACCTGCTCGCGGAAGAACGGTGATTCCTTACCGATCTCTTCGAGGCGTTCCTGGAGGGCGTCCATGGTTTTCTGTATCGCCTGCTGAGACGCTGCCACCTGCTGAAGCTGCGGGGAGTTGGGTTGGGTCTTCTCCGATTCCGAGTAGACGTCTTCCTGCTTCTCCGAGACATAGAGCACTTCGTTTGCGGCTTCGCGCATCTTCTCGGCGGAGAGCTGATTCATGTTGCCGCTGAAGTTGTTCTTCGTCTGCTCCATCATCTCCTGCATCTTCTTGAGATCTTCAAGAGCCTGCTCGCCCGATTTACCTGCTTGCTGCTTCTGCTGCTGCTGGAGTTGCTGGGCCATCTGCTGCATTTTCTGACCCGCCTGCGACTTCTTCGCGGTATCCATGAAGTCATTGGCGTCTTTGTTTTTCTCCATGCCGATCTCGGCCAGCAGGTCCTTCAACTCCTCAGCTTCCTTCTGGAGCTTCTCGAAGGCTTCCTGGTTGCGCTGTTCCTGCGGGGCGACATCGGGGAGTTGTTCCTCCGAAGCGGCTTCGGTCTGCTTATTGACTGCATCCTGCTTCTCGATCAGGTCGGCCAGCTGGCGCATGATCGATTCCATTTTCTGTTGCGCCCGCATCAGTTTCAGGAGTGCTTCGGTTCGTTCAAGTTTCTTCAGCAAGTCTTCCTGCGACATTTGCATCTGCTCAGCGGCTTTCTGCATCTCCTCAGGAGACATATTCTTCATCGCCTCCTGCAGTTTCTTCATCGCTTCCTTCATTTCATCGGTGGCGACTTCATCGAACAGTTTCTTGATCTCCTGCAGTTTCTGCAGGATTTCGAGAGAGGTCATATCGTTCTTGCGCAGTTGCTCCTGCATATTGCTCATGCGCTCGGAGATTTTTTCCATCTGGTCGAAGAGCTGTTGCTGGGTCTCCATCGCCTTCTGCATTTCCTGGGTCTTTTCCCAATCCATCTCGGAGTGGGTCAGCATTTGCTCCTGCAACTTCTGGGTCTTTTCGAGTAACTCCTCCTGTGTGCGGCGCAGTTGTTCGACGTCGGAGATCTGCGCATCGCCCTCTTCTTCCAGGTAGGCGAACTGCTCGTCGAGCGACGGGAAGCGCGCCTGGAGAATCTGCGAAAGTCCGCGCTTGGGTCCGGAGATATCGTCGTTGTCGAAGACTTCAAAGAAATACTCTACCATGCCGCCCGGCTCCAGACCGATGTCGGAGAGATCCCAGGCATAGCGAACCTCGATGCTGCGGCCGGCGCCCTTGTCGAACTGCACAGGCTGTTTGCGCTCGAATTTTTCACCGTAGGGTGAGTAGACGCGATAGATCAGGTTGAGATCGGAGAAACCGAAGTCATCGAATAGTTTCACCGCCATATTGATGCGCATCTCGTCGCCCAGTTCCACCGGTACGCCGGGGTAGTAGAGGTCAGCCTCGGGATAGAGGTCGGCGATGGCGCCGATGGTGTATTCGATCGGGCTCGGATTCTTGTTGCCGATCTTGTCCTCGACTTCGATGAAGTAGGTGCCATCCTCGGTGACTTTGATCTCGCCGAGCAGGCGGTGCTGGCGAATTTCGAGCTGGGCCGATTCCTGATTGCCGAAGACCAACCTGGCGTTTTCGACCGGCTTGTTGACCGCGGCTTCGATGCTGACACGAGTGCCTTTGATCGCGGCGATGTTACCGTCGTTCTCGTCCACCACCAGTGGCTGCAGTCCAGTGTACTTCGGATAATTGTAGGTCAGCTTCAAGCCGATGATGCGCGGTTTGTCGACGGCTTCGACCGCATAAGTTTCAGACTGAAGTTCACCGGCTGATACCCAGTATTCGAATGAGCGCCGCACTTCGCGGAAATCATACTTGAGGCTGACTGAATCGACGGAGCCGGATTCCCCTGCTGTTCCCGCCGACTTGTACTTACCCTGACGTTTCAACTCCTCGGAGAGCACCGGGCCATCCTGATAGCGCCAGTGGAGGATGGCGTCCTCGGGCAGATCCTTGCCCAATAATGTAGCTTCGATGGTCAGCGGTTCATATTTGGCAATCTCGGTATCCTTAGGCTGGACATCGAGAGCGTAGGTCAATTTGCGTTCGATCTCAACCGAGGGGTGGCTGAAGAGATAGAATGATTCGTTGAAGGCTCCGGGAAAGATGAATGCCATCAGGATAACGAGCACGCCCGCGACGCCGAGGAAGCGGAGGGCTCTGAAGAGAGGGCTGTGATTGACCGACTTTTTGAAATCGTAACCTTCGCACATTTCGCCGGATTGCCGCATCAGCGCCTGGATCATATCGGTGGAGTAACCTTCGCTGTTCTGCAGCAGGTTGCGTTCGAGCTGAAGTGAGGCGATCAGCCGATCCTGAAGGTCGGGATAGGTGGATTCAACTTTGATCGCGAGGGCATCGGGGGATGGTTGCTTGAAGAAGCGATAGATTATGTAATAGCCGACGAGACCGACGAGAATCAACGCTGAGACCGCCAGGTAGATCGTGCGGGCGGTTGAGTTGAGATAGAGCATGCTGTTGAGCAGAAACGCCATCAAGAAAAGCGCGAGAGCGGCTGCGGCTACGATAGAAAGGCCGCGCCCGACTTCGCTCAGAAGCATAAACCGCTTAAGGCTGCGGAGTCGCGCCGTAATTGATTTCAACATTAGATCAGTATTCATGTCAGGCCTTTACCTTTCGATATCTGCTTCACGATGCCAGTTCGATATGCGGGTTCGATATCCTGGTTCGATATGTATTAAGGTCCAACGAAGTCGCTGTCATGTTTTCGCTGTCGCGTTATAGTCAGGTTCAGTTTGTCAAGTTCGTGTTCCGGCGGACCCGGTCGGTTGCGTCACTGCATGCGGACCAATCTGAATTGGACCACTTACGGATTTGGATTATTCGAGTCCTAATTAAGTAATGCCCAAACGAGCACGTTTGTTCCCATCTTCAGCGCCGCCTGGCGTTTTGCCTCCGGGTCGTTGTGGACGCGGGGATCCTCCCACCCGTCACCGATATCTGACTCGTAAACAAAAACTACCGCGAGTCTGTCCCCGACGAACCAGCCGAAGAGCTGCGGGGGTTTCTTGTCGTGCTCGTGGATCTTCGGCAGACCTTTCGGAAACTGGTAGTAGCAATTGAAGATCCCGTGCGAGAACGGCAACTCTCGCGGCTCCTGCTCCGGGAATAGCTTCTTCATCTCCCGCATAAAGGCGCTGCGCATGCCGTAAGAATCATTCGCCAGCAGAAAGCCGCCGGCTTCAAGGTACGAGCGCAGCCGGTCAAGATCTTCGGCGCGAAAGTTGACGTTGCCATGCCCCGTCATGAAGAGAAACGGATAACTGAAGAGCCGATTGTCGCTCAGTTCGATCCGGACCTCTTCGGGGTTGACCGGGATCGAAGTATTCTCCGCCACGAAGCCGGCCAGGTTGGGGATCGCCGAGGAACCCCAGTACCAATCGCCTCCACCCGGATATTTCAACCGAGCGATCGAGACGTTGTCGATCTTAACACTACTCTGAATATCGGATGACGACTCAGCCGCAACCAGTAACTCAGGCAGCAAAAAGAGCGAGACGATTATGGAGAGGATTAGTAAATTCTTCATGATTCAATGCTTATACGACCGGGCGGTGGTATTGGTTCGTTAGATATCGGCCGTAACCGACTTATTTATCAAGAAATTACGTCATTTCCACCGGATGTCAAGCTGATCGCGAGGGAGCGTCGCGACGAGGGCTCACCCGGGACCATTTTGGTGTTGACTTGAGGGGGCACGGGGGTATCTTCAGGACAAACACATGAATAACTGTTCAGATGTTTATGACAAAAGTGAAAGTGATTTGGGTGAATGAAGGAATCTGATGTTTGTCAGGTGCGTTTCAGCGATCAGGCGAAGGTTGATCTGCTGTTGAAACGGCAGAAGGATAATCGCACGATGGCGGCGCTGGCGGAGATATTCCGGGTATTGGGGGACCCGACCCGGCTACGGATCTGCATGTTCCTGTCGCAGGCTGAGTTATGCGTATGCGACCTGGCGGCGATCCTGGGAGTCTCGGAGTCAGCGGTGTCGCACCAGTTGCGGGTCTTGCGCGGACAGCGCCTGGTAAAGTATCGTCGCGAGGGGAAGATGGCTTTCTACTCGCTTGATGACGACCACGTGCAGGCTTTGATCGCACAGGGGCTGGAGCACGTAGAGGAGTAAAGGCGGGAGCTGATGGCTATTGCTCGAGTGGAAGCCAGGACGACGCGGATCGACTGCCCCAACTGCGCCAGGACTGCGGAGTCGGAGATCAGGAAGCTGCGGGGGGTTGCGGAAGCGCGTGTTGACCTGCTGAAGAGCCGGGTGATCTACAGCTACGACAGCGACATCACCACCGATGGCAGATTGCGCTCCGAGATGGAGCGGCTGGGACATTTCCGGTTCGTGGATGACAAGGCAGCTGATGCAGCGGCACTTCCCTTTTCACGCGCCCTGCTCTGGTCGTTGATCAGTTCGATCGTTATTGCCGGGCTGGGCTTGATGCTACTCACGCTGTATGGTTCGAGCGAGATCAGCGCTGGATTGTTCTATCTGGCGATCGGGGTTGGCGGCTGGGATATCGTCCGGCGCGCTTTTGCCTCGCTGCGCAATCTGCGGCTCGACATGAATGCGCTGATGGCAATTGCGATTGTGGGGGCAATCGCGATTGGCGATCTGTTCGAGGCGTTGTCGGTGGTTATCCTGTTCGACCTGGCGAATCTGCTGGAATCGTTTTCTCTGTGGAAGCTTTCCCGCAATCTGACCGACCTGCAGGAGTTCACGAGTGAGGCCGCCCTGCTCAAGCAGGGAGAGAAGACGATCAGGGTATCTCCGGAGAGCCTCCAAAGCGGTGATATCGTGGTGGTGAGAGAGGGAATGCGGGTTCCGGCTGATGGGGAGATCGTCAGCGGGTCATCGTCAGTTGATATGTCATCGCTGACGGGGGAACCGCAGCCGGTGGCTGTGAACGTCGGGGCTGAGCTGTTTGCAGGCAGCATGAATCTGGATGGTTACCTGGAGATCAGGGTCACGTCGACCCTGGCTGAGTCGCGGATCAGCCAGATCATGAGCCTGGTCGAGGAGGCATCGGGGCGCAAGGCGAAGGTCGAGCGGCTGGTTGATCGTTTCGCGCAGGTTTACACGCCTGTCGTGGTAGCGCTGGCGGTGCTGGTCGCGGTGGTGCCGCCGCTCTTAGCGGGGGGAAGCTTCGTGGATTGGTTCTATAAGGCGCTGGTATTTCTGGTTATCTCCTGCCCGTGCGCGCTGGTGATTTCGACTCCGGTAGCTGTTACGACCGCACTGGCTGCGGGTTCGCGGTTGCGGGCGATCATCAGGGGCGGTGATGTGATTGAGCGACTGGCGCGGGTTCGCACGGTTGCTTTCGACAAGACCGGAACGCTGACTTCGGGAAGGATGCAACTCAGAGAGATTGAACTTCATTCTGAGTTAACCCGCGCGGAAGCGATAGCGATCGCCGCCGGATTAGAGAGCGTGTCGAACCATCCGGTTGCAGCGGCGGTCATGAGGTCAGCACGCAGCGAGCGTATCACTCCACAGCAGATTGTGGAGCAGAGATCGCTGCCGGGGGTTGGGGTGACAGGAACGCTTGCGGGACGGAAGTACGCTTTCGGCGGGGTTCAACTCCTGTCGGGTCACGACTTGCAGCGAGATGGAGAGGGAGCGACCTCATTCTTGATGCAAGAAGAGAAGCTGGTGGCGGTTTTCCGATTCATGGAGGAGATCAGGCCTGAGGCTGAAGCCACCGTGGCGAAGTTGCGGACTCTCGGTTTGCATGCTGTGGGAATGATATCGGGCGATCGGCGAGAGAATGTCGAGAAGTTGAGCGAGCGGCTGGGCTTGGACTTCGCGTATGCCGAACAACTACCTGATGACAAATTCCGAACGGTGAGTGGATTGGGGGAGAATGTAGCGATGGTGGGAGATGGTATCAATGACGTCGTTGCGCTCTCCGGCTCCGACCTCTCGGTCTCGATCGGCAAGTTCGGCGGCGACATTCCTGCACGGCACGCTGACATCGTGTTGTACGGGGACAGCATTGCAGAGCTGCCGGAGCTGCTGAAACTGGGGCGGCGCACGCTTTCCCTGATCAAGGGGAATATCGCTTTCGCCTTCGGAGTAAAGCTGCTTTTCCTGGCGCTGGCGGCGTTGGGCTATGCCAACATCTGGATGGCGGTGGTAGCGGATATGGGGGCATCGCTGGCGGTAATTTTCAATAGCTTGCGGCTGTTGCGGAGATAGTTATTGCGGTGGCTCAATCTGCGACGTGGAAGAGTGAACCTTCGGAGGTAAGACCATTCGTCCAAGGAGAATAGCCTCACGACAGTCGGAATACCCACCCAGTCGCCGGGATTCAGAATGCTAAGAAGTGCGCGAAGCAGAGTTAACTGCTCCGCGCATTTATTCAATACCCATTCTACTATGGATGTTCGGCTGTGTCGGAGAATCGACTAGGGGCAGCCGGCGCAGGGTGCGGGACCACCACCAAAGATGAAATTGACAATATGGACGGCATCAGAGATCGAGACCGCCCCACTGCAGTCGGCATCTGCTGCCTCGAGCGGTACCGGTGCGGGGCCGCCGCCGAAGATGAAGTTGACGATGAAGACGGCGTCAGAGATCGAGACTGCATCACTGCCGTCAGCGTCGCCACAGAGGTAGGCTTTGCTGGTATAGAACCTGCTGGCCGCCGAGAAGCCGGAGCTGTTGTTCGCAGCATCGGTAGCATCCACTCGGAAGTAGAACTCGGTTCCATCCTCAAGGGTGTCGGCGGCGAAGATATTGCCGGCCAGGCCGGCGGTATCGATTTCCAGCATGGTGAAGGCAGCGTCGCGAGCAACCTGTAGATGATAGTTTACGGGAGCAGCCTTGGCGACCGCAGTCCACTCGAAGATGGTAGCGCCGAAGTCAACCGTATCGTCTGCCAGCGGCGCGATCAGGAATGGGACATTGGGCGCCTGGCTGTCGATCGTGAGCAGGCGGCTCGGTTCGGCGAGCGCGGTGGTATCGCCGTTGGTATTGACGCCAAACACGCGCCAATGCCAGTCACCATCGGGGAGGGTCGCCCCGAATTGGTGAGAAGTGGTTGTAAGCGCGGTGGCTTCATAGTCGATGGACTCGAACGCGGGATCGTCATCGACCTGTACCGTGTAGGTAAGCGCGGCGACTTGAGTGCCGGGAAATGGCGCCAGGTCGGCAGCGCTGGGGCCGCTCTTGGTCCATGAGAAAATTGGCGAATCGTCGTTAGTGTAGGTGGAATCGAGCGGCGCAATATACCGGGGTGCACCCAGACCGATCGTGAGTCGTGCGGTATAGCTATCTTGATTGGAGTTGCGGATATCGGTCCAGATCACCTGCACCTGATCCTCGTGAACCGACAAGCCGGTATACTCCCCTATCAACCCGGCGGTTGGCGCGAGGGGGGCTTTGCCCGGATCCGCAGGCGGCAGCGGGAAATCGTAAGTCGCGTAAAAGTCATCATCGAAGCGCTTCTTCGCAAACGTGGGATCGGAGGAGACCTCTGAGATACGGCGACTGGGCAGCCAGGTAGCTCCGGCATCGAAGGAATGACTCATGTAGAGGTCATACTCGAGATTGGTGGGACTGAGGCGTCGGTCGAACCAGATCGCGGTGAGAATGCCATCTTCGTTCACCTGCAGCCAGGGATGAAACTGATCTGCGCCATTGCCGATGGGGTCGTCGTGGATTCGCACGGGCGCCGACCAGCTGGCTCCACCATCGGTGGAACGACGACATTCGAGGTCGAGCTCTGAACCGGCGAATAAATTGGCGTTGAGGATGTAGATATTTCCATCATAGATTCCGCCGGTGATGTCTGCATCCATTGCGGGGAACGCAAAGGTCGCAATACCGCCATTGATCACGGCTGATGTGATGCCAACCGGAGTGAGGGTTTGGTCGACGCCCCAGGTGACACCGCCGTCGGTGGATTTGTCATACTTGATTGTGGCGTCGTTGAAGGCAACCCAGGCGCAGTAGACGGTACCGTCGGAGCCGACCGTGACGGTGGGCCACTGCACGCCGCTAACGTCGGAGACCATTACAGGCCCGGCAAAGACATCGCCGACAATGCTGTGCACCATCATGATATCGACGGTAGTTCCGAAGCGTGCCCAGGGGATATAGATACGATCGTTGAAGGGTCCACCGGTGCGATCGACGGTCATCCATTGTTTGTCTTCGAAGATCGCCGGCAGGCCGATATCGACGGCTGCGGAGGGTGTGGTCCAGGTCAGTCCACCATCAGTGCTGCGGGTGACATAGAGTCCGTTGAAGCCGGTGGCGTTCATGAAGGTCAGACCGCAGACGAGGATATCTCCGGTGGAGGTATATGACATGACGGGGTCAGAGACGCGATCGTAAGGAAAGATTGACATCAGGGAATCGACCCAGGTTTGTCCGCCATCGAAGGTGTTGCCAATTCCAACCTGGCGAAAGCCCAGCCGGAAGTCGCGCCAGACGCCGACAACGTTGTCGGGATCATTCGGATTGATTACGCACGCCTGCTCGTTTTGCAGCTGCGTGGTGGCATCGGTGTTGATCTTGATGTTCTCACCTTCCGCGAGCAGCGATGTGCTGAAAAGCAGCAGCGATGCGGCTGTTAATAGTATGAGGAGCAGTAGTGGATATGGTTTGCCGGAGTGGACGATAGCGACAACGCGCATGGGTACCTCCCGAATGTGCAAGTATGGTTGTGGTGACTAGAATATAGCACGAGACGCCGTTTCTTCAAGTGCTACTTACTATAGGACGTTCATTCAGGGGGAGTGTTGCATCACTGGCGAGCGGGCAGCCAGATTTTCACGCGAATGGCAGTAGTGGTGAGGTCGCGCAGCTGCGAGTCATGCGGGACTGGATATGCTTGTCCGAATTTGACTTGCGGAATGTAAGGATATCAGGTAGTTTCCCAAATCAAATCAGCAAAGCAGTAGATAACGCGCAGTAGCGGGTTTATATCAGCAACCTAAAAGAGCATCTGAGGCGTAGCTATGGAATTCATGCAACCGATGAAGAGTGTGATCGATTTTCTGTCGAGCCTGATCTGGTCGAAACCGGAGGTATTTCCGGCGATGGTGGCACTGCTCGTCGGCACGGGTCTGTTTATGACCTTCCGGCTGGGATTTCCGCAGTTTCGCTACCTGTGGCACTCGATTCAGATAACTCGCGGCAAGTATGATGATCCACGGGACGCCGGAGACATTACCCATTTCCAGGCGCTCTCGGCGGCGCTCTCAGCCACGGTTGGGATAGGCAATATCGCTGGGGTTGCGACTGCGATCCACTATGGCGGTCCGGGGGCGTTGTTCTGGATGTGGGTGACGGGCCTGCTGGGGACATCACTGAAGTATGCCGAGTGCACCCTATCGATGAAGTATCGCAAGATTAACGCGGATGGTTCGGCGTCGGGTGGGCCGATGTACTACATGGAGAAGGCGCTGGGCTGGAAGCCGCTGGCGGTGCTGTTCGCCATCGGTGGAGTGCTGGCATCCTTCGGTACAGGCAACGCGATACAGGCGTTCACGGTTGCCGATCAGTTCAATTCAGATTTTGGAATCTCACCCTATGTGACCGGCATCGTGGTAGCGGTGGTAGTCGGTGCGGTGATCATCGGCGGCATCAAGCGTATCGGCCGCGTGACGATGATCCTCTCCCCGGCGATGGCGACTTTATACTTCATCGCCGGAATGATCATCATCCTGATGAACATCGACAAGCTGCCGAGCACTTTCGCGATGATTTTCAAGGATGCGTTTTCGACATCCGGCGCGGTGGGGGGATTTGCAGGTTCGGCGTTTATCCATACGATGATCTGGGGGGTCAAGCGCGGGTTGTTCTCGAATGAGGCGGGTCAGGGTTCCGCCCCGATTGCCCATGCGGCGGCAAAGACCAAGGAGCCGGTGCGAGAAGGTACGGTTGCGATGATGGGACCTTACATCGATACGATCGTGATCTGTACGATTACCGGTCTTTGCATCCTGCTGACCGACGCCTGGACCGCGACCGTTAACGGCGAGGCGCTGAATGCTTCACCCATGACGGCATACGCTTTCGATCAGGGGTTGAGTTTCTTAGGGGGAGCCGGCAAGTACATTGTCACATTCGCAGTGTTGTTGTTCGGGACTTCAACGATGATTACCTGGTCGTATTACGGTGACCGCTCGGCGGAGTACCTCTTCGGCAGAAATGTCATACAGGCATACCGGTACGTTTTCTGCCTCGTGCTGTTTCTCGGGGCGATCACCCGACTGGAGGTCGTTTGGGGATTCGGCGATATCGCGCTGGGTGTGATGGCGATACCGAATCTGATCGCGATTATTGCGCTCTCGAACAAGTTCAAGGCGCTGCAGGACGACTATTA
Source organism: Candidatus Zixiibacteriota bacterium (assembly GCA_040235515.1). Taxonomy (GTDB): domain Bacteria; phylum Zixibacteria; class MSB-5A5; order CAIYYT01; family CAIYYT01; genus JBECKX01. The sequence continues at coordinate 32,926 of JBECKX010000016.1, forward strand.
CTCGCGTGAACACAAGATGCTGAAGTAGCCGCAGCGGGCGGGACTGAGGCACGCTCAGAACCGGCCGGAACCGGGTAGCTGCAGTGAATACAAAGGGGAGAGATGATTCCACTATGATGCTTGACATCTTGCTCCACTACCGTTAATTTGATCACATACAGGTAATTCAAAACGAGGTTAAGGCGATGATGGGGTTTCAAGCCTTCGATAAACGCTTGCTGGCGGGAGTTGTTGCCGTCGTGCTGGCGAGCGTCACTGCGTTTTCCCAGCAGAGCACAACAGGTCCGGAACCTCCGAAGGGAATCGATCGGGGGCTGCGCCCGCCCGACCGCACTCAGCGTGTGATTCCCGACGTTCCACGCTATTTCTGGCATCATGGCTGTGGGCCGACCGCCGCCGGGATGGTGATCGGATTCTGGGATGCGAACGGATATCCCGACTTGATTGAGGGGGACGCTTCCACGTTTACGTTCGAAGTGTCGCAGGCGATTGCCACTGACAACATTGGAACGTGCGACTCAACCGGTCTTGACCATTACGGCGATTATGCGTGCCCCTTCGATGCCGCACCGGGTCCAATCCAACCGGACTGTTCAGAGACGGGGGGGACTCATGCGAACAATTGCCTGGCTGATTTCATGTATACTTCCCGCAGCGCCTTCTACAACTACTACGGCTGGAGCTGGTTCAGCGATGATGGACGAGCGCTACGCGATTATGTGCTTTACAAGCTGCCTGATGCGAATCCGGTCGTGGAAACGATCGAGTACAATGACTTCAGCTGGGAGGAATTCAAGGCGGAAATCGACGCGCGCCGCCCGCTGATCCTGCTGGTTGACACGGGGAACGACGGGATAACGGATCATTTCGTTACGGCGATCGGCTATGACGACGTCAAGCAGGAGTACGCCTGCCTCGACACCTGGGATAGCAACGTTCATTGGTATGAGTGGCATCGGATCCGCCAGAATGATCCCTGGGGTATTTATGGCGTGACAACGCTGGCGCTCGATGTGGTTTGCAGCGATGCGGATGGTGACGGGCTCGGCGATCCCGGCGTGCCGGGCAATACCTGCGCAACCGACAACTGCCCGGGTGTCTTCAACCCGAATCAGGATGACATCGATGGAGACGGTTTGGGGGACCTGTGTGATCCCGACATGGATGGGGATGGCATCGACAACGAATTCGACAACTGCCCGACCGTGGCAACCGCAGACCAGACCGACAGTGATGCTGATGGCGTGGGTGACCCGTGCGACAATTGTGTGGGGACTCAGAATCCGCTGCAGCGTGATCAAAATGAGGATGGGATCGGCGATATGTGTGACGGCAATGTGTGGATCTACCCATTTCCGCACAATATCCCGGAGGCTTATCTCAACACGGAATTCGAGTTCCAGTTCGAGGGAGTGGGTGGCTCGCCGCCGTATGTCTGGTCGCAGTATGGCGGTGACCTGCCGTACGGCCTTGCGCTCGACTCTCAGAGCGGAATGATCTACGGTTCGGCGACCTGGAAAGCGACCTACTATTTCACGATCAAGCTGGAGGATTCATCCGATCCGCCGATATCGTGCCTGGTTGATTTCACGATTGTTGTGGTTGATCCGCCAGATCCGCAACCGGGGTGTGGCGATGCGGATGGCAGCCTGAGTATCTCCGTCGGTGATGCGGTTTTCCTGATCAACTACATCTTTGGTGGTGGAGCGGCGCCCGATCCGATTTCGCTCGGGGATGCCGATTGCAGCGGCGCCATTTCAATCGGTGATGCCGTTTACCTGATCGCTTACATTTTCGGCGGCGGCCCGGCACCCTGCGCAAGCTGCCCGGAGTGAAGGATCAGCTGTCAGTCGGTTTCCTGTTTGCTGATTTCCGTGGAGCGTGGATAGATAACGATTTCGGGGATTTGAACATGACGTGGTGAATCGGCGACTTCTCCGATCATGCGGGCGACGTCGGCGGTTTCGATCATCTGCCAGCGTTTCGGTTCAGCGCCGCCGATCAGTTCACCTGCCGAGTTCATGTTGTGCGGAAAGATCGAGGTGACTCTGATCTTGTGCGGCTTCAATTCTAGCCGAAGCGAATCAGCCAGCCCGCGCAGAGCGAACTTCGAGGCGGAGTAGCCGCTCAATTCCGCCAGCCCCTGCTTTCCGCCGATCGAATTGATGAAGATAACCTGTCCTTCAGATTTTTTGAGCAAGTCCAGGGCATGCTTGGTTACCAGGAATGCGCCTTTACAGTTGACGCTCATGATGCGATCCCAATCGGTGTCGCTGAATTCGGAGATTCCACCCATCAGGAAGATTCCGGCATTGTTGACAAGGAGATCAAGGCGGCCGAACTGCCGGGCACAGACGCGCGCGATTTCTTCGGCGGTACCGGGCATGGTGATATCACCCGAGACGTAGCGCACCTCCGGCTTGTCGGTCAGTTCGCGGCGTACTTTCTGGGTGAGTTCGTGTTCCAGACCGACGAGCAACAGGGAAAAACCGCGGGCCTGCAGTTCCTTGGCGATGGCGAGCCCGAGGCCACGTGATCCCCCTGTGATTACAGCGACTCTTTCTGTGCCGTCATTCATAGCTGACTCCTTCCCGCTTCAGATGACACCGGCTGGCCGGTTCTCCACGACGCCCGGTCAGGCATCTTTGCGACTGACCTCGAACCGGTTATTCTCGGACTCCCAAAGAGTGACTTTATCGAGCAGTCCCCTACCAATCTCATTGTCGAGGATTTCAAATATTCTCGCGGCGAAGGTCTCGGTGGTCGGAATCAGGCCGCGCATGAATTCAACATCGACGTTCAGGTTTTTGTGATCCACCTTATCGACGATTGAGCGATTGATGATCTGTTTGAGTTCGCTGAGGTTGATGATCATACCGGTTTGTGGATCGGGTTCGCCGGCGACGGTCACTTCCAGAATGAAGTTATGACCGTGACCATTGGGATTCGAACAGAGACCGAAGACTTCGAGGTTTTTCTGATCGGAGAATTCAGGATTGTAGAGCCGGTGACCTGCGCAGAAGTGGACGCGCTTGGTAATGGCAATCTTCAAGGCCGATTCCTCTCTTGATGTTCAGTGAAAATTCACCGACAACTGATTTGCGTGTGAATACGATCGAGCGGGTAATTTAGCGCGAAAGGGGTACTCCTGCAAGAATGATATTCTCGCCGGTGAGTGGTGCCGACTCGGGCGAGGCGAGATAGACGACGTGGCGGGCGGCATCTTCGATCGTCAGCGGTGCCCTGGCATCGGCGCCGACCGCGTAGCGGAACATATCGGTATCGACCCCGGCGAAGGAGACTTGATTGACACGGATCGAGTCTTGAGCGAGTTCGAGCGCGAGGATTTCGGTGAGGCCCCAGATGCTGTATTTGCTGATGTTGTAAGCGCCGAGGCCCTTGAATTTGGGAACGCCGACGCAGCCGGAGAGTGAGGAGATATTGACGATCGTCCCGGAGTTCCGTTTCAGATACGGGATTGCCAGCTGGCACAATTGCAGCGGCGCGATCACGTTTACCTGCATCATCAGCTCGAAGTCAGGCAGCGGGTAGTCAGCCATCTGGTTCTTGATCAGGATCGCGGCATTGTTCACCAGACAATCGATCGCGAGATTCCGGTCGGCGATGCTGCGGAAGAAATGGTCGATCGATTCACGCTCGGAGAGGTCGACGGTAGCGGAGAAGACGTTTGCGCCGGATTCACGGCACGCGGAAGCGGTTGTGGCGAGTGCATCGCCGTTGCGGGCGCAGATGATCAGATCAGCGCCTCGGGCGGCGAATTCCCTGGCGATCTGGGCACCGATCCCGCGACTGGCGCCGGTTACGAGTGCGGTTTTTCCCGCGAGTGGGTTGCTGACAGTCATACTGGCTTCACCTCCGCAGCGTGACAGGTGTTCAGATAAGAGCACTGCTCTACGCAGAATAGTTTCTAGTTCTTACGAAACAAGCTAAAGCGATGCGGGTTATCTGACGTAGATTCTTTCTAGTTGTACTGGATTCGGCGCGGTTCGTGCGCGAATCGTCCGCATTTACAGCGCGAACCGACAATGAATATCAATTACGGCTATTGACAGGCAAGGGCAAAGATGATTACTTCAGCCGACCGGAGTGAATTGTAAGAGAATTCCACGTTAGCGCGAATTCAACGCTGCTCGCGGCGCCTGCATAGAGAGCATTCGAACGCGCCCTCCGCCTGACGACATCGCAGTAGGATTTAGTACCAGAAGATTCACACCGAATGAGTAGAAGATATTATTTCAGAGCCAGAGGATAGATTCTATGCCTGTTTATGAGACAATTCTTGATGCGATCGGCAACACGCCGATGGTGAAGCTCCGGCGAATGGTGCCGGAGGGTTGTGCGGATATCTACGCGAAGCTCGAGTTCCTGAACCCCGGTGGATCGATCAAGGACCGGATGGCGCGCTACATCATAGAGGATGCGGAGCGTTCCGGCAAGATGGCGGCGGGAACGATCGTCGAGAACACGTCGGGCAATACCGGTGTGGGCGTGGCGATGACTGCCGCGGTGAAGGGCTACAAGGCGACATTCACGATTCCCGACAAGATGTCTGATGAGAAGATCAATCTGCTGAAGGCGTATGGTGCCAAGGTTGTGGTGACCAAGACCAACGTTCCGGCTGACAGCCCCGAATCGTATTACGAGACGGCGAAGCGGATTCACAAGGAGACGCCGGGATCGTTCTACCTGAACCAGTACCACAACAAGAAGAATATCGAGGCTCACTATAACCTGACCGGTCCTGAAATCTGGAAGGATATGGATGGCAAGATTGACTACTTCGTTGCGGGAATCGGTACCGGCGGGACCCTGTCGGGTGCGGGACGTTTCCTGAAGGAACAGGATCCGAAGATCAAGATAATTGCGATCGACCCGGAGGGCTCCGTGTTTTACGACTACTTCAAGACCGGAAAGCCGGGAAAGCCTGAGCCGTACAAGGTCGAGGGTATCGGTGAGGATATGGTAGTACAGGCGATGGACTTTTCGATCGTGGATGAGATGTATCAAGTCACCGACCGCGAGTGTTTCCTGACGGCGCGGGAGTTGACCACCAAGGAGGGGATGTTCGCCGGTGGATCATCGGGGGCAGCGGTCTGGGGTGCACTGAAAGTCGCCAGGGAGATCGGGCCGGGCAAGCGCGTGGTAGCTGTGCTTCCCGACAGCGGGACACGCTATCTTTCGAAGATTTTCTCCGATGCGTGGATGCACGAGCATGGTTTCCTCGAAGAGCGGGGCTGATCAGGAATTGGAGATTGGCGCGGCAACGCGCCGCATTATGAGATTGGATTTCATTGACTCGCCGAAGAGGCAATCAGGAGTATTGGAGTACTAGAGTGAAGAACTACGATCCGAAGCAGCACAAGTTCGAGACGAACGCCATTCATGCCGGGCAGGCACCCGATCCGACGACAGGCGCCATCACATTTCCGATTTACCAGACCTCCACATACGTTCAGGAGGGAATCGGCGGGCACAAGGGGTTTGAGTACTCCCGCACGGCGAATCCGACCCGCAAGGCGCTGGAGGATTGCCTGGCTGCGCTCGAGGGTGGCGAGCACGGGCTTTGTTTCGCCTCCGGCATGGCGGCCATAGCGACCGCTATGATGTTACTGAAGGCGGGCGACCATGTGGTTTGTTCCGATGACCTGTATGGCGGAACGCCGAGGCTCTTCAACCAGATCTTCGCGAACTTCGGAATCGAGTACTCCTACGTTGATGCGACCCAGACGAGTGAGATCGAGGAAGCGATAACAGAAAAGACCAGGATGGTGTGGGTGGAGACTCCGACCAATCCGTTGCTCAAGGTGGTGGAACTGCGGGCGGTGTCGACATTGACGAAGCGTCACAACCTGATCCTGGTGGTGGACAACACATTCGCGACCCCCTACCTGCAGCGTCCGCTCGACCTCGGTGCGGATATCGTCGTACATTCGATGACCAAGTACCTCGGCGGTCATGCTGATACGGTTGGCGGGGCGATTGTCACCTCGAATCCGATGTTCTACGAGCGGCTGAAGTTCTCGCAGAATTCCGCCGGTGCGATACTGGGACCGTTTGACGCGTGGTTGACGTTACGTGGCGTAAAAACCCTGGCGGTCAGGATGGAGCGTTGTTGCGACAACGCCGAGAATCTGGCCCGCTACCTTGCCGATCATCCGAAGGTTACCAAAGTCATTTATCCGGGTTTGGAATCACATCCCCAGCATGAGATTTCGGCCAGGCAAATGCGTCGAAGTGGTGGAATGATCAGCATCGAGCTGGTGGGAGGCGAGGAATCGGCGCGCAAGATGCTGGCCGGGATACCGTTGTTCGCGGTAGCGGAATCGCTCGGTGGGGTTGAGTCGCTGATCCAGCACCCGGCACAGATGACGCATGCCTCGGTGCCGAAGGAACGCCGTCAGGCGATCGGCATCACGGATGGACTGGTGCGGCTGTCGCTGGGGATTGAGGCGTACGAGGATATCAAAGCGGCGATTGATGCCGGTCTGGCGCTGGTCGAGGCACCGCGTGAGGCGGTTCGGAAATAAGTGCGCCGGTGCGAAGAAAAGTGACTCTGATCGTGAATCGAAGTGCGGGTTTGGCAATCTAACAGTTACCGCAAATCGAATTGCTTTACGATCCGGATCGCCGGGCAGCTTGAAAGGACAGATAATGTACACGACACCATACACTGTGGGTATCGAACTCGAGATGGGGCTTGATGAGGCAAGGGGAATCATCGAGGCTGAGTTGAAGGAGGCCGGGTTCGGGGTTCTGACTGAGATTGATGTCAGGAAGACGATGCGGGAGAAGCTGGATGTGGAGTTTCGACCGTATGTGATCCTGGGCGCCTGCAACCCGCAGATTGCGCATCAGGCATTTCAGGAGGAGCTTGAGATTGGCGCACTACTTCCCTGCAATGTGATCCTCTATCAGAATGAGCGGGGCGGGACGAATGTGGCGATCATGGATCCGATGGCGGCGTTGGGGCTGACCCGCAACAGCGGGTTGACCTCAAAGGCTGAGCAGGTCAAGCAGATGTTGGTGGGAACCCTGGAACGGGTTCAGAGCAAGGTGGCTCAGTAAACGGGTGTAGTTTACCGGGTTCGTATCCCAGAATAGCTAGCTTTTGAGGGCCGTAGCGTTAGACGCTGCGGCCTTTCTTGTTTCAGGCTCGGATGGTGATTGTGCGGCATTTGGCATTGCTGCGTGCTTTGAACACGCGACTGGAGCATCAAAGTTTGGTCAAATCTGCCGATTACAGGAGTAGAGAACGTTGGGCAGAGATTGTAACTGTTGTCGAATCGATTGAGGCAGGTTAGTTCATTTTCTATGAATGCTCTTGGCTTAGGTTGGTTACCTGCGCCTGTGAGATCGCAAGTTAAGACGAGACTGAAAAGGCTGGCTGCAATTGTGCCTCCACGTTTGCGCTACAGCCGTGAGTTTTGGGAAACGTACGCTTTCTTGCAGGAATCACAGGAGTGGGCAGGAGAACGTCTGGCTGAGTATCAGCTGGTGATGCTGCGCAGTCTGCTTCAACATGCGCAGGCCAATGTCCCCTACTACAGATCGCTGTTCAACGAGCACGGTATCAACCCGAGCGAGATAGCATCACTCGATGAATTCCGGAGAATTCCAACGCTCGACAAAAGTGTCGTGAGGAGCCATGCTTCCGAGTTTGTGGCGGAGAGTATCGGCCCGTCACGGAGGAAACTGGTCAGGACTTCGGGCACCAGCGGGCGCGCGCTGGCCATCTGGGAGGAGAAGTCGGTGGATGAGCGGGAATGGGCTTTCATCTGCCATCAATGGTCACGGGTTGGGTATCAGCCGGGGGTGTATCGTGCGGAATTGCGTGCCAGCTTCGAATCGAAGCGTGGTTACCAGTGGGACAACTGGAACCGGGTCTTGCGGCTGCCACCAGATATTCATCGCACGCGGGAGATCGTCGGCTGGCTGGAGGATTCTGCGT
>JBECKX010000051.1:0-27118 GCA_040235515.1 Candidatus Zixiibacteriota bacterium
TTTTCTGTCTCAAACACATCATCATAGCGGGCACTGCGGATCAGTTGGCGTTTCGGAAAATCGACCGAACTGAGCCAGCCGTCGTCCGAGCACTCAAGGCGCACGCCGATATCGCGGGGGAGGATAACATCTACCGACCCGAGACCGACGTCGATCTTCACTTCTGCGTCAGATTCCAGATGGTCACCGAAGTCGAGGACGAAATCACCCACACCGCCATCGAAATCAAGGAAGGCGAAGTTGGCGTTTCCCAGGTCCTCGATTTCCAGATTGCACGCTCCCGCGTCGATGGTGAGGTACTGCATCCGCGTCTTATTCTTTTCGCTGAATCTGATTTTCGCGTCCGCGGCCCCGACATCGAGGTCCAGCTCGGAAATCGTCAGACCGCCCAGATCGAATCTTGAATTGCTAGCCCCGATGTTGATATTCAACCGGGTCTTGATATCGGGTGAGATCGCCAGCTCCCAGTCATTATCCCCGTCATTATGGATGCTGCGAATGTTGTCGGTCTCAAAGTACAGATTTGCACGTCCGGCGCGCACATCAAAGCTATGTCTGAACTCGAAGTACTTTTCGTCATAGTAGCCATCAAGGGTGGCGGCGTAATCCGTACCCGCTTTCAGCGGCACGATGTCGAACTTGCCGGCAGAAAAATCGACATTGATATCGAGAGTCTCGACATCCTTCTTTTCGAACTTGAGATTCTCAGATCGAGTCTTGGCGTAGAGAACTCCGCATAGGAGCAGTCCCACCATCACCGCTGCGACCAGCGTCACCAACCGTGCGTTCCGCAAATAACTCCGCATTTTTCTATCCTCCTGTACGCGTGTATTAGAATACGGCAGGGCGGGCGCGGGGTTGCAATATCTACCGGGAGTTCAGCTACTCGCAGTGCAACTAACGAAAATCGCACGCTGTGGGGCGGTTGTCGGCCACTGTGGCCTGATTTCGCAAAGAATTGAACGGACTGGAACGGAAGGTTAGTCGGTCAGGTAGTCGCTTGCTCTTCGTCGCCGACGACTTCCACCTTGATGGTCACCTTCTGATCCAGGTAGTCGCGGGTCCCGAAGCGTGTGAGTACGGTCCCACCAAACCCAAGGGTAATGACCAGCAGATTGAGCAGCCCTGCCAGGATACCGCTAACGATCGAAAGCGCCTCGGAGTTGACCATCAAGCCGAGGAAGAAGCCAACCGTTGGTATCTGAACCACAATGAACCCCATCAGGATCTTCATGCCGCGGCTCTCACTCTTGCCATTGTTGCCGGTTTTCAGCAGGTCACTGACAAAAAGACAGAAGGCTGCTCCGCCGAGGAATGATGCGGCCAGCATTGCGATCGGCATTCCGGGCACCGCGACCGGAATCCCAACGATTGTGATCAATAAGAGTACGAACACGGGGAGTGCCAATAACCATACGATGAAGCCGACCAACAACGTCTTGAGGATGTTCCTGTGGTAGAGCACCTTCACCCTGTCGGTCGCTTTCGGGAAAAGCATCGCGGTGATGAACGTGAACACCAGCAGGATCGACAAATAGACTATACAGACCACGAAAGCCGCCGTCGGGTCGTGCTCCGGCGCATCCCATGGTCCCTCCGGTCCTGAGAAGATTCGATCTCTTGAGATACGGCCGACCACTCTCGCGGTTGGAGCGCGAATCACATCGGGTGCAGAGATATCTCCGATAACAATCGCGTTGTCTTCGAGTCGAACCACGCCCGTAGCGGTGACATCCCCCTCGACCAGTCCACGGATCGTGACATTGCCGCCCAGGGCAGTCACGCTCCCATACACATGCTCATCCTCTTCAACCACCACGGATTTGCCGATGGCGTTGATTCGCGAGCGCTTGTTCGGGTAGTCATCAGGATTGATCTGCAAATCGATCGCGCGGCTGCGAAGATCTTCAGCGCTGCCGTCATCGCGAGTGCTCCCCAGCGGTACCATCGTTTCGGTGCCGGTGGAGTCTATCAGGATGATACCGTTGTCGTCAATCCTGATTTCGACGTAGACATTGCCTCGATAGTCGGAGGGGTCCACCTGCGCGGACACAGGGGCGACCGTCATAGAGGCAAGCAACAGGCAGGCGATCGCCGCCAGGCCGATCAGGTTCCGTATTCTATATGTGTTCACCGTCTTCATCTTGACGCCATTCTCTGGAGTTACTCCAAGCTCCCGGCCCGCTGCTAGTAAGTCAGCAGGCTAATATTCCCTGAGCTTGAGTTGAGGCGCAGCTTCTTTCCGCCACGTCCGATTCTTCCCTCGAGCTCGTTCTTACCCAGTGAAACGATCTGAATCGAGGCCTCGGTATCGATGTCGCCGGAGCCTGTGGTGGCAATTACGTCCACACCCGCTTCTTCAGGGATCTTCAGCGTGATATTGCCGGAGGTAGAGTTAATCTCATATTCATCCCCACCGGTCATTTCCGACTCGATATAGATATCGCCGGAGCTGCTCATGACATAGAGTCCACCCGAGCGCTGGATGATAGAGATTTCCCCCGAGGTGACATGAATATCAACGTCGCCGGAACACTTGCTGAGTTTGCTGCTGCCCGATGATTTCTCAATCCTGACCGAGCCGGACACCCAGTTGGCCTCGGTGTCGCCGGAGGTCGCATCGATTTCAAGATCGCCATCGATGTTTTCGAAAAAGCCGTCACCGGAGGTCGCCGAGACAATTACATCGCCGCGAATCCCCCTGGCTTCGATATCGCCGGAGGTGGCGTCGATCCGGCAGGGGCCGGTGAGTTCGCTAAGTCTCATATTCCCCGAGGTCAGGTCGAGACGAAATTCGCCTTCAATCCCGCTTACCTCAATATCAGCCGAAGTAGCACTCAGCGAGAGTGAAACATCGGTAGGAACTTCGATCCGCAAGTAGACTTCACCATTTCTATCACCACTAAACCCGAAGACTTGCTTCCAGAAGCTGCGGCCTTCTCTTCGCTCAGGATATCTGATCCTGATCGAGACATCAGATTCAGATGCATCGGTGACAATCTCGATCTCATCCTTGATCTCCTCGGCTTCGTCGCGGGAAACCGCGTCCACTTCCTTTTCCGAATGTATGTTGAGCTTGCCGTCGCGTGATTTCATCACGATGATTGAGCCAACGGGGTTATCGACGGTGAGCCGGAAGCCCTCGTCCACTTCGTAACTGGTATCATCTGCAAACCGATATGAGCCTGCTTGAGCAAAGGATGTGAACAAGAGAAGAGCAAGCGCGGTGGGGATCAGGTTTTTCGTTAGCTTCTTCACCAGTCTCGTTCCACTCGCCGATTTCATTTGGTCATCTCCAACCTCTACCGGATACCTTTAAGCTTCTTCTTGAGAAGTTCACGTGCGCGGAAGATCCTGGCTTTTACCGTTCCCACCGGGAGCTTCAGAATCTGTGCGATCTCCTCATAAGATTGATCGTCGCGGTGACGGTAGACTATCACCTCGCGATATTTCTCCGGCAGGGAATCAATCGCCTCGTCGATTGAGATTCGGCGTTGTTTCTGCCAGAGGTTTTCCTCCGGGTTGAATGAGGTATCAGGAAGGTCGATTTCGACGGTGCCATCCTTGGTCTCGATCGGTTTATCAAGGCTGAGTGCCTCGATCTTCTTCTTCCGGATGGCGTCGATTGCGCAATTGGCGGCAATCTTGTACAGCCAGGTTGAAAACCGGTATTCCGAACGGTAGGTCGCCAGCGAATGAAAGGCACGCATAAAGGTCTCCTGCACCAGATCTTCGGTTTCATCCCGATTTCGCACGATTTTCAGGATAATGTTGAAAATCGCCCGCTGGTGACGGTTGAGTAACTCTTTGTAAGCGGCCTGATTACCGGCTAATGCCTTATGAATCAGTTCTTCGTCCGGGTATTCCCGCACCTCATCAACCTAACTGTTTAGATACGCCTTGCCTAGGTTCTTGTTTCAAGCTCAGGGCGGTTAAGATAGTTGGGATCAGTGTGAAAACAAAAAGTTTTCTATCGGGGCGCAGCGTCGGCAGCACTACCGAATATCGCCCGCTTCTCTCCTTGCCGCTCAATCTCCACGCACTATATTTGCCGGGCCTGGCAAACATTCGACGAAATCTCTAACTGAAGTCTGGATGAAAACGAAACACGTCCATCTCTCACTCCTGCTGGTCGTCTTCGCAGCTTCCGGCGCTGCGGCACTCGTCTATGAGGTACTCTGGCTGAAGGAACTTGGCCGGCTGTTCGGTGTCACGGCGTACGCCACCGCCACCACCCTCGGGGTATTCTTTCTGGGACTCGCCCTCGGCGGATTGGTCTGGGGGAAGCGAGCCGAGTCGGTAAAAAATCCTCTCAGGACCTATGCGCAGTTGGAGGTGGGAATCGCCGCTTCTGCTGTCCTCTATCTACTCCTCTTTGATCTGTATCGCGGTCTGCAGTCGTCGATTTTCGGAGCCATCGGCTATGCACCAGCGCTATTGCTTGCGGTCAAGTTTCTGATGGCTGCCGGAATCCTTCTGCTACCATCGTTCTTCATGGGTGGAACGCTCCCGATCATGGCGCAGTACGTTGTCCGCCGCCGCGATCAACTCGGTTCGCGAACGACCCTTCTCTACGCGACAAATACGATTGGCGCAGCGCTGGGAGCATTGTCCGCCGGTTTCCTTCTGCCGCCGGCACTGGGATTCAAAGGTGCGTATCTCACTGCGATCCTGCTGAATCTCACCGTTGCGCTGATTGCCTGGCTCTGGCGGGAGAGAGAACCGAGCGATGGAAGGCCGGCATCGAAACAGAAACCTGTCCCGGTACAGGATTCGGTGTCTCGCGCCAAACTGCGCGACGAGACAATGGCATCCCTCGCCACGATCATCGCCATCAGTGTAGCCTCAGGATTCATCACGCTGTCACTTGAAGTCGTCTGGACACGCATGTTCTCGCAGGTGTTGCAAAACTCGGTCTACACATTTTCGATTATCCTTGGCGTCTTTCTGATTTTCCTGGCGCTCGGTTCCGCCATCGCCCATTACCTGTGTCGCCGAAACACGCCACCCCGCTTTACGCTGTTCTTGCTTCTGGTGGCTTCCGGTATCAGCGTCATCCTCTCGCCGGTTATCTTCGCGCCGATCTCAGGCAGCCTCGACTACCTTAAAAGCAATCTCAGCTTCTGGCCTTATGTCGGACTGGTGTTTCTCGGCGTCGCAGCGGCTATCGGTCCTGCGCTGATCGCCATGGGTACCGTTTTTCCCTACCTGATGAAACTGAGTGAGTGGCTTCCGATTGGCGCCGGTCGAACTGTCGGCAGGCTGGTCGCGACAAACACTATCGCGGCGATCTTCGGTTCCCTGCTGGCGGGATTCGTTCTCCTCGACCTGTTCGGTGTGTGGGGCTCGATTCGCGTGCTGGCACTCCTCTACCTGGTTGTTGCACTATTGGTCTTGCCGTGGCGGCAACGCGGCAGCATCGGACTCATAGTGGCAGCTGCCTCGCTGGCGGCTATTGTCGCTGTGTCGGCTACTTACAAAGACTACAGTCAACTGTGGCTCGACGAGGTTGATGGAGAACGGCTGGTGGAAGCGTGGGAGGGAGCAGCGGGCTCGGTGGCGGTTGTACAGACCCCCGATCAGAATCTGCGTATCCGGATCAACGGTACATACAACCTCGGTGGCAGTGCCTCAGCCGTCAATGAACGGCTCCAGGGTCAACTGCCGTTTTTCATCCACAGCGAAGCGCGCTCGGTGTTCTTCCTCGGTCTCGGGACCGGTATAACAGCAAGCGGAGCGCTTAGCTTCCCGGTGGACAGAGTAGTAGTCTGCGAAGTCAATCGCGATGTCATCAACGCGAGCCGGAAGCACTTCGGGCCATGGTTGCGCGAACTGTTTGAGAATCCACGCGTGCAGGTGCTCCCGGAAGATGGCCGCACCTGGTTGGCGGCAACACATGAGAGGTTTGACGCGATCGTCGGGGATATATTCCTGAGCTATAAGTCTGATGTCGGTAGTCTCTATACACGGGAACAATTCCAAGCGGTAAAACAACACCTCAATCATGATGGGGTGTTCGTGCAATGGATAACTTTCTTCGACACCTCGCAACCGGAGTTCGAAATCATAGCGAAGACTATGCTGGAGGTATTTCCTTCCGTCACACTCTGGCGCAGGAGTTTTTCACCCCGTTTTCCGGTCTATGCGCTCGTTGGTAGACTGGACGAGGCCCCGCTCGATTTGCAGCAGTTGAGGAACGGCATCGACATGCTGAAACAGGATCCGGAATTGCCGGAGAATACCTGGATCTTCGGCCTACCGCTGGCTGCTTATGTGACGAATCTCTCTCTTCAGAGTGAAGAGCTTGAGTCGGTTCAAATCAATACCGACAATCGGACGCTGCTCGAATATATGGCCCCGATCACCGAGCGAAACAGCCGTGGCGCGCGGGAAACTTCTGTCCTTGCCTGGTACGCCTTGCTCAATTACCTGGAGGCTACGGTCGCGAAACACCCTCCGGAGGATGACCCGTTCCTGAAGGGCATACCACCAGAAATGACACGGCAGGTTCGCGCCGGAGTTGCATACTACGGATACTCGGTGTACAACTCGGATGGCAAGCAGGCATCAGCGCAAAGGTACCTGGCTGAATATCAGAAGTGGATAGCTTCACCAGACTCGCCTTGAGAGGCATCCACCTTTACGACCCCAGTTGGTTAATGCCCCGAAAACTGTAGGAGTACGCGGTTCCGTTTATCGGGCGGTTGCTACCTCAGTCTTCGATCACCTGGAACACAGACTCCCAACCTACATCAAGGTTATCGCCCTCGGCGATTCTGGCGTCGGTAGTGAGCTGAACAATGTAAGAGCCGACGGTGTAAGGGGTATCCCAGTGCGAAAAGAAGACTTCGGTACGCTCGGCATTCCACTCAAAGGTGCCGGGCACTTCGTCTCCCTCCACCTTGGTAACGCTAAAGGCTAGCCTCACACTGACGGTATCCATCGGCTCGTTGAAAATCAGCAACACCTGGTTATCGACCGGGACACCGTAGTAGCCGTTTCGAGGGCGGGCATCCACGACTTCATAGCCTTCTGTCAAGAATGTCACCGTGTCCGCAGCGGCAAGTCCCAGAGGAGTTGCATCGATGATCGCGGCATAGGTTGTCTTCGGAAGCAGGAGTGGACCAGATGAGAGAAAATCGTGCTGCTGACTCTGATTCTCCACCGGGCAGCGCGCGTAACGGTCGGATGGCGTCCAGATACCCGAAATCGCCGGCTCGAAATGGACCGCCTCTGCTACAGAGTCGGAAGTGGCACAGAGAGAGGTGCTCATCGACGCTCGAAATCCGCGCCGTGGTACGCGACCGGTTGTGCTTCTCTTGCTGAAGCTGAAGCTCGCCTGAAATGGCTGCGTTGTAAAACTCAGTTCCAGGTCATCATCGAACGTTCCGCTCGATGTGCGGACATCGCGGCTGATCGTCATGTGATACTCCGTACCGGGCAGCAGATTTGGTGAAGCCCGGAACTCGTAGTTCTTCCCGCTGGCGAGCTGGTTGTAGTAATCGTCATAGTTGTAGTAGTCATCGTAAGGATAGTCATAATACTCCCAGTATCCGGTTACCGGCGGGTCAAACGTGGTCATGCTGTTGAGATCATCGACGTTTACGTATTCGTCGCAGGTGATTCTGATCCACGTGCCGGCGTAAACAGACGTGGCACCATTCCTGGGTGAAGTCAGATAGACCGGAAACGGGTTGGGGGAGATGGTCGTGCCGGTATATTTCGCCGTCAGCCCGGTCCCCACCGCCACATCGCTGATCTTGCGACGGCCGTGATTTTGCGGTATCAATTCGAGCGTATAGCTGCCGGGATCGACGAGGGCGAAATTGAAGTAACCGTTGGCGTCGATCCTGGTCTCAAACTCCGCGAGCCCGTGAAGTCTGGCAATGCCGGAATCAGCAGGGACTACGTTTCCAAAAACCGCGCCTACCGTATTGGTATAGTAAATGTTCGTGATATCGTCGCCGCACGAGGCAATCAGCATAGCGGCCAGCGCCAATACCGCCAGAGCTAAGGAAATACGTGAGGGCATCTTTCCTCCGACATTTGTGGTTAAGGCTGTTCGAATTGTCGCAGACTTTAGCTAGGGCGCTTTAGGCTCCATCCCGCTTAGAATTCCGAGTAGCGGCTGTCCCTTTACACTTTTAAAATATACAAAACTATCGCCGATCTCCAAGCGAATACTGGCAATTATCCACTCGAAAAGGCCGTTTCTGCCGAAGAATAGCGTTACGAGAAACTATTACCCATACTGCAACCATCCCGCAATGTATGGGCAAATTCCCACTTCTCACGCAGATAGCATCGGATTGCCCCCGGATCGGACTCACAGATTATCCCGCTGTAACACAACAACATAAACCCCCATCCTCCATTTTCTTCCTCCCTGTTCAGAATTGGCACTAAAGTTGCAAAAACATGGGTGCATAAGCTAATACAAGCGATTCGCGCATAAGTTGTTATCAGAGCTTGACCGAGCATACCGAGCGCAACCGAAATTTACCGATCTGCGAACCAACGCAGTGTACCACACGACTGTTTAAGTAGCTCGCAGCAGTTGCCTGCTACGACGACAGGTCGGAAAAATAGCAAGCTCACAGCAACCCGGAGGTTACCACCCCATGGCCAAAAAGAAGAAATCTACCTACAAGATGCCAAGGAAGACCTGCTGGCACCTCTATTCGCTGCAGAACTTAAGCGAAGAGAAATTCATCAAGGTAGTGAACAAGATCCTCCGCAAGGAGTGGCAGGTAATCAAGTAGAATTCCTCTCATCGGCTCACCACACCGATGAGATCTGGAATCATGACGGCAGAATAGCGCTCGACCCGAGTTGACCTGGGTCGTAAAGAGATTAAAATCACTATGTTTCAGAACGGCACAGAAGCCGTAACGCCATAGTTACTAATGGTTTAACCAATCCGGGTATGGGATTCCCCCCATACTTCCCGCCAAATTTGCTCAATTTTCCTCTCGTCTGTTCCGATTAACCAATATAGACGGACCGTAAAACCGAAATAACTTGACAAGGTAATTGTGTCACGATATCTTCGCCGAACGCTGGTTATGGGGGATGATTTCGGGCACAAGACATTTCGTCAATCGCTTGATTAGCCTTGAACGAGGCGCGGTTCTCGAGTGTAAGAGAACTAAGTTGTGAGAACACAATCGGGGGAATTGACACGACCGCGCCTGAAGACACAAGACACGAGAGGTCATGAAAAAAAAGCTATCGGTATTTATAGTTCCCGACTCAGGGGACGTGCGACAATTCTCGCTTACGAAGCCGCTGATCTTTGCGGCGCTGGCGGGGATCATTGTCTACCTCGGTTTGTCCGTTGGATTCTCATACGGATTCTTCACCACTAAAATTGAAGCACACAAGATCGACGAGCTGACTCGCGAGAATCAGTTCCTGACCGCCAAAATCGATGAATTCAACCAGTCGATCGAGGGGTTGCAGGTAGAATTGGCCGTCCTCACCGAAAAAGAAAAAGCTATTCGAACGATATTTGAACTCCCCGAGATAGATCCCGCCGAGCGCCAGCTTGGTATCGGTGGGCCCAATATGCTCCCGATGGAGGAGGAGATTGTCCCCAGTCGCGTTTCCGCCTATCAATCAGAGGCTGAACTGGATCGCCTGCTGGCAGTCACCGAGTTCGAAAAAGAGCAGTTTGATGATGTCTATCAGGCGCTGCTGGACAAGAAGGCCGATCTGGACCATACGCCATCGATTATGCCGACTAAAGGCTGGTTGACACGCGGGTATGGAACCAAGCGCGATCCCTTCACGGGCGAGCAGAAGCTGCATGCGGGAATCGATGTCTCGAACCGCATCGGCACGCCGATCCTGGCGACGGCTGACGGGCAGATCATCCAGGTCGAACGGCAGCGGGGCCTTGGCAAGATGATCAGAATCGATCATGGCAACGGCTTTGTGACCGTGTATGGCCATCTCTCCGAGTTCAAAGTCAAGAAGGGGCAGCGAGTGAAGCGCGGGGAAGTTATCGCTTTGATGGGGAATACCGGCTATTCAACCGGTCCGCACCTTCACTACGAGATTTTCAAAGATGGCAAGACTATCAATCCGATGAGTCATGTCGTCACCTATGCTAACAATAACTAGTAGCGCAGAATCCGGCATTCAGGCCTGGCGCGAACATTTTCCTGGCAAAACACCCCAAACAACAAACTGCTGCACCGAGTGTGCACTGAAATTATCGATTTAGGCGATCTACAAAGCGATTGACTGATTCGCTCAGAACTAGTACCTTTGAGATAGTCACAGCCAGCGATCAAAGATTGAATCGGCCCCGCAGGGAGTGGAATCCTTCTTCCACCGCACAGCAAATCGGCAGAGGGCCGGAAAGCAAAGAGAAGCAACGCTTTATTCGCTGATCGCGCTTTGCATGTACGTTCCGATTTATTGCCCAAGAGCGGTAAAATCCGGGGGAAACAGAAACAAAACTAGGCCCGTCGCCGAAATTGTCTCATTTGCGGAACAGTTGGACGCTATCCGTGTTTAAGATGATGATGGCACCAAGCGGTCTATGTTTAACAGAAATGGGATGAGAGGCGAATGATGAGAAATACAAAAAAATCCAAGAGTAAGAAGCTGTTAGACGACGACTTTGAATTGAATGATTCTGAGCAGGCTGCACAGACTGAGCAGGATCAGAACGAAGCCGAAACTGTTGAGATCATCAAGCGCGTACAGGGCGGTGAGAAATCCGCTTTTGGCGAGCTGATGAAGAAATACAAGAATCAGGTGGCGGGTATCGCCTACCGCATGGTTGGCGACTATGACGAGGCAAAGGATGTCTCGCAGATGGTCTTTGTCAAGACCTCCCGCAATCTCGATCGCTTCGATACGACCAAGAAGTTCTCAACCTGGCTGTATCGCATCACGGTGAATGCTTCAATCGACTACATCCGGAAGCAGAAAAAGCACCGGCATGAGGCGATCGACAACTACACCGATTCAGTAGAAACCCATGGTGATTCACCAGACACCAGTCTCTATCGGAAGAACATTAAAGAATGTATCCTGCAGGCAGCCGACGCGCTGAATGACAAGCAAAAAGCTGCGTTCCTGCTGCGCGACATCGAGGGACACGAGATCCAGGAGGTCTCGGAAATCCTCGCCATGCCTGAGGCAACCGTGCGCTGGTATCTCCATCGGGCACGTCTCCGTCTGCGAAAGGAACTGGTTCGCAAGTACCCCGCCTTTGTGAAGAAGGCCGGTGTCGTGCTTGACCAACCTGCGCGCTCGTTCTAAGCAGCTAGAAGAAGATAGATTTTCGTATTAACCTCCCGAGTGACCGACGCGGCTCAAAGAAGCCGCGTCGGTTTGTTTTTGGGGGAATGTCGGCGCCGGCTCGATCGGTCGATGCGATCCTCTGTGCACACTAATCAGGCAGAGGAGGTGAGGCTGGAACCCTCCCGCGCAGAATACCTCCGCTCTGCGTTGACACCAGGATAGTACCGGGAGCATCCTCCCAGACCGCACGAAAATCGTGATTACTATTTGCCGCCTTGTACCAGGCAAGCGCACCGTTGTACGAAACGAAGAACCCCTCCCTGGTGCAGAGGAAGAGAAGATTGTTTGCACCGACCAACAGAGATCTTGACCAGGGATTGTCGAGACCAACATTGCTCTTCTTCCAGTTCGAACCGCCATCATCACTACGAAGGACACCGACGCCCGACTGGCCAATCACAACAGCGCTCTCAGAGATGAAGTGAAGCTGATCGACGAACAGGTCCTCGAATTCAGGTGATTGAGTAACTCTCCAGTCCTCTAAATCCTCAGTCAGGTAGAGCTGTTGCCAGCCACCGACTATTGTCTGACGAGCGGGACTGAACGAAATCGAACTGGCCGGATCAACGGGAATGTCGAGGCGTTCCGGTTCTTCGTCAAACGATTCGATTCGATAGACCAGCTCACCCGACGCCATCAGCGCATAGAGAACTCCATCGTTATCAAGCGAGAGATAGTCGACGGGATGCACGCCACCCTCGATCAATCGTCGATCCCACGACAGCTCAGATTCATCAAGCCTGTATATGCTGCCGTCATCACCGCCGGTGAATATTGATCCGTCGGGGGTTTCTACGATGTTTGTCAGATTCAAGGTTTGGAGCCCGGCAGTGATCGCCTCCCAGGTAGTACCATCATCATCGGAATACCAGGCGCCGGCTCCGGTGGTAGTTGTGAAGAGCCTCCCGGAAGCGGAGCGGATCAATCCGTCGGTGGCGCAGGTCGCGTAGGAAAGTCCGTCATTGATTAGTCTGTCGAAATCTCCGAAAGAATACTTACCGACACCTGCCGTTGCATAGCCGGCGTAGATATCTAAATTCGAAGTCTCAGTAAGCGCATAGATCACCCCTGAGAGACTCACTCTCGTAGCCCGCACCCAGCGGTCATCAACTATCGACTCCCAGATTTCCCCGTCACTGGTGGCGAGCAGATACCGAGACTCATTTCGCGGCACCACGACCGTCACGATACCGGCAAACTTCGTGAAATCTACCCAGGTAGCTCCACCGTCGGTCGACCGCAGCGGCACTTCACCGGTTCGCGTCACCATCAGTCTCAAACCATCTCCAAAGGCAATAATCTGTTCCGATATCCCGTTTCCCGCTGCAACAAGCTGTTGCCAGCTTGAACCCCAGTCGGATGACTTCCACACACCCCCCTTACGCGAGAGCGCATACATATTGTCTGAGTCATCGATATCGACCCCGAAAATCCGCTCACCGAAATCATGCAACAGTCGCCACTCGAGGCTTTCTGCTTCGCTACTATAAATACCCCGGTCTGTAGCCGCGAAAATCATCCCGGTCTTGCTGAAGTAGAGAATCTCGTTAACGGCGCCCAGGGCGGCTTGAACATTCCAGCTGCGGCCCAGGTCGGTCGAGCTTAGAATCCCCTCGGTATCTGCAGCGAGGAGCAACGTCGGAGAAATCTCTTCGAAATCGCGAACGCTGGAGTTCCCGCGAATCCGTTCCCAGGTTGAGCTTTGAGACTCAAGTCTGTAGATCGCGGCATCAATGTTAGCCACCAGCGAACCATCGGAGAGAGCCAGCAGTTCATACACAGTGCCGGCGTGGGGACCGCCACGCTCCTCCCAGTTCAAGTCGAGTGTCGTCACATTTCGTGAAGGATCTGATGGAGAACTGCTGCAAGAACTCAGAACCGTAGCTGATATCAATGTCAAAACCAGTACCTTGACCACTCTCAGTACTGGCCTGCAGCGGGGGGAAGTCTTGATTTGATAAATGGAGTTCAACATCGTATACTCGGGGGATAGTTGATTTAGTTGCTACTATAATAATACAAGCAGTGGACGCTGAAAGCGAAGTTTTTTGCTGCCGGGAAAGGATTCGATTCCGGTAAATCGATAAGGCTAAACTCAGTAGGAAAGAGATTAAGCGTGGAAGCCAGATTGATTGAAACCTTGCAGAACAAGAGAGCTGAGCTCAGGGTGGGAATTGGTGCCTACCGAAAGTGGCTCACACGATTTACCCTGTGTCTAACATTTGCCCTGTTATCCATGCCACAAACGGGTTCAGGTCAGCAGGCAGGGCAGACGGGAACCGGTATCAACACCGACTCCCTGATGGCGGTAGCCAACGGCTACCTGCAGGCGGAAAGCTGGCAGCAGGCGGCCGATGCCTACAAGCAGGTAATCAAGGCTGACTCAACCAACCTCCAGGCACGATTTTTCCTCGGGCAGAGCGAATATCGACTGGGCAATTATGCTCAAGCTGTAGCGGCCTGGGAGAAGGTCGATGCCGCCGGCTATCGGTCGCAGACCACCCGCTATAATCTGGCCATTGCGTCGATCAAACTGGGCAAAATCGAATCGGCGTTCACCTGGCTGGCGCAGGCACTCGAGGCGGGCTTTGATCGAGTCGATATCCTGAAATCTGACAAGGAACTCGATACACTGCGTGTCGATGACCGCTGGGATACGATTCTCACGCGTGCAGATCAGAACGCGCGCCCCTGCATCTATGAGCCCGTTTTCCAGATCCTCGACTTCTGGGTGGGGAAGTGGGAGATCTACGCCGGCTCCAACCAGAAAGTTGGCGAGAGCGTGGTGCAGAAGAAGGTCGATGGCTGCGCACTCGTGGAGGACTATACCCAGCCCGACGGCTTCAATTCTGAGACGATCATGTACTACGAGCCTTACTCCGACGAGTGGCGCATGCTCTGGATTACCGGCAATCCGATCGCCCTGGGCGGAATCAAGGAAAAAGTGCTGGTGACAGTCTTCGATACCGGCGCGATGCGTTTCCAGGGCGAACTTCCGGCTCCCGAGGGGGGGAAGTACTTCGATCGCACTACGATCACTCCGCAGGGAAGTGACCGGATCAATATGCTGGTGGAGCAATCACGCGACGGCGGCGAAAGCTGGGACGTGACTTTCAGAGGCTACTACCAGAAAGTGAAAAAGGGACAGTAGGGGGACAGGGAAGCGATGCTGTCTCCGAGCGGCTGAGGCCCCATCTCAACCTGCCGGGTTGATTACTTCAATCGCCTGAGCCAGCTACCGAGGAAACCGCCCACCAACGCGGCCGGGAGAGTCATCAAGACAGCTATCACAAGTTCAAACGGCCAGAGATTGTGCGAAGTAGAGTCCTGGATCACTTCCACTACGACCCTGATCATCACTGCCGTTGGCCCTGCGCTTCCGACAAAGGCGGCGTAGAGCAGCGATTCGCGATAGTCACGTACCGCGACGATAGCCGCGATTAAAAAGCTGGTCACAGCAAAGGGAAGAAACAAGCTGGAGAGGTCCAACTCGGAGTAGGCCGGCAACCACCAGAAATAGCCAAGGACCAAAGTCGCGACGGCCAGGGCGATCCACGCCCGAGTCCTGGAGAAGTTGGTCTTACGCTTTGGGGCAGATGGCGTGGGAGGCATGGCGCTAACGCTCCTTTCTAACGATCCACCGAGCAGCCGTTGACTTTTTTACTACTTTGAATCCAGCCGCCTTGAAGGCTGACGGCACACCAGTGTAGGCGAACGTATCAGGCATCGTCTCATTCCTGGGGACGACCGGGTAGCCCTCGACGACATCAGCACCCTGGCTGAACGCATACTCTGCAGCGGCACCAAGCAGGGCGTAGGCAACTCCGTTGCGGCGATGATTCTTGTCAACGAAGAGGCAGACAACCGACCAGACCGGTTTGCTATCAATTGGTTTGAGCGTGCGGCTCGTCTCGAATCTGACGAATTCTTTTCGTGGCCCCACTGAGCACCAGCCAATCGCTTGTTTGCCTGAGTAGGCGAGAATACCGGGAGCGTGGCCTTTTGATTCTACCAAGTTCTTCAACTGCTTCCGATTGGCTGTCCCTTTGCCTTTTTCGAAGTCAGGGCGGGCAAGTCTCCACCACATACACCAGCAGCCGGCACAGGCACCACGCTCACCGAAGAGTAGCTCGAGGTCTTTCCAGCGCGATTTGGTGGCAGGGTGGAAGGTGAGTTGGCCTCCACCCGGGTTTGGATTCAGCTTTTTTTGTGGCATAGTTGAAAAGAAATCTGGCAAAAAATCTGGATTGAGTCAATCGATTTTGCGAGTACTTCCGCCAGTAAGACTGTATCTCCGAGACGAATTGGCGTTCTGGCAAGCGACCAGCGACCAGAGTCTGTTGCGGTATCAGCGCCCCGCAGCAAGCTGTGGGGAACCGGGTTCTTTCGACTCTAAGCGGTTTGACGAGTGAAGATCGTATTGAAATAGTTAGCAGAGGTGAGTACAAAGCACCAGGCGATTCATGGACTCCGATCGAGCATCATTGAGTGGACCAAAGGGATATTCAAGATAAGCCTTCCGAATTGCAGACTGAACTTCACGTGTATCAGAAGTTCTCTACAGTCCCTAGTTGACAACTTGTGGGCAGATTAGATGGAATTTAATTGACCTGCACATTTGTGTCGGTTAAAGTTGGTAAGGGTGGAGTGATGGCTGCCGGTAGCGGAAGTTTTTAGTCCTGATTGGAATCTGAAGACTTCCCTGCGTCGTGGAGACAGACGGCAGTTTGCACGAAGCTATTGTTCTCGGCTTGGCTGAACTGGCGGATTATCCGCTCCAAGCGTACGTTTCAAGGATAACTTGATACTCAAATCAAACCAAGAGGTCAATATGGCTAAGAGACAGGTTTCGACTCGCAAAGTTGGACGCGACGCCGAGACTGGACGGTTCATACCGGTTGAAGATGCGAAGCGAAGAAAAAGGACGGCGATCGTCGAGACAATCCCCGTCCCTAAGAAACGCAAGTCCTGAAGCGAGGAACAGCGTTTCATCAAACATCTGGAGGCTCTAAAACTAATAGCTATTTCCACTGCTCTGGGCCGTTGCAGCGGCCCTAGTCTCGAGCAAGCAAGGAGGTGATGTTATATGGCACATACTGGCAAAAAGTGTGACCGCTCTGGAATCTACCAGAGCAACTGCTCACACAAGATCCAGATCGCCCTTAGCAAAGGCGATACGTTTCCACCCTGCCGGGAAGGAAACCACGGTGTTAGCTGGACGCTCCTAAGAGCGACACATAACTAACAACTTCTGATTGGGTTTAGAGTCCTCCGACATCTGACAACGCCCCCAATCTTCGGGGGCGTTGTCATATTAACAAGATGTTACCGCTTCTGTGGTACGTCGTCAAGAGAAAAACTCTGATCTGAACCCGATTGGCATAGTTGGCGCGGCTTCCGTGATTCTCAACAGGTGGATGGTCGAAATGATCCGTTAACGTCCGGCCTGCCCACAAATCCCTTGACAATTTCCCCTCCTGCTCGTACAATATCAGGCTCTGGATTTGAATATTACGATTTGAGGAGATATGAAGAGAACATTTCAGCCGTCCAGACGTAAACGCGTCAATGATCATGGATTCCGCAAGCGGATGTCAACCCGCGGTGGGCGGGACGTGCTCAAGCGCCGTCGGCGTAAGGGTAGAAAGCGTCTCACCGTTTCCGACGAGCCAGCTGCAAGACGATAGAACTGCTGCTGACGCTGTTGATAACAGCTTCGGCAGAAAGCACCGGCTCGCCGATTTTCGCATAATCAGGCGGGCAAAGCGCTTCGGGAGTAAGCACCAGACGGAGCACTTCGCAATTGCAGCGCTCCCAACCGGTGCGGAAACCACCCAATTCTGTCTGCAGACCCCTCGTCGGCTCGGTACCGCTCCGCAGCGGAACCGGATGCGACGCCTGTTACGTGAATTCCTCCGGACGCACAAGGAATTGTGGCCAAGACAATCAGCCGTGATAGTAGAAGTCAAATTGGCGTTTCCCAATGCCTCCCTCGCAGAGATTACGCCTGAGTTGGCCGGGGCATTCACCGAAATGTTCAATCAAGATTCTTCCCAATGAACTTCTCGATCAATCAGTTCCTGGGAAAACTGCTGGCGATCGCAGTAAAGCTTTACCAACTCCTGCTTTCGCCGATTCTCCCCAATACCTGTCGCTTCTATCCATCCTGTAGCGAATATTCACGTGAAGCATTGACCAAGTATGGGATCTGGCGCGGGACGCGGATGACATTTGGCCGCATCTGGCGCTGTAACCCGATGAATCCGGGTGGCTACGACCCTGTCGAGTAAACCTGGTGGAGTGAAAATAGATGTTCGATAGAAATACTATTATAGCCTTCATCCTGATAGCAATAATATTCATTGGATGGCAGTTCCTTGCGGTTCCGCAATCACCACAGCAATCCCCGCAAGAAAGGCAGGTTGACACTGTCACTGTGACAGAGCAACCGGCGGCACAGCAAAACCTTCCTCGTTCGTACGCCGATTCAGCCTCCCTTGGGAGCTTTGGTAGCAACCCAGCAACTACAACCGCACAACTTGATACAGTCAAACAAGCTGTTGATTCTATTCCAGATATACTGATCCCGGTGGAAACCGACGTCTATGTCGGTACCCTCAGTAGCAGAGGCGGAGGCTTCGTTGAGCTGAGCCTCAAAGACTATGAGTACACCGAAGGTGGGCATGTTGCCCTGCTGCCTGCCGAAGCGACGCCGACTCCGACTCTGATATCGCAAATCTCCGATTTCCGCGATCAGTCGCTCGGATATCGCACTGACGCCATTACGGTCAACCTGTCTGGAAACAGCTCTCCTCAGGTGGTCAGATTCAGCGCGGAAGTTCCGGGTCGGGGCACGATTGTCAAGGAGTACACCTTCTACCCGAATCGACACGACTTCGATCTGCGCATCAGCATCAACGGAGCTCCACAACTTGGCCTGGGAAAAGAGTACACTCTGGTCTGGTTGCCGCAGATCCCACCGTCAGAGCCGCATAATCTCGAATCAGATTACAGTTCCTACAAAGGCACTGCTTACCTTGGGGGAGAGATTTACAAAGTCGAGGACTTCGACAATGACCTGCTCAAGGAGGACATCACCGGCAGTGCACAGTTTGTTGGTTCGCGCTCCAAGTACTTCGGTTACGCCTTCATCCCTCAAAACACGCTCAGCAACGGCGCATATTTCCGGGGTGAGTCACGTAAGCGAACCGGGCCCGATGGCTCCTACACCGAGAAACGTATTTCGGCCGGTATAGTGATTCCGACCGGTTCAGCCTCGAGCATAGATAACTCCTTCAAGGTCTTTGCCGGACCCCTCGACTACAAGTTACTGAAGAAGTACAACGTCGACCTTGAGGATATGATCGATTGGGGCTGGAAGATAATCAAGCCGTTCTCAATGGCGGTGTATTACTTCTGCTACTGGCTCCACAGCATCATCCCGAATTACGGCATCGTAATCATTATCACCAGTATCCTTTTGAAGCTGATTACCTTACCGCTTACGCGGAAATCGCTCAAGTCGATGGCGGCGATGAAGGAATTGGCTCCGAAAATGGAGGAACTGAAGGCCAAGTATAAGAGTGATCCGCAGAAGTTGAATCAGGAAGTGATGAAGATGTACAAGGAGCATGGGGCCAACCCGATGGGCGGCTGCCTCTTGATGCTCCCCCAGATGCCGCTCTTCTTCGGTCTCTTCCAGGTATTCCGCTCTACGATTGAGTTCCGCCAGGCTTACTTCGTTCCACCGTGGACCGACCTGTCGCAGCCTGATCACACCTATATCCTGCTGGTGCTCACTGCAGCCTTGACCTATTTCCAGCAGAAGATTTCGATGACTGATCCGAAGATGAAGATGATGGTTTATGTTATGCCGATCGTCTTCTTCTTTATCATGCAGAGTTTGCCGGCTGGCTTGGTGCTCTACTGGTTCACCTTCACATCCCTTTCGGTTCTGGAGTCGGTGATCTTCAAACGCCCGGGCCAGGTTAAAAACCCGCAGGTAAAATAGCTCCCGTGGTGGATCCTTATGCAAAAGCTGCCCGACAGCAACGACACGATCGTTGCTATTTCAACTCCGCCGGGTTATGGTGGCATCGGTGTGGTGCGCATCTCAGGCACTTCTGCCTTTGCGGTAACGTCCCGGCTGGTCGATGAAGGGATAGATTTTTCCACACTGGCTTCGCATACCCTCCATCTCTGTCATATCAGCGAAACTCTCAGAACCGGTTCAGGCACTGATTCTTCTCTCCGAAATCAGATCGTAGATGAAGTTCTGGTCGCACTCTTCAAGTCACCGAATAGCTATACCGGCGAGGATGTTATCGAGATATCAGCGCATGGCAACCCGAGGATCCTGCAGCGGATCGTCGAACTTGCGGTCGCCCACGGTTGTCGCCGGGCTGCGCCGGGGGAGTTTACACTACGCGCCTTTCAGTCAGGCAGGATCGACTTGGTACAAGCTGAATCTGTTGCCGACTTGATCGCCGCTGAAGGTACTGCCTTCCAACAGGCAGCGATGTACCAGCTGAGCGGCAGTCTCTCAAGCTTCATCAATCAAATTCGAGAATGGCTGATTGAAATTGCGGCGCTGTTCGAAGCCTACACCGACTTCCCGGATGAGGAGATCCCCCAGGAGCAGCAGGGGGAGCTTCTGCAAAGACTGACCCGGGTCGAACACAGACTGAAAACACTGGCGGACAGTTACAGGGATGGCGAGGTGCTTCGCAATGGAGTGCAGGTGCCGATTGTGGGACCGCCCAACGCAGGCAAGTCATCACTCTTCAACGCAATACTCTCTGAGGAGCGGGCGATTGTAACCGACCTTCCCGGAACGACACGCGATACCATTTCTGAGCAGGTCGATTACAAGGGCCTGGTACTCCGCCTGATTGACACAGCGGGACTACGTGCCACCTCTGATCAGATTGAAGCATTAGGGGTAGAGCGCTCTCAGCGCGAGATGAAAGGTGCCGGGCTGATGGTGCTGGTTGTGGATGCTGCGACTGCGGAGGACTCTGAAATCGAGTCTGCGCTGCAACTGGTTTCAGATAAACGCTATCTACTAGTTTTCAACAAAGTCGACAGCGCAAATGATCAACGAATAGCACATCTCAAGCAGCAATTCGCGCCATTCCAGCCGCTGCTGGTATCTGCCAAAGAGTTGAGTGGTATCGGCGATCTTCTGCAGGCGATTTATGATACTGCGCTGGGGGAGAGTCTCGATACGATACCGCTCCAACACACGCTCACGAATCGTCGGCATTTCGAAGCGGTCGAGGAAGCGCTGCGATCGCTTGCGCGAGTCGTCACAGGCTTGCACGAGGGACACGGTTTCGAGTTGCTGGCTTTCGATCTGCGCCAGGCTATCGAGAGTCTGGAAGAGATTTTGGGTCGTGTCACGAACGACGACCTCCTGGCGGAGATATTCGGAAGGTTCTGCATCGGCAAATAGGGAATTCAGCCGGCGCCAGGAACGGTCCGGTGCATTGTTTCACGTGAAACAGGCGTGCTTTGGATCTCGAAATTTCCTGAGTTACAAGCAAGTAGGGTAGCGTGGCCGGACAATCTGATCTTGGAAACTTGATTTATTGAATCTATCAACGTATCAATAGCAGCAATGACCAGAGATTTTGAAGTCATAGTGGTTGGCGGTGGGCATGCCGGAATTGAGGCAGCGTGCGCCGCTGCGCGCATGGGTGCGAAAACGGCGCTGATAAGTGGCGATTTGGGGCGCATCGGGGAGATGAGCTGCAATCCGGCAATCGGGGGTGTCGGCAAAGGACAGCTTGTTCGCGAAATCGATGCCCTTGGCGGTGTCATGGGGCTGATCACAGACCGCGCCGGAATCCATTTCCGAACTCTGAATCGCAGCAAGGGGCCCGCTGTCTGGTCCTCACGCGCCCAGGCGGACCGCAAACTGTATCGCGAAGCAGCGCAGGAGATCGTCCGCAATACGCCCAATCTGACTCTGGTCGAGGGGATGGTAGTTGGCATCGGAGCGAGCGGATCGGAGTTTGCGCACGTGCAACTCGCCGATGGCGATACGATTAGCGGCAACGCGTGTATTCTCTGTTCAGGGACATTTCTTAACGGCCTGATCCACATCGGCACGCTGCAAACTCCCGCCGGCCGGATCAATGAGGCCCCCGCGCTGGGCTTGTCAGAGTCGCTCCAGGGCTTCGGATTCCAGGTCGGAAGACTCAAAACCGGGACTCCCCCACGTCTTGAGGGAGAAACGATCGACTACGAAAGACTTGAACCGCAGGCGGGTGATGATTACTTCCGCCCTTTCAGCCTGCGCACTCAAGTAGCTGTCGAGAATAAAGCGCTCTGTCATATAACCTACACCAATACAGCCACGCATCGGCTGATCGAAGCCAACTTTCACCAGTCGGCAATGTTCTCCGGAGCGATCAGGGGTACGGGGCCACGCTACTGTCCATCGATTGAGGACAAAGTACATCGCTTCCGGGACAAAGATCGGCACCAGCTATTTATTGAACCTGAAGGGCTTGATACGACTGAGATATATATAAACGGGCTGTCGACTTCGCTCCCGGCGGAGGTCCAGGAACAGATGCTGCATACAATCCCCGGTCTGGAGCAGGTGGTGATGACTCGCCCCGGATATGCGGTTGAGTATGATTTCTTCCCGGCCTTCCAAATTTCACCAAGTCTGGAGACAAGACCTGTGGCCAATCTCTACCTTTGCGGCCAGATCAACGGCACATCAGGATATGAGGAAGCCGCGGCGCAGGGTTTGATTGCCGGAATCAACGCCGCGCTCAAGTTGCGTGGTTCGGCGCCGTTCTATCTCGATCGCTCAGAGGCTTATATTGGTGTGATGATTGATGATTTGATCAATTGCGTGCCACAGGAGCCGTACCGCATGTTTACTTCACGCGCCGAGTATCGACTGGCATTGCGGGAGGATAACGCTGCGGAACGTTTGATCGGTTACGGGCGGGAGTTTGGGTTGATCGAAGAGGGGGTCTACCGCCGGCATTTGAGTTTGAGAGCCGCCGTGGATGCCGAAAAATCTCGTTTCTGGTCAACTTCGGTCCTAATTTCAGCGGTTGATCCTTCCGCCGACAACGGTGACAGGCAACCGATGGGGCGTATCTTGAAACGCCCTAATGTCAGCTACCATGATTTTGCGCAGATTGATGAGATTGTCGCTTCCCAGGCGACAGAGATCGCTGAGAAGGTTGAGATCGAGGTGAAGTACGCCGGCTATCTCGAGAAGCAGCAGCGTGAGATCGAGAAGTTCAAGCAACTTGAGGAAAAGCGGATTCCCGCAAACTTTGATGTCTCCAAGGTGCGTGGACTGAAAACTGAGGCGCGCCTGGAACTGGAGCGTGTCCGACCGGTCAGCCTTGGGCAGGCATCCCGTCTGGCAGGGGTTACCTTCTCCGATATCAGTGTGCTGCTGGTGCACTTGAAGCGCTACGGAAATGGCGGCGCACAGGATGTTTCACGTGAAACAATTGAACCTGCTCCCTGAAGCTACCCTTGACTTGATCGCTTCTTCAGCGATCACGGATCCTGAGAGGCTGATCGATCAGCTATCACGATTCAAAACCACCCTGCTGAAAGTTAATCAGAAGATCAATCTTGTTTCCCGACAAAACAGCGAGGCCGTTGCGGATCATTCATTCTATGACTCGATCGCACTGCTGCAGCTGGTGAATCCGAAGCCGGGGGAGCGACTCCTTGACCTCGGTTCTGGTGCCGGATTCCCGGGGTTGGTGATCGCTGCGGCGGTGCCTGCGATGCGAGTGATCAGCGTTGAGGCGAATCGCCGCAAGGTTGAGTTCCAGCGACAAGTGGTCAGGGAACTGGGGCTGGAGAATGTCGAACTGCTGTGCGCGCGGATAGAGGCGCTCTCTCCGCTGTTGGTCGATTCCGCCATTGCCAAAGCGTTCTCCAGCGTCGAGCAAGCGGTGGCGCTGATCGCCCCTCATCTCCGCAGTGGGGGTAGTTTGTTTCTGCCGCGATCGCTCCATGAAGACCCCGCCGCGGTCGATTGGGAGAGACTCCGATTCAAGTATCTGAAAGCGTTACAGTATCAATCTGGAACAGATAAACGTTACTCACAGCTTATCCACACAAAAAAGTTGTAACTGTTAATAAGTTTCTATTGCCAACGGGGTGTCGGCTAATTACATAGGTAGTTAGTTGCAAAGAGAACAAGGATCGTCGTGTACGCACCAGAGTATGCGTCAGCGCGGGAGGGAACCCTGGCTAAGATCATCGCTATTGCCAATCAAAAAGGTGGAGTCGGGAAGACCACCACCGCTATCAATCTCTCCGCCTGCATCGCGATCGCAGAAAAGAATACACTTTTAGTCGATCTTGACCCTCAGGGGAATGCTACCTCGGGGATGGGGCTGGAAAAATTAAAGATTGATGTTTCAGTCTATGATCTCCTGCTGGGGGAGAAATCTCCGGAGGAGTGCGCGCTGCGCACCAATATCAAGCATCTCGACATCATGCCCGCCAACATCAACCTGGTGGCGGCGGAGCTTGAACTGGTGGACCAGAACAACCGTGAGACCATCTTGCGCGAGAAGCTGCGAGCAATCACGGAGTATTATGACTACGTTGTGATCGATTGTCCCCCATCACTCGGACTGCTTACACTCAATGCGCTGTCGGCCGCTGATTACCTGCTTGTCCCGATACAGGCGGAGTATTACGCGCTGGAGGGTTTGGGCCAACTGATGAACACCGTGCAACTGGTGCAGCAGGGACTCAACCCGGGGCTCGAGATCGGCGGGATTTTGATCACGATGTTCGATCCGCGCCTCAACCTTGCGCGACAGGTGGTGGAGGATGCCCGCGAACACTTCAAGGACAAGGTGTTCAAGACTATCATTAACCGTAACGTCCGCCTTGGCGAAGCGCCCTCATTTGGCAAGCCGATTATCCTGTACGACATTGGCTCCACCGGCGCGGAGAATTATATTTCGCTGACGGAGGAGGTCTTAAGCTTATGAGGAAACAAGCACTGGGAAAAGGACTCTCCGCGCTGATTCCGACCAAACCTGAGAAGAGCGGCGAGCGTTTCGAGATGCTCGCACTGAATAAGATTGTCCCCAACCCGAACCAGCCACGCAAGTTCTTTGAAGAAGAGAAGCTTGAGCAACTGGCGCAGTCGATCAAACAGCGTGGTGTGCTGCAACCGATTCTGGTGCGGCCGACCGACGGCAAGTTTCAGATCGTGGCCGGCGAGCGCAGATTCCGTGCCGCCGAACGACTCGGGCTTGAGGAAGTGCCGGTGCGCGTCGTGGAGAACCTCGATGATCAGTCGATGCTTGAGATCTCGATCATTGAAAACCTGCAGCGCGATGACCTCAATCCGGTCGAACTGGCCAAAGGTTATAACCGTCTGCTGAATGAGTTCCAGATGACGCAGGCTGACCTGTCGGTAAAGGTTGGCAAAGACAGATCCTCCATTGCCAACACGCTGCGCCTGCTGCAACTTCCGGGCGAAGTGAAGGATCTGATCGAGGCGGGCAAATTGAAGGAGGGTCACGCGCGGGCGATCCTGGCGATCGAGAATGAGCAAAAGCAACTTGAGCTGGCGCGTCGGATCATTGATGAGGATCTGACGGTCAGGGCGATCGAAGAGATCATCTATGGCCCGAAACGGCGCAAGCGTGGACGCAGCTTGAAGCTCAAGACTGCGCGCCCGGTGGAGATTCAACAGGCAGAGACAGAACTGAAGCGGAAGCTGGGCACCGCGGTTACGATTACGCGCGGGTTGAAGCGGGGTCGGATCACGATCCAGTTTTATGGCGACAACGATCTGACCCGTATCCTGGAAGTTCTGGGGGTAGAGATTTAGCGCGATGGCATCCGAGTCGAAGTATTTCACTTTGATGCTGATCTCGTCTGAGACTGCACGCGAGCCGAAATCGCTGAAGCTCTCATACTTCGCGTTTCGGTTATTGGTCGGGGTGTTGATCCTCCTGCTGGTGGCATTGATCTTTCTAGCGGTCACCTATCCGATGTTGCTGTCGCGCGCCGGTGAGCAATCAGAGCTGGTGCAGGAGAACGAGGAACTGCGCAGGCTGAACAGCAAAGTCGAGCTGCTGGAGCAGCACCTGCAGGCGTATCGGGTGATGCTCAAGCAGGTCACGACGCTTGCAGGGATCGATCTGGCTGATTACGGCCTCGACTTCGACTCTGTCCCGGGTGCCGGAATCAAGAGCGAACTCGACCCGGCGGCTTTGCAGGCAGCGTTCTCTGATCTGCCGCAACCGATTCCCACCGGTCTTCCGGTGCAGGGATTCATGTCGCGGGCTTTTCGACCTAACGATGACAATCCCAGGACTCGGCACTCAGGCGTTGATATCGCGGTCGCATCAGGAACACCGGTGCGGGCCACCGCCGACGGAAAGGTAACTTTTGCCGGCTGGGATGAAGTTTTTGGCTGGACTATTATGATGAAACACGCGGATAGTGTCGAAACAATATATGGGCACAATGACTCGCTGTTAGTCAATGTCGGAGACAGTGTCAGCTACGGGCGGGTGATTGCACTCTCGGGCAACACCGGAACCAGTACTGCTCCGCATGTGCATTATGAAATTCGAATAAATGGTAACGCGGTAAATCCGGAAGGATACGATGCTAAGAGCGAATAGAACTGACAAGACGGATAAAGGAGACACTACGATGTCAGAGAACCTCAGCACTATCATTGGAAAAGATAGTCTATTCACGGGGACGCTGCAGGTAAAGGGAACCCTGCGCGTTGATGGGAAGCTTAAGGGGAAGATCATTGCGGATGAAACAGTTTCTGTGGGTGCCACCGGTGAAGTCGAAGCCGATATCGAAGCCAAGACCGTGGTAGTTGCCGGAACCGTCGCCGGCAATATTCATACGACCGAGAAGCTGGAATTGCAGTCCAAGGCGAAGGTGTTAGGTGACCTGGTTACCAAGAGCATCGTAATTGAGCAGGGCGCTGTATTCCACGGATCATGTAATATGAAGGGTCAAGCCCCGGTAAAGGAACTTGACAGCAAGTCCGATAAGAACTTAGAGAGGCAGCAACAGCCGCGCTAGGGGATTAGCGCCCTCTTGACACCTCTCCACCTGTGTGTGGATAACAGCTACAGGATTGTGGAAATCCCCACATCCCTCTGAGCCGCATAGAATTGCATCTCAGAGTTAATCGGACGATTTAGACGTTATCCACAAAGGCTTGCAAGTAGTTTGTTTACTTTTCGTTAGGACGGAAAGCGCGTGGGCATCTTCTTCCTGATCGCCGGATCAGTCTTTTTCTTCGCCGGATTGGCCTGTCTGCTGATCGTCTTTGTGACGATCGCCAGACGCCTCAAAGCCAATCTGACGACCTCGATCTATTTTAAGGGGAAATCGTCGCGCCAGACGATCATCCTCACTGCAATCGGTGTGGCTCTAATCGTCTGTGCCCAAGGCTTTTACTGGTTTCACGGCGAAGCCACCCGCTATATTCCGTTCGAAACGACAGTGCCTACCGCTCGCGTCAGTTTCGTTTATCAGCAATATCATCAGCCCCGCTTGATGCTCGAGACCACCGATCAGAACAACAATTTCTCGATTCAGATGGTACCGTTCAACAGCGAACGGATATCGCTCGGCGTCGAAATCGTGCGCTGGAACAAGCTGATGAAGATTCTCGGAATGAAGGATTGCTACCGAATCTCCGGTCTTTATGCGGTTGATCCCGATGTCGAATTCGCGCCTGACATCTCGGCGCTGCCGGACCATGATCTCAATGGGGGACCTACCGGCTTGACCTCCCTGG
>JBECKX010000096.1:0-9267 GCA_040235515.1 Candidatus Zixiibacteriota bacterium
CTTCACAACCGCCAAAGCCCGCGTCACTTTGATTCTCGATGTTGGCATGGGAAGCGCGGATATCGACTTCAGGTAGAGGTTCGCGATCGTCAGCGAGGCAGCGGCGACTTTCACGCAGCACAGATTCGATCAGATCGGAGTCTTAAGCGGCTCCGATCTTTTTTAATCCAGAACAGCCTTCAATGCTCCGGCCAAATCGGGATAGCGGAACTGGTAGCCTGCATCCAGCAGTTTTCTCGGGACAACGCGTGCGCCTTTCAGAGCTGTCTCGCCGGCCATCTCGCTCCCCATCGCCGCCTTGATTGCAAAAGCCGGTACTGAAATCAGCGTCGGCCTCCCCAACACGTTCCCCAATGTTTCGGTGAATTCTGCGTTCGATACCGGATTTGGCGAGCAGTTGTTTACCGGACCGGAGAGCGACTTTTCGTTGAACAGGAAATCAATGATGGAGTCGATTTCCGCGAGTGCCACCCAGGGCCAGATCTGTTCTCCGTCCCCCAGCTTGCCACCTAACCCGGTCTTGAAGAGTGGGAGCATCTTGTCCATCACACCCCCCTGCCGCGACAGCACGATACCTGTGCGCAGGTGAATCGTTCTGACTCCAGCATTCTCCGCACTCTCGGTGGCGGCTTCCCATTGCCTGCAGAGCTCGGCGAGGAAGCCCTCTCCCGCCGGCGCAGATTCATCGATGACTTTTTCGGGAGTGTGAAAACCGTAGAAACCCACAGCGGACATCGAAATCAGCAACTCTGGCTTGCGGTCAACTCTCGCTATTGTCTTGCAGAGCAGCTCAGTGCTCTGGACCCTGCTCTCAACCAGCTCCCTCTTGAACTTTTCAGTCCAGCGTCCACTCGCCAGATTAGTACCCGCCAGGTGAATGATCAGGTCGAGACCATCGACCGCGGATGGATCGATCTCGCCGACGTACGGTTGCCAGAGCGACAGCTTGTGTGTGGAATCGAACGCGTTGCGCACGAAGAGGGTCAGTTCGTTGTCGTTACCTGACAGTTTGTCGCAGAGATAGGAACCGATCAGACCGTTGGCGCCGGTTATGCCAATACGTTTCTTCTCAATCATAATCGGAATATATACGAGCGTGAGGGCGAGCTGCGGAAAAAAAGCGTGAGCAGGCTAACTGCGCCGGGGCTGCTTCGAGGTGGTCAACTGCAATGGATCGAGGCAAAGGACCGAGCGTCCTCCAACACCGACCTGTTCCGGGAAGACCATTTTCATCTTTTCAGATGATGTGCTGGACGGCTGGACTTCGGATGAGCGAACCCGGACGATCTCATTCACGCCGTCCACCATCATGCCAAACTGGCGTTGATCCGGATCGACGAAGATCACTCTGGTCGAGTCATTGAGCACGGGCTCACCCAGATGGAATACGGCCCGCAGGTCAAATACCTTGATCGACTGACCCGCGTGACTCCATTCGTAGCTGGGGCTACCCTCGAGCGCACAGTCGCCCGCAACCTCCGTGGCGCGAACCACTTCACGGACATTCATCACGTCCACCGCGAAATCGCGATTTCCGATACGGAAGCACAAGAATTGACGAAAGTCCTTCACTGCTGCGGGAGCCTGCTGCTTCAATTTGCCGGTCGACATGCTTGACCTGTTCCTGTGGTTAGTCGTGAAATCGTACTATACTAACTATGTCGGAGTTTTTGACTCTATCTTGATCCCGACGGCTAGAACACACTGAACTTGAGGTAGCGACCGGGGTTATTGCGCAGGTCCTCGAAGAGTGCCTCAGCGCGATCCATTGTTCTGCTCAGGTTGATATAGAGAGAGTCGTCGGTAAACAAAGCACCGAGGGTTCCCTCACCGTTGTTCACTCCGGTCGTGATCTCACGCATATTCTGGATAATCTCTTTCAGGTCGTAAAACGGCTGTGGATCACGCATCAGCAGCGCCAGCGTCCCCTCACCCGTGGCAAGTGTGTCAAACAACTCGTTCGTGTTTGCCAGCATGTTGCGCATTTCCACATAGAAGGTAGAGTCGGTCAGGAATTTGGTAAACGAGCCTTCGCCTGACTCAAGCTGAGCGGTCAGTCTTTCGGTAAGTAACAGCAGCTTATCGAGGTCGAAATAGACGTTCGGGTCGTTGACGAACAGTCCGAGCGAGCCTTCACCCTCATTGATCTTGCGGATGATCTCCTTCGCATGATACGAGGCCGACGTCAGATTCGCGACGACATCGTTGGCTTCCGCGATGATACTCTCGATCGATGCCGCCCTTTCGGCAATCAGGAATTCATCCGGCTTAAGCACTGTCGCCGTATCGGACCCACCGGAGATCTCTATCGTTTTGTCTCCCAGCAACCCCATCGTCGAGATTCGCGCACGCGAGTCGGTGCGGATGTAGTTCATGACCGATTCGTTGATATTGACTTTCACCAGCAATTCGCCGAGGTTCGATTCGGAGAATGTAATCGACTCGACGGAACCGACCATCAAGCCATTCAGCCTTACGGGGGCACCGGTCTGCAGCCCCTGCACCGTCTCGTAATTGATGTAGAGCGAGTACTTGTTGGCCCAGAGGCCCTGCTGGTCCCCTACCATGAAAATGGCGAGCAGCAGCAGTCCTGCGGCGATCAGGATTACGATGCCTACTTTGATTTCTTTACTCATCGAGTGCTCTCTCTACTCTCGTTGTTCCCGTTGGTCGGTTCATAGTAGTACTCACGGGCCGACGCCAGGTATTCCTGAATGTATGGATCATCTGACGCCTTGAATTCGTCCGGAGTGCCGCAGAAGGCAACTTCACCATCCCTGATCAGGGTGAACCTGTCTCCGACATAAAACGCAGAAATCAGATCGTGTGTCACGACAATTGAAGTAACCTTGTGTGTCACCTGCGTGTTACGAATCAGTTCATTTATCGTTTTTGCCGTCATCGGATCGAGCCCCGTCGTGGGCTCATCATATAGTATATAGTCAGGATTGTAAGCTAATGCTCTGGCAAGCGCAACGCGTTTGCGCATGCCACCCGAGAGATCCGCCGGCATTTTCTCCTGAATTCCCGGTAGCGATACGAAAGAGAGCACTTCCTCCACCCGCTCGGCGATCTCCTGCGCCGACTTGTTGGTGTGCTCTTCGAGCATGTACGCCACATTCTTTTCTACGTTCACCGAGTCGAAGAGCGCCGCTGACTGAAACAACATACCGAACTTTTTGCGCACCGCCACCATGCGTTCCTCATCGAAATCGGTAGTGTCCTCGTCGTCGATGATAATCGTTCCCTGGTCCTGCTGCAGCAATCGCAAAATGATTTTCAGAGTCACGGACTTGCCGCTTCCCGATTTTCCCAGGATCACCATCGTCTCCCCATCGGCGATTTCCATATCGACACCCTTGAGAACCTCCAGGTCACCAAACCGCTTATATATGTTTTTCAGGTGAATCATGGTTACGTTCGTTCCACCCCTCGCTATATCTCGAATACCAGGAAGAAGATCTTTACGAGCATGAAGTCGAATAAGAATATCAGGATCGATGCGGATACGACAGAGAGTGTAGTTGAGCGCCCCACACCCTGCGTGCCGCCGGTCGTCGTTAACCCCAGATAGCAACCGACGATGGCGATGATTATCGCAAAGACGACCGGTTTTACCATACCGGTGAAAATGTCGACCATCGAGATCGCCTGGATGGTCGAAGATTTGTAGAAGCTGAAATCAAGCCCAAGCGAGTATAGTGAGATTATCATCCCGCCGATGATGCCGACCAGGTCGCCCAGGACTGTCAGGAGTGGAAGCATCACCAGAAGCGCAATCAGGCGCGTTGTCACCAGTTTCTTTATCGGGTTGGTTGCCATCGCACGCATGGCATCCACCTGTTCGGTGACCTGCATCGAACCTAACTCCGCCGCAATTCCGGCCCCGACGCGACCGGCAACCACCAGTGACGTGAGAACCGGACCCAGCTCGCGGACCATCGAAAGCGCTACCACGACGCCGATGTAAGCTTTCGCGCCGAAGCGCGCTATCTGGTATCCGGTTTGAAGGGCCAGCACCATACCGGTGAAGAAATTGGTGAGGAGTACGATCGAGAGGGAGCGGACCCCGATAACTTCCATCTGTTCGATGATCGTACCGAAGTAAAAGGGGCGCGTGAAGATATATTTGACTGAACGTACCAGCAAGGCGTTGATTCGGTACATATGCTGGGCGGCGACGCCAAAGACTCCCAGCCTGTTTACTTCATTCATTGCCACCCTCGTTGGCTTGATCACGCTTCAACCCCAACTGCAGGTCCACCGCGTCAAGAATCTCCCGCTCGAGCGCACCGAACGAATTGCATTCGACCTGTTTGTTGTTGGCGGCAATCGTCAGAATCGATTTGAGCCTGAACTCAATCTCCACACCACTCTTCTGCCTGATCATTATTCTTAATACGCCCTTCCGGGTACCGATGTAGTCTGCTCCAAAGAAGTTTTTCCCGCAATCGATCTGCTCCGGCGTGAATGAGATCGAATCTGATACGATTGTCCCTTCCCCGAAGCTGCGGGTAGCGACCGGAATCTGCTTCTGCTCGAGCACCTGGAGCACTGCATCCCAAACGCGCTGCTTCTCGGAAGAGGTGTATCTGCCCAGTACCCTGTCATGGCTTTCAGGGGTTTTGTACGCACACGATGGCCCCAGCCAGAGCAGGAGGCATAACAGGATTGCTGCGCGGAGAATCCTCATGACCAGAAATTTAACGAGTAAGAGGGGCGCCCCCCAACAAAATCTTTGTCTAAGTTGTGTTAGGGGGGAGTCAAGTCAGGAGGTGGCGCGGCGCTTGCGCAATTGATGGCGAATCCACTCCACAATCATCGGGATGACGGAGATGACAATTATTGCCAAGATCACAACAGAGAAATTGTGTTTGACCCACGGTATATTACCGAAGAAATAGCCGGCGTAGGTGATCGAAGCGACCCACAAAACCGCACCCGCGATATTGTAGAAGATGAATTTGGAGTAGGTCATCGCGCCGATTCCAGCCACGAACGGTGCGAAGGTCCTGATAATCGGCACGAAGCGAGCGATGATGATCGTCTTGCCGCCATATTTCTCGTAAAATTCGTGCGTCTTTACCAGATACTCTTTCTTGAAGAAGCGAGAGTTTCCCTTGAAGGCACGCGGGCCGATATAGTGGCCGATCGTATAGTTGACACTGTCACCAAGTATGCCGGCAACGATCAAGAGGATCACGATGACGTGCGGGCTGAGTGCTCCGGTGGATGCTATCGCCCCGGCGGCGAACAGTAGTGAATCACCGGGAAGAAACGGTGTTACGACAAAACCGGTTTCACTGAAGATTATCAGGAAGAGAATGGCATAGGTCCAATAGCCATATTGCGATACCAGTTCCGCGACATGTTTGTCCAGGTGAATGACGATATCAAGAAGTTGGCTCAACCAGTCCATTCGATGCGGTGTACCTTCCTGAGAGTTGGCCGCGGGCGGATTTCGGGCATAATAAAAATGCACCATCAGGGATTCGAACCCCGGACCTACTGATTAAGAGTCAGCTGCTCTACCAACTGAGCTAATGGTGCATTCGGTCTTTTATATCTACCTGGCGGAACTGCTCCGATTTCGTCAATCGTGAACTCGGTCGCCGCTCCGACATTTTCAGTTGCCGAATATAGCTAAGAATTTCCCAAAGTGGTAGCCATACTGCAACGTCCTTGTCAAATTCCTCTGCTGCGGTCCACACGACAGGTCCCGCGCAATAAAAGTGAGCGTGGAAGGACTCGAACCTTCGACCCTGTGCTTAAAAGGCACATGCTCTACCACCTGAGCTACACGCCCACAACAAGGAAATGCTAAGATATGTATGGTACGGCTTTTGTCAACCTGTGGCGGATAGAATTTTGACAGGCGCTGCCCGGCGCAAGGTCTAATCTTCCCGGCTTTTTCACTTGCGACTCTACGCTCCGCTGCCAACCTTTATCCCTATGACCGAACATCAACAACTCCGGCAGCTGGCTTTCTTCAAAGAACTCAACGACGCGGAGTTCGAACAGCTCCGTTCGATCGTGCAGGTGCGCCACATCAGCGGAGGTACCGTCCTGTTCCTCCAGGGGGACCCTGCCCAGGGCTTCTATCTCCTTCTCTCCGGTAGGGTCAGAATTTACAAGGCCGCCCCGGATGGCCGCGAGTTTACCCTTCATCAGATTCAGCCGGGCCAGATGTTTGCCGAAGCGGCGATCTTTCGCGGTAATACCTACCCTGCGAACGCAATCGCGGAAGAGGATTCGGAGGTAGTCTTTGTTCCCAAGGCGGAATTTCTGAGTGTCGTCACTAAATCTCCGCAAATCTCCGTCAAGATCATCGCCAGCCTCTCAGCCTGGCTGCGTGAGTTTGCCGAGAAACTCGAGAACCTCTCGCTCCGCGAAGTACCACAGAGGTTAGCGGCTTACCTCCTCAAGCTCAGCGAAGGCTCAGGGAGCAGCCAGCTCGATCTCCCTACCACTAAGGCTAAGTTGGCCAGCGAATTAGGTACGATCAGCGAGACTCTCTCCCGCAGCTTGAGGAAGCTGATTGATTCCGGTGTAATCTCGGTGGATGGCAATCACATCGAGATTCTCGATGCCGAATCGTTACGCGAGATAGCATCCGGCGAAAAACCGTAATCGCTCGTCTTTTCAGTGCCCGGCCCTGAGCCGCAGGGTCAGCTCCCCTACCTTCCTCTGTGACAGAAATATGACACAAATTCCGCCTGCTCTTTGACTTAGATCAAGGAGTATTCCAGCCTGATTTACGATCTCTATTAGCGGAAGATGATAACGGCGGAAACAGATTCTGCCAAAGCGAACGTAGGAGATCGAGATGGCGGTTTCGACCAGAGTTAGAAAAATCATTCGGATCGACGAAGAGAAGTGCGATGGCTGCGGCGATTGTGTTACCGCCTGTCATGAGGGTGCAATCCAGCTCATCGATGGCAAGGCCAGACTGGTCAGCGAGACCTATTGCGATGGATTGGGTGCCTGCATCGGCGACTGTCCGCAGGGTGCGATCACCCTCGAGGAGCGCGAAGCGGAGCCGTTTGACGAAAGCGCGGTCAGTCGACACCTCAACAACCTGCTGGCGCAGGTCGAAGCACAGCATACCGCTGACTCCAAGTGTTCCACAGGCGGCTGTCCCGGCAGTGCTGCGCGTGAACTGAACCGGGCGCAACCTGCGGTCCTCGCAGCCGCAGACGATGTTCCCTCTCAGTTGAGCCATTGGCCGGTGCAGTTGATGCTGGTACCGCCGCATGCCCCCTATCTCCGGGGTTGCGATCTATTGATTTGCGCTGACTGCGTGCCGTTCGCGCTGCCGAATTTCCATTCGGAATACCTCAGTGGCAGGCGCGTGCTGGTTGGCTGCCCCAAGCTAGATGATCTCCAATTCTACTATGAAAAGCTTGCGCAGATATTCACTACCGCTCAGCCCAGGTCAATCACGGTTTTGAAGATGGAGGTCCCCTGCTGTAACGGAATCGCGGCGGCGGCGATGCAGGCGCGCGATGAGGTGCTCGCAGATACTCCGATTGAGGTGATCACAATTGGGGTGCAGGGGGAACCGGTGGGACGGCAACGCGCAGTATAGCCCACCGGCAGCGGACAATAGCGAGGAACGTTTACCTGGTTCGAGGATGAGCGATGGGAAGGAAGATCACAATGAGTGACAACCTGATTAACAACACGCCGAGAGAACAGGCAGTGATGGGGAACAAGCGCGAGCGCAATCGCAGCAAGCCGATCCAGAAATGGCGGCTGATCGTGCAGATCGCATTTGCGCTACTCTGCATCTGGATCGGTGTAGAGTTCCATTTCTTCGTGAAATACCTCGAATCAGGTGGAGCTACGACATTCGTTGAGCGGCCGCCCGGTGTGGAGGGATTCCTGCCCATCAGCTCCCTCATGAGTCTCTATTACTTCTTTCTGTCAGGAGAGATCCACCCTGCCCATCCGGCAGGACTGGTCATTCTCGTCGCGATCATCCTCCTCTCGCTGCTGTTCGGAAAATCGTTTTGCTCATGGCTCTGTCCGGTTGGCCTGATCTCTGAATCGCTCGGTGACCTCGGCGACAAACTCTCCAGGAAGCTGTTCCGCCGCAAACTGAGCCTGCCACGCTGGCTCGACTATCCATTGAGATCGCTGAAGTACCTGCTGCTGGGCTTTTTTGTCTACTCGATCTTCTTCTCGATGGGCGAGATTGCCCTCAAGGCCTTTCTTGATAGCCCCTACAATGTCACCGCCGACATCAAAATGTACCTCTTCTTTGCGGAGATAACTCGCTTCTCCCTGATCGTGATCGGCTCACTGGTACTTCTGTCGATCGTGATCCGTGGTTTCTGGTGCCGCTATCTTTGTCCCTATGGCGCCCTGCTGGGGATAACATCTCTGTTGAGTCCGAACAAAATCAAGCGCAACCCGGTCAGTTGCATCGACTGTGGTAAGTGTGCCCTGGCGTGTCCTTCCCGGATCAAAGTGGACAAGGTCAAGACGGTCTGGTCGGATGAATGTACCGCGTGCATGAGTTGCGTTGACTCGTGCCCGGTCAAAGATACTCTTGATCTGGCAACGCTGGGCACGCGCAAAGCCATCCCGAAGCGCTGGGTCGCTATCGGTGTCGTCGCGGTTTTCGTGGTGATTACCGGTCTCGGGATGCTTACCGGCTACTGGCAGAATCATGTGACGATGCAGGAGTATATCCAGCATCAGCAG
This sequence comes from Candidatus Zixiibacteriota bacterium, assembly GCA_040235515.1. GTDB lineage: Bacteria > Zixibacteria > MSB-5A5 > CAIYYT01 > CAIYYT01 > JBECKX01. The sequence goes on from JBECKX010000096.1 coordinate 8,710, forward strand.
TACCTCGATGCCTACGGGCATCCGACCAACTCGCGTGATCTTTCGCGGATGGGGCAACCCTCAAGACAACCCTCGAGGCAAGACTCGGAAATTCATGAACAGGATGGGACAAATCATGAGTGAACTGATTAACAAAGCAGATCAGCGTAAAGAATTGCTGAAGCAGATGATCCTGCAACTGCACAAGGGTGAAGCACCGGAGGTAGTGCGCAGGCAGCTGCAACGATTGCTCGGTCAGGTACCCTACCACGAAGTGACTGAGGTTGAACAGGAACTGATTAACGAAGGGCTTCCAATCGAGGAAGTACTGAAGCTGTGTGATATTCACACCGCGGCGATGAGGGGTGAGATCGATACGAGCGGCGCCAAAGAGGTACCGGCGGGTCATCCGGTTGATACCTTTCGCAAAGAGAATCGCGCGATTGAGTGGGAACTTCAGGGGCTCACCCGGCTACTGGAGGAACTGGATGCGGCAAAATCGACTGACGAATTCAGAATACTCCTCTCCACCCTGCAGAAGCATATCCACGCGCTGGCGGATGTAGAAAAGCATTATCG
>JBECKX010000193.1:0-9847 GCA_040235515.1 Candidatus Zixiibacteriota bacterium
ATATTCCAGACCGTTTTGCCAAGGCCGAAGAGTGTGATGCCGACGAAGACTAACGTGGCAATCAGCGCTATCGGGATCTGTTCGTTCTGCTGCTTGATTCCCGCTCCGGAGACCCGGGCGGTAAGCATGATGGCGAAGATCATCAGCACGGCGACCGCGCCGACATAGATCAGCACCTGCACCGCTGCAATGAAATCGGCGCCAAGCAGGACATAGAGGCCGGCCACCGAGAACATGCAAAGCACCAGCATCAGGGCGCAATGGAAGATATCTTTGAGAGACACCACCAGGATGGCGGAAACCACGATAATGAACCCTAACAGGTAGAAGAGATAACTGCTGAGACTACCTTCCATCCCTCAGGCTCCTTTCTCCGCATCAGGTTTCTCAGATGGTGGTGCAGCTGGTGGCGCAGATTCTTGTTCGCCGCCGGCGTCGCTGCTCGCCGGCTTGTCGGCAGCCGGTTTCTCTGCCGCGGGTTTAGCCGGAGAATCGGCCGTAGCACCACCCTCACCGGCATCTCCCGCCGGTTTCGGCGCCGGTTTGGGGGCCGGTTTCTTGCGAGTCGGCTCATAGTCGACGTCGAAGCCAAGTTCCTGCAGGCGGTGCATGTCATAGGTGAGGCTCGCCTTATCGAACGATGAGAACTCATACTTCGGAGTCAGCGTAATCGCGTCGAAGTTGCAGGCTTCCTCGCACAAGCCGCAGTAGCAGCAGATCGTGTTATCGATGTAGAACTCATCCAGCTTCCAGCGCTTGTCCTCGCCGCGATGGCGCTCGACTTTGATCGCCCCCACCGGGCAGGCCTTGGCACAGAGGACACAGGCGGTACAATTGAGCTCGCCGGTTTCTTTATCCGAGAGCAGCACGACCACTCCGCGCGAACGTTCCGGCATCTCCCAGCGTTCGGTCGGGTACTGCAGCGTGATTGACTTGCTGAAGAGGTGACGGATCGTCACACCCAGACCGATCAGGAGGTTCTTAATGCCGCTGAATATGGGAATCTGTGCTGCCATGACTCTAATTTCTTAATCCTATTGGAAGATGATTCCTGAGATGATGATGTTCAAGAACGCCAGCGGCAGCAGGAACTTCCAGCAAAACCCCATCAACTGATCGACGCGAAGGCGCGGGTATGTCCACTTGAACCAGATGATCAGGAAGATGACGAAGAAAGTCTTGAGCAGGAACCATAGCCATGAGGGCAACAGCGGGCCCTGCCAGCCACCGAGGAAGAGCGTTGCCGCGATCGCGGAGACCAGGAAAAGGTTCAGGTATTCTGCCATGAAGAACATGGCGAAACGCATGCCGGAGTACTCGATATTGAAGCCGGCAACCAGCTCCTGTTCCGCTTCCGGAATATCAAACGGCGCACGGTTGGTCTCGGCTACAGCCGCAATCAGGTAGACCAAAAATCCAAGCGGCTGTCGGAAGATATACCAGTTGTAAACCTTGTCCTGAGCTTCGACGATCGATACCATCGAAAGCGACTGCGCCAGCATAATCACGCCCAGAACCGACAGCGTGAGCGGTACTTCATACGAGATGATCTGAGCGGCTGAGCGCATGCCGCCCAGCAGGGCATACTTGTTATTCGACCCCCAACCGGCCATCAACAATGAGATCACCACGAAGGTTGTGATCGCCAGGATGTAGAGGATGCCGATATTCAAGTCGGTCGGCATCAGGTCGCGCCCCCACGGAATCACCGCGAAGGCGGCGAATGAGCAGGCAAACATGATGATCGGTGACCAATTGAAAACCGAGCGGTCAACCTCGCGGGGAATGATATCTTCTTTTTGAATCAGTTTGATACCGTCGGCGATCGTCTGCAACCAGCCATGCCAGCCGGTGCGCATCGGGCCGAGGCGTTGCTGGAAATGGCCTGAGAGTTTGCGTTCCCACCAGACGAGGAACATGATGATCACCGCACCGACTCCGAGTACGATTGCCGCCACGCCGATCATCTCCACCAGTTCGGCCACCCACAGCGGCAGACCGAGTCCGGCAACGATATCAACCAGTATGCCATCAAGCCACTTGAAGAGCCCTGACAGTTCCATCTGTACTACCTATCCACCTCTGGCAAAATCACGTCGAGTGATGCGAAGGTTGCAACCAGGTCGGCGATCATCTGACCTCTGGCAATTTCCGGAATCATTTGAGTGTGGAGGAATGAACCACCACGCAGCTTTACGCGGTACGGCTTGTCGCTGCCGTCAGAGATGATATAACAACCCATCTCACCACGGGCATTCTCGATGCGCGCGTAGGCATCTCCCGCCGGCGGTTTGAAGTTACCCTTCACCTTGGCCCGAATCTCACCCTCCGGGAGATTATCGATGGCCTGCCGCACGATTTCATTCGACTGCCGCAATTCCTTGACACGAACCATATAGCGATCCCAAACATCACCCACGGTTCCGGTCGGAATCTCATAGTTGAAGCGATCATAGATCGAGTATGGATCGTCGCGCCGCAGGTCCCAATCGACTCCACTTGCACGGAGCACCGGACCGGATGCGCCCCATCTCACCGCCGTCTCGCGGTTGACAATGCCGACATCCTTGGTGCGGGCGAGGAAGATCGGATTCTCGGTGAGGATCGCTTCGTAATCATCCACGCGATGCTGGAACGTATCGACGAACTTGCGCGCCAGCGGAATGAATTCCTCCGGTATATCCTTTGAAACACCACCCACGCGGATATAGTTGTAGGTCAGCCGCTGACCGCAGGTCATTTCGAAGAGATCCATGATCTGCTCGCGCTCGCGCAGACAGTAGAGGAATGGAGTGATCGCACCGAGGTCGAGTGAGAAGGTGCCGAGGAAGATCAGGTGCGAGGCGATGCGGTTCAGTTCGAGCATGATCACACGCAGGTACTCACCGCGCTCAGGGACTTCCACTCCGGCCACTCTTTCGGTGGCAAGGCAGAAGACCTCTTCGGCAGCCATTGAGGTGACATACTCGAAGCGGTCGATCAGCGGGATGCACTGCGCGTAGGTGCGGTTTTCGCAAATCTTCTCGATGGCGCGGTGCAGATAGCCGATGTATGGAACGGCGTCAACGATGTGCTCACCGTTCATCTTTAACTTGAGTCGCAGCACGCCGTGGGTCGACGGGTGCTGTGGACCCATATTGACTTCAAACTCTTCGTTGTATTCAGCCGGTCCCGGATCGGCGGTCTTTCTGAACTCAGCAGCTGCCATGATCAGTTGACCTCCGGCATGCGGACAAAGTCGGGGCCATCCCAGTCACGCAGCATCGGGTTGCCCTGGTCCCAGTCATCGGGAAGCAGGAAGCGGGTAAGATTCGGGTGGCCGTTGAAATCAACGCCATAGAGTTCCCAGATCTCTCGCTCGAACCAGTTGGCTGCGGGGATGATATCCTGAATCGAATCGATCTTGCCGCCACTCCGCTCAACCGTGGTTTTTACCGTCAGCTTGATCTTGTTCTCAAGCGAGCAGATGTGGTAGACGATTTCGATCTGATCGGTCTTATCGACACCGGAAATAGATGAGATATAATTCACCTTCAAGTCCGGGTTTTCTACTAAAAATTGAAATAGCTCGCGAACCTTCTCAGCGGAAACCTTTACGGCATTTTGAGGGGGTTGCAGCTCAAGCGCTTCAACGGAACCTGGAAATTGATCTGTGATCGTCTTGATGAAAGTCTCGTTGTCAAGCACGCTGATCGGCGCTCCATTTCTCCAGCTTCTCGGATTTAACCTTTTCCTGAAGCTTCAGACAAGCTTCCAGCAGTGATTCGGGGCGGGGCGGACACCCGGGCAGGTAGACATCCACCGGGATCACCTTATCGATACCTTTCAACACGGCATAGGTGTCATAGTGGAAGGGTCCACCGTTGCAGGCGCAACCGCCCATCGCGATGACGTAACGCGGTTCGGCCATCTGTTCGTAAAGCAGCTTGACGCGTGGCGCCATTTTATGCGAGATCGTGCCGGCGACGAACATCAGGTCAGCCTGACGCGGCGAAGCACGGAAGAACATACCAAAGCGATCAAAGTCGTACCGGGATGCGCCTGCGCACATCATCTCGATTGCACAGCAGGCGGTACCGAAGAGCAGGTACCAGAGCGAGGAAGCGCGAGAAGTATTGAGCACTTTCTCGAGCGAAGTCGCCACAACGGTGCCACCGGGAACATTTTGCAGGACCAGCGGCAGCTTGGAGATTACGCCCATTTCAGGACTCCCTTCTTCCAGGCCCACAACAGGCCGAAGAGGAGGATGAAGATAAAGATAAGCATTTCGATCAGGGCGAAGAGTCCGAGTGATCTGTAAACAACAGCCCACGGAAAAAGGAAGATAACTTCCACATCAAAGATCACAAACATTAGTGCGAATATGTAAAACCGGGGGTTGTACTGAATCCAGGCGGTGCCGACAGGGTTTTCACCGCATTCGTAGGGCTGGAGCTTGGTTTCAGAGGGGCGTTGCGGCCGTACAAGCTTTGCTATCCAAAGGGTTATAAGGACAAAGATTACGCCGAGGAGAATAAAAATGGCGACCGGACCAAAGCTACCTAAATCCAAACCTAATCCCTCCGCTACTTTTGGCGATTGTGACAACGTTCACAAGAACATGGTCAACAATCGCCACTAAATTACTCGGTAATTAAGCTACAGTCTTGAGTTTGTCAAGTTGTTTTTCGAGCTTTTGCTCTATTTAATCTGTAACTGATTGGTATAAAATGAAAAGGTGGAGTTTTCAGTCAATAACAGTGACTTAGCCCGATCAGCGGAAGAGCTGCACGCCCCTTATTCCTCCGGTTCGTACCAGAGGTCGATGTTGTGAACGACGGTGGGCGCGTCGATCGTCACCTCTCCCAGGTAGCTGACATAACCACCCTTCTCAGCTTCGATGCGGTAAGTACCGTACGGCAGATTCTCAAACTCGAACTTCCCGTTGGTGACGGTTTTGTATTCCTGTTCAGCGACACTCACGACGACTTTCGGAATCGTACGATCAGTGTCCTCGAAGAAGACTCGCCCACTCAAGGTTCCCGGCTCTGTGACCGGCTCGCTCGGAGTTTCGCTGCAGGCATAGAGCGACAGCGACACTGCAAGGATCAAGATGATGACATTCGCAATGGCTGATGATTCTTTGGATCGGTTTTTGGCAAATCTCAACATTTCGCCCTCCATTCCAATTACGAAATCGAGACTTGGCTTTGCTATAACAATTTACTCCTTTACCGTAGCGCAGGCAAGGCAGCGGGTCGTACCGCAGAGAGTTCTCCCTTGACACTAACAGCGCCTACACCTAAACTCAAAGGCACCAATGGCGATCTCGACTGAAATAGAATACCGCTTCCGCGACATCCTCAAGGCGCCGCGGCTGGCGTTGTCGGGCAAGAGCCTGCTCGCGCAGGGCAAACCCCTGGCGATCGGCTATCTGCTCTATGTCGTGTTTGCCTATCTGGCTCTGATGGCAGACGGTATCCCGTTCCATGCCATCTGGTTCAGGTACACTTTCTTTCCCCTCTGGCTTCTCAATTTCGGCGCCTGGTATTGCTGGGCGCTATGGGGAATCGGAATCGTGGCCTTCTTCGCATTCTTCGACTACGGCAACCTGACCGCCGCACAGCTATTCTTTGAAGAGCTGAAGGGAAATCTCTTCTACCCGCGCCGCAAAGCTCAGCATGATGCCCGCGGCAACCTGATGCAGATGTGGATAGCTGCCGCGCTGCTGATAGTCCTGATTGCCGTGCTGGCGCTGTTGCAGGGTGTCGTCAGCCTGGTCGGGCTAATCCCGGTGGTGGGCGAGCTGATCTACTCGGTGCTCTACATCTTCCCCTTCATCCTCTGGGCGCTGTTCCTGGTCTTCCTCACCTTCGGATTGACGACCTCGATCCTGACCCTGCCCGCGATCGTGGTGGCACGCGAGAAGGACACGTTCGGCGCAACGTTTTACATCTACAATATCGTCTGGTCGCAGCCGTTGCGCTGGCTCAGCATGACGGTCGTCGGGCTGGCGTTCGCCAAGATCGGAATGTTTATCTTTGGCTATTTTTTGATGCGCTCGTTGCAGCTCACCAATTATCTTGGCGGGCTCTTCGGCGGCGAGAAGATCGCGAATGTCATTGCAGCCGCATACAGGATACTGCTTCCGAGTCAGGATGTGACCGAGTTCATTTCGACACTTTATCCGGGATCGCGTATATCGTACGAATGGATCAGCTACACGACTCCGACGGCGCTTTCTAGTAGCGAGACGGCGGCGGCGGTGATCATAGCTGCAGCGATCTTCGCGGTGATCCTGACGGTGATCACGTATGGCATAAACATCGTTACCGGCTCACAGTTGCTGGCGTTTTTGCATGTGATCCACAGGCAGGATGGAATCAAGCTGACCGATGATCCATCATTGGAACGCGACGATCCGCGAGAGATTATTCCGAAGAAACCGGATGGTACGGGCGCAATACCACAGCAATAGTCACAAGCCTGCCACCAATTGAGATTCACCCTAGCAAGCAAGCGAAGAACGTAGATATAGCAATGGAACAACTAGGCAACATCAGAAACTTCTCGATTATCGCACACATCGACCACGGCAAATCGACGCTGGCCGACCGATTGCTGGAGCAGACCAAGACACTGTCGGTGACCAAGAAGCAGATGCTCGACAGCATGGACCTCGAGCAGGAGCGCGGTATTACGATCAAGATGCATGCGATCAGGATGCTGTATCGCTCCGACGACGGGCGCGAATATATCCTCAACCTGATCGACACGCCGGGGCACGTCGATTTCTCCTATGAAGTGTCACGTTCGATTGCTGCCTGCGAGGGTGCGCTGCTGATCGTGGATGCGACGCAGGGGGTGGAAGCGCAGACCGTGTCCAACCTCTACAAAGCGCTCGACCAGAATCTTGAGATCATCCCGGTCATCAACAAGATCGATTTGCCACATGCGGAACCTGAACGGGTGGCGGAGTCGATCATCAATCTGATCGGTTGTGACGAAAGCGATATCTACCATTGCTCGGCTAAGGAAGGCACCGGCGTACATGAGATATTGGAGGCAATCGTAGCTAAAGTACCGCCGCCGACGCATGAGCCGGGCGCGCCGCTGAAGGCGATGGTGTTCGACTCGCTCTACGATACCTACCGTGGCGCGCTGCCATATATCCGCGTGGTTGATGGCGAGGTGCAGAAGGGTGACGTGATAAAGTTCTTCTCCACCGGCAGGCAGTATGAAGTTGATGAGGTCGGTTACCTGGTGTTGAAGCGCGTACCGGTCAAGAAGCTGCTGCCGGGCGAGGTGGGCTACCTGGTCTGCAACATTCGCGAAGTCAGCGACGCCAAAGTTGGTGATACGGTAACCCTGGCCAAGGGTGGTGCGACCAAGCCGCTGCCGGGATTCCGCGAGATCAAGCCGATGGTGTACTCGGGCATTTACCCGGCCACGTCGGAGCGTTACGAGCAGTTGCGGGAAGCGCTTGAGAAACTGAAGCTGAATGATTCGTCACTGATCTATGAACCGGAATCGTCGCTGGCGCTTGGTTTTGGTTTCCGCTGCGGCTTTCTGGGGTTGCTGCACATGGAGATCATCCAGGAACGCCTGGAGCGCGAGTTCGACGTATCGATCGTCAACACCGTGCCCAACGTGGAGTACCATGTGTGGACCTCCGATGGCGAGATGATGCGCGTGGCAAATCCGTCGCAGTTCCCTGACCGGCAGAAAATCGAGAAGATCGAGGAGCCGTATGTCAAAGCGGAGATCATTACGCCGACGGAGTTCATCGGCACCATTATGAAGTTGATCTCTGAGCGTCGCGGTGAGTTCAAGGCCACGCACTATCCCGAACCGACACGCGCGCAGCTCGATTTTGCGATGCCGCTCTCGGAGATCATTTTCGATTTCCATGACAAGTTGAAGTCGGGGTCACGCGGTTATGCTTCGCTTGATTACGAATTTTCCGGGATGCGGGAGAGCAAGCTGGTCAAGCTTGATATTCTGCTCAACTCGGAACCGGTGGATGCGCTCTCCTGTCTGATTCATGCGGACCGCGCCACGGTCTGGGGACGGAAGTTGTGCCAGAAATTGCAGGAACTGATCCCGCGCCAGATGTTTGAGGTGGTTATCCAGGCTGCAGTGGGATCGCGCATTATTGCACGCGAGACGGTACGCGCGCAGCGGAAGAACGTGACGGCGAAGTGTTACGGTGGTGATATTACCCGTAAGCGGAAGCTGCTTGAGCGCCAGAAAGAGGGAAAGAAGAAGATGAAGCAGGTTGGACGCGTGGAACTGCCGCAGGAGGCGTTCCTGGCAGTGCTTCAGATCGATAGGGATGGAGAGTAAGGGGGGCTTCAACACATCCCCGCGGTGGTGCCTGCTTCGGGCAGGCTGCTCCCGGTTGGTTGCGGCGCGATGACCGAATGAATTCTGGCCTACCGGTAGGCAGACAGGAGAGTCTGTCCTCTTACGGTCTCCTCACTGCGGAACACTAACTCCTCGAAACATAAAATAGGCGGCGCCGACGAGGCATAATCCCGCCCAGAGAAAATCAAGTTTCAGTTGCTGCTTCATGTAGAATATGGTGAAGAGCGCGAAAACGCTCATCGTGATGATTTCCTGAATCACTTTAAGCTGGCTCAGGCTGTAGACCGAGTAACCGATCCGGTTAGCCGGTACTTGCAGCATATACTCGAACAATGCCACCCCCCAGCTGATGAGGATCACGAAAAGTAGTGGTTTGTGGCGAAAATCTTTCAGGTGGCCATACCAGGCATAGGTCATGAAGATATTGGATGCAAAGAGCATGACAATCGGTGCAAAGCGGCTTATCATCGGTCCCTCACTGAAGGTGTTGTTTTCTCTGTAACTGCTGTCGCGGTAACTGTCATCCTGCCATTCCCAGGGTGGAATAATACGAATCGACAAGGCGCCATTTCGCAAGGGAGAAATTAGCTCGGCGGCGGGCGAAAATCGGCGGATTCCGGCGCTGTCGGCACCTGTTTTCAGCCCCTCTTTTCGCCAATGCCCCATTGTGAAACGTCTGCGCATAATCCGCGCTTGACGGCTTAAGGCTTTGCCGCTGTTGGTCGATAGAATAGAAGTACTATGCCAACAGAAATTACGACTATCGGCGCTGCCCGGGCGGCGCGGCGCAAACGCCAGATCCATATCAAGGAATATGTTGAAGCGATCCTGATTGCGATCGTGATCGCAGTAATCCTGCGGATGTTCGTGATCCAGGCATACCGCGTCAACTCCGGCTCGATGGAGACTACCCTGATGGAGGGTGATTTCGTCTTCGTCAACAAATTCGCCTACAAATTCTCTGAACCGGAGATCAATGACGTCATCGTATTCGAATTCCCGATGAACCCGACCAAGGACTATATCAAGCGTATCGTGGCAGGCCCGGGGCAACTGGTTGAGATTACAGACAAGAACCTGTATGTCGATGGCGAACTGGTTCAGCCGGTCGAGGGTGTATTCTACGGGGATAGCGAAATCCTGCCGGAGCTTTATTCCTCCCGCGATTACTTTGGTCCCCTGCAGGTGCCGGCGGATCACTATTTCGTGTTGGGGGATAACCGCGACGACAGCCAGGATTCACGGTTCTGGGGTTTCCTCGACAAGAAGCATATCAAGGGACAGGCGCTCTTCATTTACTACAGCTGGGCACCTGATCCGCATGCGCCGGATATCAATCCACCCTATGTTTTCGATCTCTTCGGGTCAGCCTTCTACAACATGACCCATTTCTTCGATCGCTGTCGATTCAGCCGTATTTTCACGGCGCTTTGACGATTTCCCGCCAGGTCAAAATTCTAGTCAACTTATGATTGTCGTTGCGACGCTGAGCACTATATTG
>JBECKX010000034.1:0-4179 GCA_040235515.1 Candidatus Zixiibacteriota bacterium
TCTTTGGTGGTGGCGCAGCTCCGAATCCGCTTTGCCTCGGTGATGCCGACGGTTCAGGCGCGATCTCGATCGGTGACGCCGTGTACCTCATCAACTTCATCTTTGGTGGTGGACCGGCTCCGCACTGTCCGTAATCGAATCTTATCCTGAGGGAGTGAGTCTTCGGGCTTGCCCCTGATGGAGTGAGATAAAGAAAACCGCGGTAGGTTATCCAACCTGCCGCGGTTTCTTTTTTGCCGCCCGCTTCAATTCTGATGCCACAACCTGTGGCGTGAGATCAATTGAGATCAATCATGGTGGGACCGCTACCTCTGATCCTAGCACTCTGAAGTCAACACTCTCATGCCCCGCTCTTCCCCCTTCTCTATGAACAACTGGCGCAGGGAGCTGGTCCGCCGCCGAAGATGTAGTTGATGATATAGACCGCATCCCCGATCGACACAACGCCGTTGCAGTCGGCGTCACCCTGAACCAGCGGATCGGGAGCCGGTCCGCCGCCGAAGATATAGTTGATAATATAGACAGCGTCTCCTATCGAGATACTGCCGCCGCCATCCGCATCGCCACACAGCAGCCCACTCTCCACGATCTCAATCGAAACATCGAGTGTGTCCGCCAGCGCGGGCTCAGAAGCGTCACTGGCTATGACGGTAAAAAAGTAAGTGGCAGCCGTCGTCGGAACACCGGAAATCACTCCTACGGTGTCGCCGAAGAAACCGGTACCGAACGGTATATCACCCCCCGGCATGCTCCATTGATATGGCTGCGTCCCTCCCACGGCAGTGAACTGGTAACTGTAGCCGACGCCGACGTAGCCGTCCGGAATCTCGTAGCTCTGAATATGAAGCTTGCCATCGCAGGCATCGCCGACACCATCAGCGTCCTCATCATATTGTTCGACATTGGCAACCAGGGGACAATTATCGCATTCATCTCCTATCGAGTCTGAATCGCTGTCTCCCTGCCCGGGGTTGGCGAACTGCGGGCAATTGTCACTCTCGTTCGCCACACCATCACCATCAATATCGGGATCACAGGCATCGCCGCTACCGTCACCATCCAGGTCAGCCTGATCGAGATTCGCAGTCGCCACGCAGTTGTCGCAGGGATCGAAAACCAGATCGCCGTCGCTGTCGATCGGGTTGGGGTTGTCGTCGCAACCATTCGTGAAGATGAACAGCAGGTCATCGATCTCATCGATACCGGTAAAATCAAGGTCTCCATCGTTGTCTCTGTCATGAAGAGTAGCGCATGATCCGGCCTGGCTGGCGGGGAGCGTTTGCACCAGTGAGAAGTTGCCTGCTCCATCGTTGGCATACACGCGCCATACGCCGTCATCATAGTCGCTCAAGACCAGATCCAGGTCACCGTCACCATCGAGATCCCCCAGGTCAATCGCCAGATAGAACGTCCCGGGAACGCTGTAGACCTGCGCCGGCTGGAAATTGCCCGCACCGTCCCCCCTTATCACCGAAAAACCGTTCGATGACGAATTGGCGGAGACGACGTCACAATTGCCATCACCATTAACATCACCTGCGGCGATCATCCAGACATTCCCCCCGATGCCGACCTGGTCGGAGAGGATGATCCCATTGCCATCCCCAACCCAGAGCGCCAACTCCTGCGACTGCATCGCACCGATCGCAACATCCTGCAGTCCATCGTTGTTGAAATCCGCGACCGCGATCGCAGTCTCGCGATCCATGCCGCTCTCGAATGTATTCGGCGTGAGGAAGCCACCGCTTCCGTCGTTGTAAAATATCGATACCGTGCTGGCGTTCCGATTTGCCGTCACGATATCCTCGGCACCGTCACCATTCAGGTCAATGATGCCCACTCCCCTTACACCGCTCCCGGCGGCGTAGCTTGCTGGTACGGAAAGTGAGCCGGTACCATCCCCCAACATCACAGAGAGAATATTGTTTGCGGCGTTACCAACGACGAAGTCGAGCTTACCATCGTTATTCAAGTCGCAGCCCTCATTCGGCGAGGGATACGATCCCCCCGGTAAAGTTCGAATCGTAAACCCGCTGTAGTTGCCGGCGCCATCATTGAGGAACAACCTGACGTCCACTGCGACCTCATTCGGAACAGCCAGGTCGGTCCAGCCATCTCCGTTGAAATCCCCCGCGTATGAGCCATAACTCTGCACCAGTCCCTCTCCCGGTTGCCGGATGCTGATCGTGTCGACGAAATCGAGCCGCAACGGTCGCTCGGAAGTCTTTGTCCAGAAATTCCAGGCGTAGGCCTGCGAGAGTGAATCTCCAGCCGGGTTGGTGATACCCCGCGAAAGCGATACCGTAACAAACTCACCCGCGTTCAATGGACGATCGGGAGTAAATCGCAAACGGGTATCCAGGTTCTCCAGTTGTACCACTCCCTGTGCGACTCCCGACCAGTGGCCGAACACCTGAAACGTGTTCGAGTCGACGCTTGCCGGCGCGATAGCCTCGCTGAAATCGACTACGATGTCGGCCTGGACCGGCGCATCAATGATCTGTTTCGCCGGTGTGACAGCCGTCACCGAGAGTGAATGAGCACCGGTGGAGTAGCAGAGTACCGGTGCCAGTGACAGAAGCAGCCGGAGCACGATTGTTCGATTCATGGCAGAAGTCCTTGTCGAAAGCTGAGGTTTATGCTGAAATCTTGTTTGTGACGCGCTGCGGGACAGGATGAAAGCAACCCTGCCCCTTCTTACTAAACGCAATCTATGAAGTTGTGTTTAGCACATTTCTGTCAATGACAGGGAAAACGCTGAGCGCATTGATGACAGGGGCGCTTGTACCAACTCGAAGCAGTTCGAGTCAAGCTAAGTCGGGTCCGGCGTAAAAAAATAGCGCTACGGGGATTCGAACCCCGGTTTGATGGCTGAGAACCACCCGTCCTAACCCCTAGACGATAGCGCCATATTCATACTCTTCTTCGATGCCGTACCATTCATTTGCGGGAATCCCGCAGTTGAACCAGCAAATCAGTCCGCAAACCATGAAATGTTCGCGGACCGACTGCCTGATTATATGCATCCTGCGGATAATTTCAAGTGAAATCTGTATCGGGTCATCCCCTGCCGCACACACCCGCTGCTCATGGCGAAACTTGCTCGGGAACTGGTGCTTCAACTCGCGTTCGGCGCTGCAAGAGGACTCCACACTGTAGATATGAAAGTCGCTCATCCAGCCTCGTCGCCAACTCTGAACGATCTGCTTTGCGCACCTGATCTGGCGAACAGCGATTGATTTCGTTGATTGTTGGCTTCCGGCCTGAATCAAAGTTGAAATCAGCCGGTCAGAATCGCTTGACAGCTTCCTCCATATCGATAGATTATGAAGCTGTGCGGCGCGGCAAAACCGGCAGCAGATGCAGCTCGTGGCATCCTTGCGAGGCGAGACCGTTCGCCGAGCCGCGGCGCGGTATCAAATGATACAGCCGGAGCGCGAGAGTGGCGGAATTGGTAGACGCGCTAGACTTAGGATCTAGTGACTTCGGTCGTGGGGGTTCGAGTCCCCCCTTTCGCAGTTTTGCCCGTATAATCAGGAGTTTGTGTGTCGTACCTCGGCTTACCTGCGTACGACATTTTGTTGCAGAATTGTTCGCGCTTTTGCGGCGTTTTTTGTTTATTGCCTCTCGCGCGAACCTTCGCTCTTTAACATGGCTTCCAGCGGCGAAAGCAATCGGCTCAAATGTCGATCCTGCTCAATGTAACCGCAAATGGTAGTCAAAGAACTGTGTGCGAACGTGGCGGAATTGGTATACGCGCTAGACTAAGGATCTAGTGGTTGCAAAACCGTGAGGGTTCGAGTCCCTCCGTTCGCACCATTTTTATTGTCGCGTGTCACCACACCGACTTTCCACAGTTTTCAGGCAGAAAGGAACACCTCTCGTGGCAGTCACCTACGAGCTTACCGAAAATGAAAAGTGTAAGCGGACTCTCAAGATAACCGTTCCCGCAGAAACCGTACGCGAGAAGTTTGACGCAGTTTATAAGCAACTCAGGGCTACCGCGGAGATACCCGGATTCCGTAAGGGTAAAGCCCCGCTCTCCACGATCAAAGCCCGCTACGGCGAGCACGCTCAGAAAGATGTGCTGGAGGATCTCATGGACGCCTCCTACGCCGAAGCACTCAAAGAATCGGGACTTGATCCCGTCAGCTATCCAAACATCAGAGAAGTCGACTT
>JBECKX010000037.1:0-6078 GCA_040235515.1 Candidatus Zixiibacteriota bacterium
AAGGTCAGCAACACGACAGTGCCCTTGAACTTGTTGATAACGAGTCCGACGTTCTTCTTCCCGTACGACGCCAGCTTCTTGGTCTTGCGGGCGGTCGAATTGATCGATCCAAAAATGTAGCTCGGGAACTTATCCTTCGCGGTCGCGACCGTGCCGATTTTGCCGAGCCCCTGAGTCTTGCAGTTGATGGCATTGGCGAGCACCTGGCAGTTCTTCATCTGCGAATCCACTTTCGGCAGCTGTCCCACCAGCACGAGGTTAACACCATGCTTGGCGAGATCGACCAGGAACTCCTGATGATGCTGATCCATGATCTCGGTGATCGGCACAAAGAGGGTCTTGAGTCCCTCGAACGAAATCGGGTTGTCGAGATCAGGGATAACGAAATCTTGTTTGATGCGATCGAGGTCGCGCCCGATTTCCGGCATCGTGAATTCGTTGAGGATCTGGACGTATTGATACTCCGCCGGTTCTTCCAGCAGGGAGATCCAATTGTTCAGCTTGTTGGCGACGATACCGATGTTGGTCGAAAGGTGGTATTTGCCGATGTCGACATTCTCAAGCGAGTGCATGAACTGCTTGAGGGGCTCGTACGACGGCTGAATCGTACCATCCTGTGCCAGCGGTGAATCATACCAGTTTTGCGATTCCACGAATTTGTATTGCGTGAAGCCCTTGATTCCACCCGCCAGCGCCAGTGTCAGGAGGTATCGCGTTGACTCGGCAGAAATCGGGAAATGCTGTTTGGAGGTCTTGTGATCAATGGTGTGATGTCCCGCTGAAATCGAGGATGCCCACGGGAACTGCGAGTTCGCCCTGAGGTAGCGGACCTTCTGCAATGTCACTGTCGATGATGTATCCCAGCTGAGTTCGATCGTCGGGAAAACTTCCCCATCCGATTCGACGATCGGAGTCATCGGGGCCATGAAGCGTTTGTGAAATGCCAGTGGCTGGTTGAAGAGCGGTTCGCAGGAGAAACTCTTGTAGAGATCGATCATATTGATGGCGTGCTCGCGCACGAGTTGTTCCTTGAAACGGAACCAGTCCATCATCTTGGTAAAAGATATCTCCTTCGAAATGATAAAGTCGCGCGGCGGCTGAACCTTCTCGAATTCGTCAACCTTCTCGCCATAAGCGGCGCTCAGGGTCTTCACATCAGAGTAGGTCTGCTCGAGGAAACGCGGATAGAGCGTTTCGATTACGTATGGATTGTAGTCCGACTTCCATGGAAATGGATTGCCACCGAAATAAGAGGTGACATCCAACTCCATCAGGTAGAGCGGGCCGCGCGGATAGATGTAATTCTTGACGATCTCGGTCAGCCCGTTCAGATAATGCTTGATGAAGTTCTGAGTCCGGGGGTGCAACTGGGAGGGAAACTTGAAATCAGGTAATCCGCTCTCGAGCTGGGTCATGGTCGGATGACCATCGGAATCGACGGCGTAGATTTCGGGATACTTGCTGAGGAACGAGGGCATTCCGCCATCTTTGAGCTCAGCAAAAGCCACAGGTCCGGGGCGCAAGATGATCTTAAACCCGAACTCGCGGGCCAATTCGATGAAAACGATCAGATCTTTGGAGGAGTCGGTGAAACCAGAGAAGTCGAATTCGCGCCTGGCATCCTCATGTACCTGCCACGGGACTACGGTCGAGATGATCTTGTAGCCGGCGCGACGGATACGTTCAAAGCAGATAGACCAATAGCGCTTATTTACCCTAAAATACTGTATTTCAACAGCATAGGGGAGATACTCCTCTTTTCCGATCGTGAATTTATGTCCAGTAACAGCAATCATAGTATTGAGATGTGGCTATATGTAACACATATTGAGGGGCAAGTCAACGAAAAGTTAGCGAAACGCTTATTATCCTTTAAGTTATTGTCTTACAAGGCCTTATGGTGTGCACGTAATTGCAACAAAAAAGCCTTCCCAAGCTGGGGAAGGCTTTTCTGTGCAAAACTTTGCCTACTACCAGGGATTACTTCAACAGAAGCATCTTTTTGGTAGCGGAGAAGTCATTGACTGACATTCTGTAGAAATAGACACCAGAGGCGACCTGTTTGCCGCGATCATCGGTGCCATCCCAGGAGACTCTCTTGCTGCCTACCGACAGGGGTTCATCGACCAGGGTTTTGACTTTCTGGCCCAGAGTGTTGTAGATGTCGATATGGACATGACCTGACTTCGGGATTGCGAAGTCGATCTGGGTTTCCGGGTTGAACGGGTTTGGCACATTCTGCTCAAGCGAATAGCTGGTCGGAAGCGTCGAAGCTGAACGCTCCTCGACTGCGAGGATGATATCAGCGGTCGGATCGGGGCGCCACGGCACCGGTCTGCTGGCGGTACTGGTACCTTCCTTGTACTGGACTTCGATAAGGCCACCGTTGTTCAGACTGGTGGTATCGAACTCTACCTTCATTCCGGCGGTGATGGCACTGGTTTCGACATCACACTGCAGCGTGAACATCTCACCCTGCGGGCTCTGGGTGGCACCTGCTGCGAAGTCGGCCCAGCCGACCAGACCGGCGTTCTTGCCGGCATCATAGCGGAACGGTGACCAGAACGGGGTACCGGTTGAGGTGTTGAACGCCGACGCGGCATGGGTATAGCCGGTAGGAGTGATCGCTGTGAAATTCGACGAATCGGGACCGATCGGTCTGAGTCCGAGGGCCCAGCCAGCGATATTGTTATCTGAGAAAATGTGCACGACAACGTCAATCTGCTCCGGCCATGGGGCAGCAGCAAAGACCAACTTTTCTACCTTAACGGTATCCGGCGTTCCAGTATCGGACTGGGCGAACGCTGTGGCGGCGAGCATGATCATTGCCAAGCAGGCCAGCACAGTTATCTTGTTTCTCATCTTTCCTCCTATGCGTATCGCAGAAAGTAGCTTGTTTCTAGTCTCGATTGGATAGTGACCTGGCAACAACCTTTAATAATTTCGTGGCCAAATCATAATGCGCTGCCTCTACGCCAACCGGGCCTAAGTTGCGGGTTTGCAGAACTATAGACGCTACTTTGACGTAGATCGCCCGCTATATATCCATTTCAAAATAGTTAGTCAACTTTTTTTTTGCTACTATTTTCTGTGTTATGCCTGCGCTAACGTAAAGTCTACCAAGAGTATCGATCATTAGCTTGCAGCACCCTTCGCCTGCATTCCACCTCTGGCTTCAACCACCCTCTCGCGGTCTATCGGGCGATCTGATTCCGGAAGACTGGCACGGGGCGCTCGATTTGATCACCCCACCTTCCCTATCGAGGCGTCGATGGGTGCGCCGCTATGCCGGTGGCGGCGGGCCACCGCCGAATATGAACTGAATCAGATAAACGGCGTCTGCGATAGTCAAAGAGCCATTGCCGTCCGCGTCACCATTGTAGAGCGGTGGGACGATGCCGCCGCCAAAGATCGCGTTGATGATCGTGACAGCGTCCGCGATCGTGACCGAACCGGAAAGATCAGCATCGCCGCGCAACCCGATTCTGATGTCGAGCTTTGCAGGCGTGACGCTGGGCTGGTATGGTGCAACAGGAGTCTCAAGGGCATAAGCGTAGGTCTCATACGGCATAACATCAAGGTCGTGAATCGCCGAGACGGATGGTGTCGTAAGGAATCGGAAATAGAGTCGCAGCAGTTCACCATCCCCGGCTGGAAGTTCGACCGCACCGCTGCTGGATGATATTCTGATAGCGGCGCGTTTGCCACTGACGTCCAGAGAGACGATTTCAACCTGATCGAAGATCGATGCACGATACCCGGCGACACTCACGGAGTCGAGCAACAGGTTCAGCGAACCGGGATACTTGATCGGCAGATCGATTTTCGACACCGGAGCGAAGTTGTGGAAGCGCACCGAGGAGACTACGCCGGCGGCGGGCGACCCGGCGAAGTCCGCGAACTCGAGCGTGTCGGCATACGCGATGATGTACTGGGGAAACTGCACGATCTGCTGTGAACTTGAAGTCTGGGCGTCGAGTTGCAGAGTGTAGGCTCCCGGGGTCGTGTATTGGTGCATGCCGCTGAAGCCGACCAACGAGTCACCATCACCGAAGTGATAAGTGAGAGCTACCAGGTTGACGGGCGAATCGGAAGTGAAGTTGACATCGAGGGGCGCCTCTCCGATTCGGACATCGGCACCCGGGTTAGCCAGATTGGTAGCCGCCAGTGCTTTTGCCGCGTTGACACGGCCGGTACCGAGCAGACCGTTATAGGCTGGGTTCTTGTCGTAGATATAGTCGGTGGTCTGGATCAAAATAGTATCGAGAGCAGATTTGCGGATATCGGGGAGCTTGCTCCGAATCAGGGCCGCCACACCGGCCACGTGTGGAGAGGCCATCGATGTACCACTCAGGTTGGCGTATGAGGGCGAGCCATGATTCGAATAGGTTGAGTAGATTCCCGATCCGGGGGCTGAGATATCGACCCAGGTGCCGTAGCTGGAGAAGGATGACTTGACGCCGGATGAAGTCAGAGACGCCACCGAAATGACATCCGACCTGGCAGCAAGGTAGCTGGCAACCTGATCGTTGTCGTTGCCGGCGGAAGTAACAACTACCACACCCTGGCTGACGGCGTACGTGACCGCGGAATTGAGGGCGCTGGAACTTGAGGATCCCCAACTACAGTTGACGACATCAACTCCCATATCCCCGGCGTATTCGAATGCCTGCGCCGCGAAATCCATCCGGACAAAGCCGCGCTCCACGCCGCCTGACTCCTGCGACCAGCCGATCCGGAGCGGCACAATTTTGCAGCCGTGGGATGCGCCATACCAGCCACCGGCAACGCCAGAGACGCCGACACCGTTATTGGTCATCGCCGCCATCGTTCCGGCGGTGTGTGAACCATGTCCATTGAAGTCCATTGGGTCGTTGTCCGGCACCGTGCCATCTTCACCGGGCCAGAAGTTGAAGACGTTCACCCAGTCCCAGCCGCGGAAATCATCGACATAGCCATTGCCATCATCGTCCACACCGGCCAGACCGTTGTACTCCGCCCAGTTAATCCAGACGTTGCCGTTGGTGTAAGGCGCCGGGCCTGCCAGATCAGGGTGGTCCCACTGCACTCCGGAATCCATGGCACCCACGAGAACGACCGAGTCACCCGGCTGTTCGTCCCAGGCTTCCGGACCATCGATATCGTTGTCACCGCTTTGGTTCAGGCCCCAGAGTGAGCCGAACGCGGGATCGTTCGGTATGGCCGTGATCGGATGCACGCCCACCTTGTCGACCGCTTCGACTTCGGGGAGTTTGTTGAACTCAGCAGCAACTTCGTCGAGAGCCAGGGTCGTATCGAAATTGATGCGATAGTAGTTGTAGAGCGGTGAGGTCCCACGCTTGTGGGTCGCCTCGCTCTGACGGAACAGCTTGTCGATCTGATAGACAGAGTTTGCGTTGATCACCCTATCGACTTCCGGCAAGCCCGTGGAACTGCGTCCGGCGGACAGGTCGAATCCCGACTTGTCGACACCCTCGGCGAACTTGATGATGAGCACGCCTTTGGCATACCACCAGGAGTCTCCGGTTGGTTTGTCTGTGTAGTTGATGGCGAAGACCTGCGCGGTGGCTACCAGTGCAAAGATAATAAGAGCCGACAGGAACGATATCAGGCTGCTGGACGATACTCTCTTGGTGCGGTACAAGACTCTGCTCCTTGATCCGGGTTGCTGGGATATGGGTCCGCGGTGGGGGGCGCGGGACACTATCAGATAAAGATAGTGCAAATTGCGAAATTGTCAACTTGAGTCGACAGCCGGCGCGATGATTCAGGCGGCCGAATCGGCGAGCGGCAGATGCGGATTTTGTCGGCGCCGCGGGGGGTATGCGGTCGAGCGGGGTTGACAAACAAAAACCGCGGCAGGTTGGATAACCTACCGCGGTTTTCTTTATCTCATTCCATCAGGGGCAAGCCCGAAGACTCACTCCCTCAGGATAAGATTCGATTACGGGCAGTGCGGAGCCGGTCCACCACCAAAGATGAAGTTGATGAGGTACACGGCGTCACCGATCGAGATCGCGCCTGAACCGTCGGCATCACCGAGGCAAAGCGGATTCGGAGCTGCGCCACCACCAAAGA
>JBECKX010000070.1:0-11649 GCA_040235515.1 Candidatus Zixiibacteriota bacterium
CGCAGATGTTCGATTTTGTCGAAGATCAGATTACGCGATTGCGGATCAACCCCCACTGTTGGTTCGTCGAAAAACAAGACTTGAGGGTCATGCACCAGTGCGCAGACCAGATTGAGGCGACGTTTCATCCCCCCCGAGAAGGTCTTCACTCGGTCCTTCTTCCGCTCCGTCAGACCGGCCAGGTCGAGAGCCCACGCTACCCTTTCATCCAACCGCTTGCCTGAGAGCCCATACAGCCTCCCGAAGAAGGTTACATTTTCAGCCGCGGTTAGTTCTTCGTAGATTGCCAGCGCCTGCGGTGAGTTTCCGAGTTGCCTTCTGGCCGATGAATCCTGCGGATCGCCAATGCCATCGAACTGAATCGAGCCACCGTCCGGCTTCAATACCCCCACCATCATGTTGATCGTCGTGCTCTTGCCGGCGCCATTGGGTCCGAGCAAACCGAACACTTCCCCCTTCTTGATCTCAAAGGTGATATCATCGACGGCAGTGATGTTGCCGAATCGTTTGGTAAGGCTGGTGACTTTGATCATGCAAGCTAAACTGTTCACGCAGAGACTGCCTGCGTCAAATGCGAAGTTAACCTACCAGGGCTTCGATATCCAGACGTTTGTGAAAATAGTGCCCTGCTTCAGGGTTAGTTACGAAATCAGACAAACGATGTTGCAGACGTTGCGCGCTGGCTGCTTCAGTGTATCTTTAAGACAATTGACTGATTTGAGTGAAAGGCCGTTGCTATGACCGATACACACTACCCCTCCATCCCCCTCCCCGACTACAAGGAATATCCCGCCGAGGAAATGATCCGCCGCTCCCGGGAATTTTATGAAGAAATCAAACGCCGGCGCACCGTGCGCGAGTTTTCCCGTCGGGAAGTACCGCTGGAAGTGATCCAGAACTGCCTGAGAGCCGCCGGCACAGCTCCGAACGGCGCTAACATGCAACCGTGGCACTTCGTCGTCGTGACCGATCAGGAGATGAAGAAGAAAATTCGTGCGGCGACAGAAGAGGTCGAGAAGGAATTTTACGAGAAGCGCGCCCCCGACTACTGGCTCGAAGCACTCGCTCCGCTCGGTACCGATGCCAACAAACCATATATCGAGGATGCGCCGGTATTGATCGCCATCTTCACGCAGTTGCATACCGTGATGCCGGATGGGAGCAAGAAGAAGCACTACTATCTTGCCGAGTCGGTCGGGATCGCTACCGGTATGCTGATTACCGCGCTCCATCATTGCGGTTTGGTAACCCTGACTCATACTCCCCAGCCGATGCGCTACTTGCGCGAAATCCTGGGCCGCCCCAAACATGAGTCGCCATACCTGTTGCTCGTCGCCGGCTACCCCTCGGAGGATTGCAGGGTGCCTGTCATCGAGAAGAAACCACTGGAAGAGATCGCGACTTTTATCTGATATTCCCGAAATTGTGCCGTCGCTGTATCGTGACATCCGTATCACAATTGGACGCAGAGGAAGACCAGACGGAAATCTTCACCTACGGAAGATTTACAGGCCGCAAAGAGAGTCAGAAGATTTCTGCTCTCTTTTTTTATTGGTCCTGCCTTGCAAGCCAAGATCCGCACCACTGCATTACAGAGGAACTGATAAAAAAAGAAGCTCGGCGCATGCTTCCGAGCTCCCCGATGCGGGCCAACCGATGTGGAGGTTTTCGGTCGGTCGAACGAAACGCTTTCCTGAAAAACCCTCCTGCTGGTATCCAGGTCAACGCTCGGTGAGGAACAAGTTACGGGAATTGCTGATGAAGGCTGCGGTTCAGGTAGCCTCCTTAGCAGATTCGATCACTCACCTGTTAAGATAGAGGCACCCCTGATTTTTAGCAACCCCTCATCCAAGTTTGCCCCGCGACCATCCCCCTAGCAGTCGTAGTAAAGCTCAAACTCACCCGCTGTCGGCTGGTTCGCTATCCGGCCGAACTCGCCGGTCTTGTGAGTAACCCACGCATCGAGCAGATCCTCAGTGAATACTCCGCCCTCAAGCAGATAGTTGTTGTCCTTTTTCAGCGCGTCAAGGACACGATCCAGCGAAGTTGGTAGCAAATGAATCTTCTCCAACTCAGCTTTGGGGAGTTCATCCAGATTCCTATCGAGCGCCGGACCGGGGTCGATCTTGTTCTTGATACCATCCAACCCCGCCATCGCCATCGCCGCGAAGCCAAGATATGGATTCATCGTGGCATCCGGGGGACGGAACTCAAACCGCATCACATGCGGATCCCTGATATATCCCGGTATGCGAATACACGCCGTGCGGTTGCCGACCGAGTATGTTCCCGCAATCGGAGCCTCAAACCCCGGCACCATTCGTTTAAAGGAATTGGTGGATGGATTCGTGAATGCCAGAATCGAGTCGACATGCTTCAACACACCACCGATGTAATGCAGCCCAAGATCGGAGAACCTGTTCGCTCCTTTGGCGTCAAAGAAGATCGACTTCTTCGCTTTGGCGAGGAACTGATGCACATGCAGCCCCGAACCCGGCTCATTGAAGAGTGGCTTCGGCATAAATGTCACTGACTTGTGCGAGCGAAACGCCTCATTCTTGATGATATACTTGGTCATCATCGCGTTGTCCGCCATCTTCAATAGCGGCGCGAACTGTAGCTCGATCTCATGCTGTCCCCAGCCGCCAACTTCATGGTGGTGGTACTTCAAACCAATGCCGACCTGCGCCATCACTGTCGCAATCTGTGATCTCAGATCGAATGTACGATCCTGCGGCGGCGCGGCATGGTAACCCTTCTTGTAGCCGATCTTATGACCAAGATTGTCTGATTCATGCGGATCAACGGCGCCAGCCTCGACCGACTTGATCTCGTAGTAAGCCAGACCCGGCTCCTGGCGGTAGTCGGCGCGATCAAAAACGTAGAATTCAAACTCCGGCCCGAACATCGCTTCGACACCCTTCATCTTTGAGGCGATATATTCCTCGGCTGCTGTTGCCACGCGTCGTGGACAGCGTGAGAAGCGGGTGACTTCATCAGCTGATTCCATGATGTTGCCCAGGAACGAGATCGTCGAGTGCTCATAGAATGGCTCAACGAATGCCGTTGCCGGATCAGGGAGCAGAATCAAGTCGCCGCGTTCGATGCGGGTGAAACCGGGCAGCGAGGAGCCATCGATCCCTACACCATTTTCGAATAGTTTGGCTTTGAGCGAATCGATCGGCAGCGTGATATGGTGCCACCCCCCTTGCAGGTCACAGAACTTGATATCGATGAATTGCGCACCAGATTGCTTGGCCAGCGCGCGGATTTCTTCCAGTTTCATGATGTCGTCTCCTATCAGCACCACGTTTGTGATATATTTCACATTTTCGCTCAATCAAGATAATCTGACGCGTGATTTTGGCAAGTGAAATAGGTGGTACTGGCCCGTGGTCCGGACATGGCCGGGTGCCCCACCGCTCTGCGGTGGGAAGTTTCGTAGGTCAAGCCCTCTTGGGGCTTGACACACTGCAGGGGTCAGACATTCCTGCCTGACATGTCGCCGTAAGGGCGAGTGGTACTCGCCCATGTTGATGAGGAAGGGCGAATACCATTCGCCCCTACAAAAAAACCGCCAGACGACGGCTGGCGGTCACAGAAATAGCTTTCGCTGTTGTGCGCGGCGTACTTCCTCGTGCGCCGCGAGTGTTCGTACTCTCGGGTACCCAGGTGGACCCGACCTACTGCAGGAATCCAGTGGCAGGTCTCGCTCTCTTCTGCTTCGCATCAGCAGCTAAGACCAGCCACAACATTAACGACCGCAACTTGTCCGTGTGCCCGCGACCTTGGTCGCGGCATCAGATATCTACATATTCTGCTCGATCTCCGCGACCAAGGTCGCGGCCACCCACTACCCGGCGCTCGACTCACATACTTACAGGTCGCCGTAGGGGCGAGTGGCACTCACCCATGTTGATGAGGAAGGGCGAATACCATTCGCCCCTACAAACTAACCGCCAGACGACGGCTGGCGGTCACAGAAATAGTTTTCGCTGTTGTGCGCGGCGTACTTCCTCGTGCGCCGCGAGTGTTCGTACTCTCGGGTTCCCAGGTGAACCCGTTCTACTGCAAGAATCCAGTGGCAGGTCTCGCTTTCTTCTGCTATGCATCAGCAGCAAAGACCTGCCACAACATTATGAATTGGGAGCCTGCGACTCCCCTGGGGGGAAGGACCCACCTTGGAATGGAAAAGCCCTTGCGGCTCGAATCGGTCATCCGAAGTCGACGCTAGTGGTACCCCCAGCGCCGGAACCGAGCGGCATCATCAAGCCGTCCCACTATCACCCTTTTGAAATTTCTGTATGCCTACCCGTCCGCCTTGCGGATATCGGTAGAGTAGCCCGGGAATGTGTCCGCCTCCGGGCTGATATATTTTTTCGCGTTGTTGACCGCCATCGCGGCTTCGGCTGTTGCCATCGCGATGAAATTCAACTCACGCGCCTTGCTGATCACGTCACCGCACGCAAATAGTCCCGGCACTCCGGCATTCATGCGCGCATCGACCGCGATACCCTGATCATTGATCGTGACCCCGGCTTTCTTGAGCGCATTCAGCAACTCCGGGCTCTTCTTGGCGACATTCTCTTCGACACCAAGCGCCAGCACCACCGCTTTGGAACGATGCTCACCCTTATCGGTCTTAAGGGTCCAGATCTCGGTTGTGGCGTCGAAATTCAAGTCGATTACCTTTTCCTTGAGGCAGATCTTATGGTTATACATCGCAGCCTGCTCGATGAAATTCTCCGCAAGCTTCTTCGCGGTAATCAACACATACCCGGCAACATCGCGCAGCACTTCGTTCGGGTACTCATGAATCAGCGCACCACCCAGCTCGCCGGTTGCCTCGATGATCTTGGTCTTGGCATCACGCAACCCGGCATAGAACGACGCGAACAATCCCGCCGGCCCGCCGCCGATAATCGTTATCTCAAAAACATCATTTGTCATTGATTTTCTCCTCGATCCTTCCAATCGCCAGGCCGGGTCTATTCTTCAAGCATTGCCGAATCGTCGTAGGTGAACCAATGGATATTCCCGCGCAAGCCTTCACGTTCAGCCATCAGCATGTTGAAATGGCCATCCTCTTCGGCGACCAACTCCGCAAACACCTTGCGCGTCGCCGGGTTGTCGGTCTTATCCTCGCCCTTCTTGTAGTGGACGGCGGTAAGGCGTTCTGCTTCAATGGCAAGCTCTAACAGCCGAAACTTGTCAGCTTCCTCAAGCGGCTTATCTCCGAACGCATCCTTGAAAATTGCCAGCCCCTCAGCGGGAAGGTCTGTCGGCTCGGTGCCGAGGTGCTGTTTGTAAAGCTCACGCAGACGGCGTTCATGGCTGACCTCATCGGTTGCCAATGCCTCGATTTTCTTACGCGCTTCCGGATTCTTTATCTTTTGCGCCAGCGCGGAATAGAACTTCTGTCCCTCGATTTCGGTCTTGATACCGATCTTGATGATATCTGCGATATCCTTGTTTACATCAGACATTCTAGTGGCTCCATCAAATCAATAAGAGTAACTAATCTTCCAATCAGCCAGCCTGCTTTCCGAGTGCTCTGATCGCGGCAAGCGTCTTTTTCCATACCTGCTCGACCATGTTCGAACAGTGCGACTTATCCTCGGCAGTGCCTTTGCGCACGCGCCGGAGTACGCCCTCGACCGATTCCTCAGCCTGTTCAGGCGTCTTGCCTTTGATCGCTTCGGTGACCATCGATGCGGTAGCGACGGCAACGGCGCAGCCGAGTGAACGAAACGCCGCATCGATGATTTTGCCGGCTTCAAGACGCACAGCGAGGACGATATTGTCACCGCAGACATCGTTTACCTGTTCGATTTCGAGGGTAGCATCTTTGAGGTCGCCTGAGTTGCGTGGGTGGAGGAAGTGATCCATCACCTCATCGGAATAAAGCGATCGCTCAGGCGCCATCCGTGAAACTCCCTCGACGGTTCATCCCCCGCTCATCCCCCGTAACCACAGGCGCCAATTTAATCAATCCGCGACGTAAAAGGGGAACTTTCTGGAGATTTTTATCCTTGAGCCGCCGACCGGCGACTGCGACGAGATTTGAAGTGGCTTCTAAACCTCGATCGTCTTGCTTTGCGTCCCTCAGCCACCCTTGCAACCGGCACATGCCTTGATCTGCTCGGTGATAATATCGACGTCGATCTCGGCATCGATGATCATCTGATCGCCGTCGTAGTATACATCGGCCACCGCACAGGGACTACCCGCCCCGCCCGGCTGCCGTCCCGTAAGAACCTCAAGGGTTGCCTGTACCGCAAAGAGGTGCTTTAGCTGCAGGAATTCAAGGATCTCATCATCGGTGTCGAGTGTGTGCGAGAATTCATGCGCATCGATCTCAAGCAACTCCTCAACTGACAATCCCTTGAGGAGACTCAGGATCAGAGAGTTCTGCCCCACTCCCTGCCCGCAAGTCTTCTTGATAAACTGATATTCTGTCAGTCGGTCCGCTTCATCCAGTTTCAGTTGGATTAACTCGACCACGCTCTCACACGGCATGTATCACAACACTTTCGACTAATCAATTGGCTGCGTTCAAATTATTCCTTTATAGATACGCCCGGTCGGCATTTATCGTCAAGGGGATTCTGTTCTTTGCAGCGTCGCATTTGCTATATTTACAACAGATTCAGCCAATTGGCTATCTTTGCCGATAATTTAGTCGTATGAGGGACCTCTTGACCGCGACACTTAAAATCCATTTGGCGCAGGGGTTCGACAGGCTCTTTACCGATCAGCTCAGAGCAGGTCTGTCAGAAAACGTCGCGCTGACGACCGGCGCAGCACTCCCCAGCCCGACCGAATACTCGATCCTGATCTCGGGGCGCCCAACCCGGCTGGAGCTTGATGCCAGCCCGAACCTGACCACTCTGATTATCCCCTGGGCGGGCCTGCCGACCAAGACTCGCGAAATCATGCTGGAGTATCCGCGGATCGCCGTTCACAATATTCATCATAATGCCGCGCCGACCGCTGAAATGGCCGTCACGCTGCTGATGAACGCCGCCAAGAATCTCGTCACGCTCGATCGTACCATGCGCAGACATGACTGGACATTACGTTATTCCTCCTCAGCGGTAAACACGCTGCTGGAGGGGAAGTCTGTCGTTGTGCTCGGTTATGGCGCGATCGGGTCACGCATCGCCACTCTCTGCCGCAGTCTTGGCATGGAGGTAGTGGTGGTGCGACGGTCGATTGAATCCCCGGAGCGCGGTGAGTTTCCGTTCTACCCGGTGGCGGACTTGCGCACAGTAGTACAGCGCGCCGATGCGTTCATCATCGCAGTCCCGCTGACGCCGGAAACGCGAGACCTCGTGGGGATCAATGAACTTGCCGCTTTACCAGACGGCGCCATCGTCGTCAACATCTCACGCGGGCCGGTGGTCGGAGAACGCGCGCTCTATGATGAACTCAAGAGTGGTCGGTTGCGTGCTGGACTCGATGTGTGGTATTACTACCCTGCGGATGAGGAGGCCCGCACTTCCACGCCCCCTTCAAATTTCCCCTTCGAAAAACTCGATAACGTCGTGATGTCCCCGCATGTCGGCGGAAATTCTGACCAGACTGAGCAACTTCGTATCAAGGAGTTGCAGACGATGATTAACCTTGCCGCCGCCGGACAGCCCCTGCCGAATCGTATCGACGTTGAGCGGGGGTACTAGAATAGACTCGCGCGTATAGCATCTGCATCAGTCGTGGAATACACACCCCGTCTCCCAATTTCAATACGTTGAAATCGGGAGCCACCCCTCTCAAGAGGGGACCTGGCAAACATCTACATTGAGTATCTGATCAAGAATCATTTATATCAACAATCGTTCTCGTTCAAGACGATTGACGAAACCAAGCACGACGTGTTACAAATTCCCCTCTTGAGAGGGGTGGATTTTGTCCCGATCTTGATCGGGGCAAGGGACGGGGTGTGTAACTGCTACGTATGCACAGCATATCCCCACAGGTACTAGTACAGCCGCGCCCGCTTGTTCAAAAACGCTATCAGGGAATAATCGTACGACATCGACGTATCGATCGGTACGTAATCGATATTCGACATGCGGCACTCGCGGGCAAAATTGGAGATCACTTCCCCCACAACCTTCTGATAATCCCCCTTCACCTGCCACGGCAACGTATTGATCTGTTCGCCGGTTTCCATATCCTTGAAAATCGCCTCAAGCGGAAACGCAAAATCGCGCTCGCGCGGGTCGAGTACATGGAAGACAATGATCTCATGTTTGCGGTGCCGGAAATGCTTGAGGCCCGCCATAACTTCAGCCGGGTCATCGAGCAGATCACTTAGCAGGATGATCAACCCGCGCCGCTTGATCCGTTCTGCCATCTCATGCAGCGTGCTGGCGATATCGGTCTTGTCGGAGGCTTGCGTCCGCTCCATCTCGCGTAACAGCACATGCAGGTGCGAAGCCGCCGAACGCGGCGGAACATAGTTGCTGATCTTCTCAGCAAAACTCACCATGCCAACGGCATCGCGCTGTTTCAACATCAGAAACGACAGTGCCGCCGCCAGCTGCTGTGAGTAGGTGAGCTTGTCAAGGCGTCCCTCGGCGGCAAAACCCATCGAGCGAGAGCAATCAAGCAGGATGTACGCCTTGAGGTTGGTTTCTTCCTCATACTGCTTGATATAGAACCGATCCGATTTGGCGAAGACTTTCCAGTCAACATCCCGAATCGAGTCCCCCGGCATATATTGGCGATGCTCGGCAAACTCCACCGAGAAGCCATGGTATGGCGACCGATGCAACCCCGCGATGAATCCCTCCACCACCAGGCGTGCTTTGACCTCCATCCCTTTGAGTTTGCTGACTACCTCTGGAGAGAGATATTTGGTGTATGTTTCGTTCGGCATAATGTTCCTGGTTTACGTAGGGGCGCAGCATGCTGCGCCCGCTATATTTATCAATGTCGGAACCGCAAGGGTTCCGACCTACAATCTATCTAGGATTCGAAGGCTGTCTTCTAATGTACTGTCCTATCCAATCGCGGTGTTCATTAGCAAAGAAGTTATGCTTGACATTCGATACTGTCCGCATATTGTCAACCGAAACAGCCACGAACCGAATAATCTCTTCTACACTTCCTGATTCAGCGGTTTCAGCGGTCCAACCAGTAGCCTGCATGTTCATCCAGGAGTATTTGCCTGCGACGCAAATTCCGTTGAAATTAGGTCCAGATTCACGCATCCATTGCTTACCTTGATGTGGATCATTCAATTCTGGTAGTCCTTCGCCCATAAATGCAAACAGATAAAATAAAGGTGGCAGAAATATGCTGTCCTGATGGTTCCATTGATCAGAATACCAAACATTGCTCACGAGATTCGTAGCCTTGTCGTGTGAGTCTCGAAATTCAGTTATGTTCAGAATCGACTTCACCTCAAATGCTGCTACAACACATTCGATGGGTACCATATCCTTGTTGGCGAGCACCCATGGCCTCATGATTCTAGAGTCATAAATGATCAAATCCGTTTCATTGCTTTGGTCACCATCTCTATTAACTATTATGCCGGATGTAGCCTGCAAATGAGATGGAAGTAATCGGGAGAGCAGCTCATCGAAGAAAAATTCCCTGAACATGCCCTTTAGCAGCCGATGTTCCACTTGCTGTACAGATTTAGCCTTCTCAAGTGTACCCTTGATTACACTTTCGATAAATTCTTTAATCAGTTGATTTGTCACAAATTTCCTTCATTTGTGCAACGCTTCTCTCCTGATTCGCATTGCCCTGTCAAGCCCCAAGAGGGCTTGACCTACTGTCTTGTAACCACT
The DNA here is from genome assembly GCA_040235515.1 of Candidatus Zixiibacteriota bacterium. Lineage (GTDB taxonomy): Bacteria > Zixibacteria > MSB-5A5 > CAIYYT01 > CAIYYT01 > JBECKX01. Next base: position 9,807 of record JBECKX010000070.1, read on the forward strand.
CTGTAGGGCCGAATCTATTCGGCCTCATAACGCGACCTCAGGGAGCGTCATTCCCGCGCAGGCGGGAATCCATCTTCATGGCGAAGTCACTTCGCCATCACATGTGCGAATAAATTCGCACCTACCTGATGGATCAACGCGCGCAATCCTCCCCTCGCCCTTGCAAGGGAGAGGGGCTGGGGGTGAGGGTTCCTCACGCCTTCTGCGTGATGTCAGACAAGAATGTCAGACATCCTGCAATCTCAGTCGTGTTGTCCGGGCTCAGCATGCTGAGCCCCTACGATCTAATTCACCCACCGTGGCAAGACGATACCAAATTCCCCTCTTGAGAGGGGTGGCCCCAATCGTTCCGCCTGCGGAACATCGGGGACGGGGTGTGTATCCGGGTCACCAGCAGGTTTCCCAAATCATCTCACTGCCTGTCAAGCCCCAAGAGGGCTTGACCACTGCTTTTCTTCCCCTCGCCTTTCTGGGGAGAAGGGTGAGGGTTCAAGTCCCACCGCAAGCGGTGGGGCACCCGATCCAGACAGGCGTGTCTGTGCCCCTACCTGCTATCGCTTTCCTTCACATCCCCAAGCAGGCGATCGACGATCTGCAGCGTATCAACTCCATCCGCCTCGGCGTTGAATGAAGTCACAATCCTGTGCCGCAGCACCGGCTTGGCGACAAACTGTACATCCTCGATCGACGGGGTGTATCTGCCATTCAAAATCGCATTGGTCTTGGCGCCGAGGATCAAGTATTGCGAGGCGCGTGGACCCGCGCCCCAGGTGACCCAATCCTTGATGTAGTCGAAGGCATCCGCTTCCTTGTGCCGCGTCGCACGCACCAGCTTAATCGCGTAGTCGATCACATGATCAGACACCGGCACCTTACGAACCAGCTTCTGCAGTTCAGAGATCTCAGCACCACTCATTATCTTGCTTACGCTGTAGTCAAGCACCGCCGTCGTCGACTTCACGATCGCATGCTCCTCGTCGTAGGAGGGATAGTCGACGTGGATATTGAACATAAAACGATCAAGCTGAGCTTCCGGGAGCGGATAGGTTCCCTCCTGCTCGATCGGGTTCTGCGTGGCGAGCACGAAGAAGGGTTCGTCGAGCTTGAGGGTTTCACCACCGGTGGTGACTTCATGTTCCTGCATCGCCTGCAGCAGCGCCGCCTGCGTCTTGGGGGGCGTTCGGTTGACCTCATCCGCCAGGACGATATTCGCGAACACCGGACCCTTCACGAATTTGAACTCGCGCTGTCCGGTGGACTTATTCTCTTCCAGGATCTCCGTACCGGTGATGTCGGAGGGCATCAAGTCGGGGGTGAACTGAATTCTCGAGAATTTCAGATCAAGCACCGAGGCAAGAGTCGAAATCAACAATGTCTTCGCGAGACCCGGCACGCCCACCAGGAGGCAATGCCCGTTGGAGAGCAGAGCGATCAGCAACTGATCTATCACCAGTTCCTGCCCGATGATTACCTTCCCGACCTCTTCCTTAATCCTCTTGCGCGCATCTCTGAGTTTTTCTACGGCTTTTAAATCGGCCGACTGCGTCACATCTTCCGCCATCAACTCCTCCGAAAGTTCAATAACATTATTCTAAATAGACAATACTCTGAGCAGGTAAAAGCAGAGCACCGTCCGCGGGCGGTGAGCAACCGCAGCCACAGCGGGCACAATCTGCATTAGTCAGTAATAACTTATACCGTTTAACGCGGGCTACGTCGAAAAGTTTACCCGAAAACCACCCGGGATTTTTCTAATAGCAGGTATTAATAATTAGCGGCGGTGCTGTTGTCAACCGAGCGGACGGCAACAATTCGATCAGGGGCAATCGAGACGGAATACGAG
>JBECKX010000088.1:0-21107 GCA_040235515.1 Candidatus Zixiibacteriota bacterium
GACGATCCGGTCCTGATCTCATCACAGGGTGGGGCAAACTTCTACGTCGGTAATTCGGTTTACGCGGATGGTATTACCGTACAGATGCCGCGCGCTGATGCGATCTTTGAAGGCGGATTGTTCGATGACAACATTCACTCGCAGTCGGTCAGCGTTGCCCAGAAAGCACTCGGACGCAATCTGAAGGATTCCGAAGTGTCCTCCTACTGGTACTCACAAACATTCAGGGAAATGTTCGATGCACCGGGGCGAGCCATCGGGTTGATGCTGAAGAAGGCGTACTACTTCTTCCACGGTCAGGAGATCTTCAATAACAAATCGCTCTATTTCGCGTGCGAGTATTCTACCCTGATGCGGATTAGCCTCTGGAAGCAGGGCCCCCTCAATTTCCCGAGCGGACTGCTCTTCCCTCTGATGTTTGCCGGTATCGTGCTTGCTGTCAGGAGCCGTAAGGAGACTCTGGTTCCGCTGAGCTTTGTAGCGATCTATTTTGCTGTCGTGATTGCCTACTTCGTCTGCGCACGCTTCAGGCAACCGATCATACCTGTTGCCATCATCTTTGCCTCCTACGGAATTGTTGAAACGATGCGGCTCTTCCGCGCACAAAAGAGTGGTCGCACCCTCCCGATCATTGTCTTTCTGATCTCACTCATTCTTCTGAATCTCGGAGGCGATATCGAGTCGGTGCGGAATAGGTCTCAAGACTTGAATATCGTCGGTACTGCTTATGTACAGCGCGGTGAGAACGAAAAAGCCATCGAGTACCTGAGTCGCTCGCTCGAGTTGGCTCCCGGCAACGGTTCCGCGATCGGATCACTGGCCCGTGCCTACGTACAATCCAACAATCCGGGTGAAGCGGTCAGAACGCTGAAGAAGGGTCTGGAGGTCTTTCCGAACGAGCCATCGCTCTACTACAATCTTGGAGTGATCTACGTTAACCACAGCAAGTTCGAAGAGGCCAAGTACTGCTTCTACAAAACTATGGACCTCGACCCCACCTGGCCTGCGCCATTCTCTGCGATGAAATCGATTTATGAATATGAAGGGGTAGCCGATTCTGCGGCAATCATGCAGGCGGAGATTGAGAGATTGCCCCAACGGTGAGACTCTCTCCCCGGTGATGCCCTTGTCGATGCAATCTTGTGCAGAATGTACAGCGCCGGCTCCAACCGCATAAACAAAAGCCCCAATACCCTCCCGCATCTCGCAGAAGGGTGATTGGGGCTTCGTTGCCTCAAGCGGATCTCATCAGATCAGCGAATAACTGATCCCTAAACCGAGAGTCTGTTTCAGTCTCCCCTTGCGACTTACCTGCTTGTCGTAGAGGAACTGAGTGTAAAGGCTGACCGATACCAGCTCGGTGATCGATGCGCTCACAGTGTTTTCCCAGTTCACATCGACTGCCTTCCAGTCGTCTTCAAACGGAGTTCCGACAAAATCATCCTTCTGCGAGAAGAATAGCGCCTTGTAGAGGGTAAGCTTTCCGATATAGGTCAGCTTCTCATCCAGCTTCAGGTTCACGTCGGTTACCGATTCAAGACCGCCATCCGTTGCGGTATTGGTCTTGGTGTTGAAATCCTCGTCGATGAAGTCTCTGGTAATCGTCTGTCGGAGAGCCGCACCGAAACGGGTAAGGATACTTGAGTTCTCATTCTTCAGCAGTTGCCGCGCCACACCCGCTGACTCCGTGAGTTTGAGCGGATTCAGATAGCGATTCTTGGCGCTGACCGATGCGTCCACGAATTGCGACTCGAGTCGAAACGCCACGTAGGGATCAACCGCACCGTCGAGTGTAAACAGAAGCAGGTTCTCCCAATCGATCAGATCGGTCGATTTGAACGGCTTCTCCCACTCCTTGGTGTCCTTGTCCTGCACCATCGACTGACCGTAAGAGAGCTTCAGGATCGACCGATACCTCATCTTGGGCGAAAGCGCCTTCTCGGCAGTGCCGTTCAGGTTTCCAACCCAGCTGAAAGAGCCGGCTTCGCCGCCTGTCCAGGAATCGGAATACGCTGCCTGTGTCGCCGTAAGACCCGCGATCAGGGAGAGGTTCCACCCGGTGCCGAGACTATCGGTGTCGCTGGCTGTGACCGGTGAAACGGTGAGCATCAACAAGGTGATTACCGAAACTGCAATGGTAGTTAACTTCATATTGGTTCCTCTTACTTGGTAGTTAGTGCCTGATAAATATGCATGTCGCGTTGCGGGAAGGGGATCGTGACGCCTTGCTCATCAAACTTGTTCTTCACCTTCTCCGTGATATCGAAGTAGACGCCCCAGTAATCCTCGATATTGACGTAGGGCCTGACTGCAAAGTTTACCGAGTTGTCGCCCAGTTCCATCACGGCGACGGTTGGTGCAGGGTCAGACTTCACGCGCGTATCCTGCTTGAGAATACCTTCCAATATCCCTTTAGCTTTGCCGATGTTATCGTGATACGCGATCGAGAATACCAGATCAACCCTCAGATAACCCTCCGACGAGTAGTTGACAATACTGTCGCCGGTTACCTTGCTGTTCGGGACGATGATTCGCTTGTTGTCGGGGGAAATGATTATGGTGTTGAAGATTGCCACTTCTCGGACGACACCGAGGTGCCCGCCGACTTCCACCAGGTCACCGGTCTTGAGTGGCCGGAACAGGATCAGCATGACTCCCGAAGCGAAGTTTGCCAGAGATCCTTGCAGCGCAAATCCAACAGCCAGGCCCGCAGCGCCGATTACGGCGATGAAGGAGGTGGTCTGAACCCCGAGGGTATTCAAAGCTGCAATGAAAATGAAGGTTAACAACGCGATGCGGGTCAGCGCCAGCAGGAAGCGTGTTAAGGTCTCGTCGGTCTTGGAGCGTTCGAGCAGACGGGCAACCATCCGCGTCACCAAACCGACCACGATCCGACCGAGCACGATGATTAAGATCGCGCCAATGATCTTCATTCCGTAGAGCGCGGCAAATTCCGATACAGTCGACCAGATCCTTTCGATTGTTGATTCCATTTTTGTGATTCTCCTTTCGCGACTCTGCTGCCGGTGACAGGCCCTCCGCTGCGGCGGTGGGCTGAGCTGTCATCGCACTTCAGTCCGGACCTGGTCGCGAGATTTTACATGATTTCCAACGATTGCTGCAGGGCAAGCCGCGACGCACGCTCGGTGCGCCCGATATCATGCGTCGCGCCAGCTTGCATAATGAGTGGTGATTCTCCGGTGCGGCGACTAGTAGGAGATAATTCTCGGGAGTTCCTTTGCCTGGGCAATCCACTCCTTCACCTTACCGGCCGGCGGAGTAGCGCGCACGAGGTTCTTCTCGGCATTCTTCTCCTCCATCGCAGCCACGAGATTCTCCACATTCCGCTTGGCCAACTCAGGCACGGTGTCCACGCCGGTAGCTTCAAGCAATTCGGCGTATTCCGAACCCACACCCTTGATGCGGAACAAGTCGCACATGTTGACCCAGCTCAGGATTTGCTTCTCGGAAATCCCTGACTTCTCAGCGAGTTCCTTACGCCCGGCCGGCATCGCACCCGCCTCGAGCAACTTCTCAGTAGTGCCGATTCCCGCGGTAGCAAGCTTCTCGGCATACGCCGGTCCAACGCCTTCGATCTCAGTAAGTTTTGCCATTTTAGATCCTCCAAATTTTCGTTCGGTTATCTGTTAAGGTGGCTATGGTCTAGTTAGCTGACCATTTTTCGCTTTCAATCTTGAGACCGAGCAGCTTCCGAAAAGTCACATGTTTTTTCCAACTTCTTGTGGCACAATAAGAAAGGCCCGCCTTGCAGCGGGCCTTGTGAGTTTCAACACCGATGCGGCAGTCTCGAGCCGCAACATCCTCGATTTGCTATCTGTTCTCCTGCCTGATGATGCGCACGGTGCCCTCGATGAACGCACTATTCGGCATACTCACGATTTCATCCTTTGTGCGGATCACCGAATTGATGGTGCCCACTTGCAGCAGTTCACCCTCCGAATCGCCGACCTTGACTCGCTGACCGGCTTCGAAGATCTTCCGCGCATAAACACCGTAAATGATCCCTCGCGCAACGTCTCTTGTCCCGAATCCGACGGTTATGGCGACCGCCAGTGCAATCGCCGCCAGCAAAGCAATGAAAACGTAATCAAGCACCGCCGAATGAATCTCGAGCTGGGAGATAGCGACGACAAATATCGCGATGAGGATAAAATTGGAGGTGAGTTTTCCCAGCAGGTCCGCGAAATCGATTCCGGATGAAGCCGCTGCTCCGGTAACGAGCTTCCCCGCGACCTTGGAAAGCAACGAACCAAAGACAATGACCAGGACGATGACAACCAGATTGGGGATGTAGGCCACAACCTTCTGCAGGGTCTGAGCCAGTGCATCGAGCTGCAACGCTTCTGCCGCCGACAGCAGGAACATTGTCATGATGGTCCAGTACACCAGCCGTCCGAGGACGTAGCAGACATCCTGCTTGAAATTCGATCGCGTGAGAAAGTCGGAAATCCCCGCTCGATCCGCGACTGTATTAAACCCGACCTTTCTCAGCAGCTTCGTTATCGCCATACTGATCAGCTTGGCGATGATCCAACCGACAACAAGAATGCTGATCGCGCCGGCTAATTCAGGCAGCACTCCCAGAATATCCTGCACCACATTGTTCAAGGCCGGTGAGACGACGTTACTCCAGAACTCAGACATCTTACTTACTCCTTGTCGTTAGGTTGGCTACCAGTCATTCCTTCGACCTTCAAGATGCCCTTGATCAAGTTCCAGAAACCGGCAAAGAACAGTGAAAGGTAGTCGAGTAATACCGCCTTCGTACCCGCACGCGCAATGGTGTCGTCGATGAAATCCTCCCCCAGGCGGGATCCATCTTTCGGGTCAGGAAAGGCACCCCTTCCATCTCTCTGCTTCGGGTCAATAGGCATATTTTATCCCAGACATTGCCGCTCGAAGAGCTTTCGAAAGCTTTCGCGCGCGCGCTTGAGCCTCATCTTCATCGCACTCAAACCGATCGAAAGCTTGGTCGCAATGCTGTCATAATCGAGTTCATCCAGAAATCTGAGTTCGAGAATGTGACGATCCTCTTTGCCGACATCATTCAACGTCCGCTCGATGCACTCCGCCACATCTTTCTTCTCGACACCCTTCCCCATGATCAGGAATATCTCCGACTCCTCTTGTTCGACGTAGACATTCTCGATATCCTCGGTCATCCACCAGTGTGGACTGCGCTTGCGCTTATCAATGATGTTGAGACACGTGTTCACTGTTACGATATATAACCAGGTTGAAAAAGACGACCTCAGTTCAAACTTAGGCAGGTTTGCGTAGACTTTCAGGAAAATCTCCTGCGTTGCATCCTTCGCATCATCGAGGCTTCCCAGCATCGATTCTGCCTTACTGAGGACCTTATTGTGATAACGCTTCATCAATTGGCGAAACGATCTCGCCTGATGGGGCAGTTCGAATTTGCAGTTCTCTACCAACTCGGCGTCACTCTGCTCGCCCTCGTTGATGTTGAACTTCACGTCATTCGGGTGCATTCGGAGATTCCATTACAGTAATACTCTGCCATTAAGTAGAAGACCTTTGCAAACGCATTTACTTTTGAGTTTCTAATGCGTTGTTACGGAGCTAACTCCGGCCTTAATGGCAATATAATACTGGCAAGAATCTGAGCAAGCGGGTCGTAGACTCTCGCCTACGACCCTGCTCGAATGACTGAACTCCGCTCAACCAACTACCCGGTAGACCTGTTAAAGCAGGTTCTTGATCTGATCAACTGATTCCGACAATCCGCTGAGAGCCTTCTCAAGCTGTTCTTTCGCCTGGCCCGCCTGCTGAGGATCTGTCTCTCTTAGCGCGTTCAACTTCTCGGTCGCGTTCACGTGGGCAGTCTTCAGCTTCTCCAGCGGCTCCTTCAACGCGGCTGCTACCGGAGCAGGCGCCGATGAAAGCTTGGCTTCCGCCTTGGCGATGATACCATCTGCATCGGAGAGCTGCTCCTTGCCCGACTGGATGAACTTGCCGAGTTCGGCCTTAAGCTCGCCGGCAGCCTGGTCTACGGCGTTCGACGCCGTCTCGCTGTTGAGCTGGGTACCGGAAGTCTCAGGAACCGAATTGGAATCCCCGGCGCACCCGATGAAAAGTAACAGGGAAAGTACTATTGACGCTGAAATGATGGTTAGTTTCATGATTGCTCCTTGTATTAGTTTCTAAGCTATGATTTCGTTTTCTGATATTAGCTCAGCGCTTTGGCTACGACAGCTCCCAGACCATCTCCGCCCTTCGCTTTGAGGAACGAGATGATGATCGGCAGGAACTTGCCCAGCATCTCCGGATCAAGACCGAGCTTTGAGAATCCACCCGCCAGCGACGCGAGTCCGCCGGCATCTCCACCGCCGAAAGATGAGAAGATTTTGCTGATTCCACCGACCAGCCCCGAACCATTCGGCGCCGCGGCTTCCAGGCTGCCGACATCCGGCACTGCGGACTTCACCTGGTCAAACTCGCTGCCGCTGAGCTGTGACTTCAATAGCCCCATGATGAGCCCGGTTCCACCCTTCGCCTGAGTCTCCGTCACGCCAAGCTGACTTACGATTGATTGAATCAATTCCATTGTTTACCTCCAATTTCCTGTTCTAGGTCGACTTACAGCCCCATGCATCATCCGCTTTCATCGTGAGCTGAGGCTTCTGCTATTTGCCTTTGTGACAGGGAGTGAACAGAAAAGTCACAATCTTTCGTAAATAGCCGGCAAAGGTGTGCAATTCGCAGCCGGAGAAAATCGTCGCAACTCGCAGACGCATAGGAGCTTGCGCCACTTCCCGGTGCGGGACAAATCGTCAACTTACAGCAGGCTCAACAGCCCGAACCAGTCAGTGGCGGCCGAATTTGATTTAAGATTTACTGGAAAACAATGAAGAATAGCTGGGGGAAAGGGAATTGAACCTGATATCCGCCGCGGCGGAGGATGAGCCCGAAACCTACCCGCTACGATAGCCTTCGCTTGAGATTACTTGTATGCCCTGTATAGCGACTACCTCCTTTTGACTCGATAACATAAACTGTGAACATGTCCATCCCTTTGGAAGCCGGTAATTTGGTAGCGGGGGGAGGATTTGAACCTCCGACCTTCGGGTTATGAGCCCGACGAGCTACCGGACTGCTCCACCCCGCGATCAGCACTCTCTATAACATATTGCCTTGTCAGTTGTCAAGCCCTTTCAATCATTATCAGTGAATGCGATGTTCTCCTACAAAATGGAGGGGCTTAGTCCGAGACGGCGACTCAAAAACTCATCCTCAGTGCATTGTAACCACAGCCCGCCGAGCTACTCCGCCCTGCCCTGATAGCTTCCGCTGCAAAATCGACTTGCTTTGCAGCAAATAATCTGCGATTCATCAGCCAGCACTTCGGAAGGAGAGATTTCGTCAGTGAAAGTTGAACTGCAAGATGCCAAACTTACCCGCAGGGCCGCCTACGCCGGCACCGCCTATCCGGCCGACCCGGTGGAACTCTCTGAGACGATTGACAAACTGATCGATCAGTCGCGGCGTCCGCAGTCAACTAAAGGCAATTTGCGGGCACTGATTTCCCCCTCCACCGGGGGGATCTACTCGGACCTCCCCTGCTTTGCCGGACTAAGAACGTTGCGCGCGAGAAATTTCAAGACCGTGGTTATGCTCACAACCTCCCAGCAAAACTTCTTTGACTTCGCGTCAGTCTACAACGGTGGCGCTTACAACACCCCCCTGGGGCGGGTCTTCGTGGACCTGGAACTCGCCCGCAAGTTGAGTGAACTCCACCCGAAGGTAATCATGTCTGATACTGGTCATGAAGGTGGCCCCAGGCAGGAATATGGGATTGAATTGTTGCTGCCGGCGATGCAGCGTCTGCTGGGTGGATTTGCCATCGTACCGATTGTTTTGGGTAGCGATGACGATGCTACCAGCATCGCCGTAGGCGAAGTGCTCAGCAGTATCGCCGGGGATGAATCCACCCTGATAGTCGGAGCCGTAAATCTGCTTGAAGCCGAAGAGTTGAACAGCGACCTGCGCAAGCGTCTTGTCGGTTCAATCCTCACGCGCGACCTGAACCGCACCTCGGAGCGAATAAGAGCTGGTCAGGTGAGCGGTGCGGCGCCCCTCCTGGCGATAATGTATGCCACCTCACGAATAGGCATCACAGATATCATCCTGCCAAAGTCGGATGGCACAGAATGGGATGACCAGCTCAGCGACCTGAGCATCCTCTCCGTGGCGTTTCTCAAGTAGCGTCCTGCTGCTGAACCTACCGGCGCAGATCACTTTTTTCAAGCCGTGCACCGATCTTCGCGACAATCGCTGCGGCTGTACGCGCGCCCAACATCGATGAAGCGATCGGATCAAATCCGAGGGTAAGGCCGCGCAACACGCCCGCGGCGTAGAGATCCCCGGCACCCGTGGTGTCAACGACTGTCTCCACCGGCAGTTGTAGGGTAGCTCTGATTATCTCATCGAATGCGACCACCGCGCCATGCTCACCGCGAGTAAGGAAAACCAGATCGACGGCGCGCGCCAGCTTGGCGGCGGCCTGCTCAGGGTCCCGGTATCCGGTCAGTTCCCGCGCCTCATGCTCGTTGCAGAACAGCAGATCTACATACTCGTCGTTGATCCGGCTGAAGTCGTCATGGTATCTCTCCACCAGCCACGGATCACTCGATGAAAGCGCGACTTTGCAGCCACTGCTCTTCGCTTTCTCCATTGCTTTCAAGGCTGCTTCGCGGGCCGTCTCGGAATCCCACAGGTAGCCTTCGATATAGAGCCATCTGGAATCAGCAACCGCGGCTTCGTCGATATCATCTTTGGTCAACTGAGTCGCGGCACCAAGGAATGTGAGCATCGAGCGCTCAGCATCCTGCGAGACGAGTGAGAGACACGACCCGGTTGACGAAACCGGGCTGCTCGTGATGAAATCCACACCTGCGTCATTCAGGTTCTCGCGGTAGAATGCGCCGGGTTCGTCATCCCCCACTTTGCCGGTGTAACACCCCCGACCACCCAGTACCGCAAGACCGACGATCGTATTGGCAGCCGAGCCTCCGCTGGCACGGATCAGGTTCTCATTGGCGGGGAGTTTTACCGATTCCTGTGGGGGTGAATCCACCAGGCTCATTATTCCCTTCTTTATGTCATTGTCGTTCAGGAAGTCATCGGAGACGAAGGTGAGATAGTCCACCAGCGCGTTCCCGATAGCATAGACATCGTATTTCTTGGTCATTTTTGTCCCAGTCGTTTCAATTCCGTATCAGGGTAATTTCAACCGCTAATAAAGCTGCCTGTGGGTAGTTTGCAAGACGTTTCTCTACCACCGTGAACGGCACAGAGTCGTATCTCTTGACTTGCCACTGAGTAGTGCGTACCATCTAGTTTCCCGCTGAAGCATCGGCTGGGCGTTCGTGTTGGCTAAATCGAGTTGTTGAGGAAAACAAGCTTGCAGGTAGATTATACAGAGCAGGAAATCGCGACTGTGGCACTCCGTGAATATGGCGGGGTGGGATCGCGCACATTCCAGATGTTAATCCAGCGCTTCGGGACACCGACAGCGATCCTCGCTGCCGACCTGGGAGAGATTTCGGCTCTGCCGCGAATGTCGGATGAGAAAGAGGAAAAGATCCTCCGTTCGGGCGACCACGTAGATCTGGTCCGAGAGCGGCTCAATGATTATGCGTCCCGCGACATCGGAGTCGTGACCATGTTCAGTGAGAAGTACCCGGCTGCTCTAGTCGAGATTCCCGATCCACCCCCCGTGCTCTATTGGCGTGGTCATCTGGAGGTTCTGCGCGGAAACTGTGTCGCCATAGTGGGAACGCATGAACCGTCGGCGGAGGCAATCGCCGAGGGGGTACGGCTGGGTGAACTGATCGCCGCGACCGGTGCGGTCGTCATCTCGGGGCTCGCGCGCGGGATCGACAGCTCAGCGCACATCGGCAGCCTCAAGGCGGACCGGGGCAAGACTGTCGCCGTGCTCGGCTCCGGTTTCGACGAGATCTACCCCGAAGAGAACAGCACACTCGCGGAGAACATCCTCGAGCACGGTCTGCTGCTATCTGAGTTTCCGGCCGAATCCGAGGTCAACTCCGGCCGACTGCTTTCCCGTAATCGGATAATTGTCGGCCTGGCGAAATCTACGATTGTCGTGGAAGTTACCTCCGGCAGCGGCGGCACCGCGAGCGCAATTCAGGAAACCGTCAGACAGGGTAAAGCTCTTTTCACCTGTTTCAATCCCAATGTCGGCGATTCCACCACCAACAGTATGGGTGCCGTTCAACTGGTCAAAGAGGATGACTGGAAAATGGTACTGAAATACATGGTATGATATTGCTGCCCAACCAACGACGGCTCCAATCAAGGTGGTAACCCTTGATAGATTCCTACCTGACAATCGCTACGAATCACTCAGAAGAGATCAAGATCGAAAAATCACGCTTCATCGGCACCGCTGTTCCATGCGGCAACCGCGAGGAGGCGGAAGCGCGCTATGCCGATCTCCGCAAACAATATTACGACGCCACACACAACTGCTTCGCGTTCAGGATCGGTCTGGAAAATGATGTAGAGTTTCGCTACTCCGATGATGGCGAGCCTTCCGGTACGGCGGGTCGACCGATCTTTGATGCAATAGACTCACACACGCTGACAAACCTGATCGTGGTCGTGACTCGTTACTTTGGCGGTGTCAAACTCGGTACGGGTGGCTTGCTGCGCGCATATAAAGAAGCCGCCGATACCGTGTTGAGAAACGCCCGCAAGGTCGAGCGACTGATCATGCAGAGGTTCCGAATCGAGCATGATCATGAACACACTGCGATAGTGATGCGCATGCTCTCCGAAAGGAACCTGAAACCGCTTGCAACGGAATATGGCGCCGGCGTCACACTCGAGTCAGAGATCAGGGCGGGCCAGTTTCAGCTGTTCGCGGATGAAGTGATCGAGCGATCGCACGGTAAAGTCTCAATCAACGCGATTGGAGAACCCAGGTGATCGATTGGCTGCTGGACCTCGACAAGACATTGTTCCTCCTCCTCAACGTCAAATTGGCAAATCCTCTTTTTGACCTTGTGATGCCTCTGATCACCCACCGCTGGTCGGTGCGTGGGGTCTTCATCGCGATATTGCTCTATCTGCTAATCTTCGATGGCAAACGGGGCCGCTTTGCTGCAGTTGCCGCCGTTCTCGCCGTGGCGATAGCGGATCAGGCGGCGGCCACGATTATCAAGCCCATCGTGAGTCGAATCAGACCCTGCCATCTGATCGAACAGGTCCATATCCTCGTAGATTGTTCGCAAGGTCTGTCCTTCCCCTCAGCGCATGCAACCAATACCGCAGCGGTTGCCGCTCTCCTCTCACTGATCTATTCAAAAGCCCGGTGGTACTTGATCGGCTACGCCGCGCTGGTCTCCTTCTCAAGGATCTCCGTCGGAGTGCATTATCCATTCGATGTAATCGGTGGAGCCATTATCGGTGTTGCGGTAGGGATCGCAGTCTATCAGTTCTACAAACTTGGCGCCGGGCAGTGGCTCAAGCCTAAGTCAGATCCGCTCTAAAATCTACCGTGTTTGGCTATCCTCAGCGGAAGCTTTTTCCGAGTTTGCTGTCGATAGCGCAGTTCTCGACTATCCCCTGTTCACTCTAAGTCATTGTGTTGCAATAGCCAGACTCACTTGCCGTGATTGTGGCACCCTCTTTGCTAACATAGAGAGGAGACATGGAAGTCTAACCGGGATAATATGGAAAAACTGACCGCTCACAATCGTGAAGGAAAGTTGGAAGTCGCCAGGATTCCGCGACTTCTGCTCAAACACCTGAAATTGATCGGGATCATTACAGTTGCTGTAAGTCTCACCGCAGCGGTCTGTCTGATTCTGAAATCGAACTACTATATCTCAAAGGGGACACTTCTCCCAACCGGGGATCAAAAGAGCAGCATGCTCGGTTCACTGGCCGCAGCAGTCCCCGGTCTTGATATGTTGAACCGTGATTCTGAGCCAACCGCCTCGTCGCAGCTTTTCCCCGACATTCTAAAATCTCGCCTGATCCGCGAGGAGGTGCTGAACACACATCTCCCGGGAGAGCTATCGTCGCGGTTTAACGCAACCAGCATTGGAACAGTCTTCGGGACTGATTCACCGACTCAGATGAACACCCTGACCGGTATTACAGAAATCGGAAAAGATAAGAACACCGGCATCGTTTCGATAGCGGTCGAGTACACAGACCCGCAACTGGCTCGCTTCATCGCCTTGACCTACATCGAGAGGCTTGAGGAATACTGTTCGAGTGAGCGCTTTGCTCGCCTCAATCAGAACCGCGACTTTATCGCAGGTCGTCTCGAGGAGACTCGGGAGCGGCTCGATCAAGCGGAAGATTCCCTGCTGCAGTTTCGGGAGCAGAATCTCAATTACTACAACTCGTCCGCGCCGGATTTGCAGCTGGAGCATGAAAGGCTGATCCGGGAAGTTGAACGGATCGGAAAAGTATATGCTGTGCTCTCAGAGCAGCTGGAGCTTGCAACCCTCGAATCGGAACGAAAGAAACCGGTAGTGGCAGTCCTCGACCAGCCGGCGTTGCCGCTCGTGAAGGCGGGGCCTGCCAGAGTAAGGACAACCCTCCAGTTCGGCTTTGGCGCCTTTCTGCTCACCTGCTTTGTGATCGTAATGATCGACTACATCAAGCGTCAACTCCCCTCATCGGAAGTAGAGGAGATCAATCGCTGGCAGGATAATGTCGAAGATCAGATCAGTGGTCTGCGCCAGCGTCTGAAGTTGATTCGCAGGGAGACTACAACATGAGAGCAGTAATTCTGGCTGGTGGACTCGGAGCACGGCTCCGCCCCTATACGACAGTCCTGCCGAAGCCGTTGATGCCTGTCGGAAATTTCCCGATCGCAGAAACGATTATTCGTCAGCTCGCGCACTACGGCGTCACCAGAGTCACCTTTGCGGTCGGTTATCTGCACCAGTTAATCGAAGCATACTTCGGGGATGGCTCACAATGGGGCATTGAGATTGACTACCTGCTGGAACAGCAACCGCTGGGTACCGCCGGTCCGCTCGCACAACTCGACGGTTTCGACGAACCCCTGATAGTGCTCAATGGCGATGTGCTGACCGATATCAACTTCGCTGATTTTTACCGCTACCACTGCGATCACGGCGCGGAGATAACTGTAGCGGCCTTCAAGCGCCGAGTCAATATCGACCTGGGTGTGCTCGAGACTGATCAGAACAACCAGATCGCCAGGTATATCGAGAAGCCGACGTACGATTTTCGCGTCAGCATGGGTATCTACGCGTTCTCTCCCTCCGTGCTGCCCTTCATTCCGGCCGACACGCGCCTGGATTTCCCCGACCTGGTGCAAACCTTGCTTCAAAGGCAGCACCCCGTCAAGATCTATCCATTCGATGGTTTGTGGCTTGATATAGGAAGGACCGAGGACTACCTCAACGCCTCGGAGGTCTTCGAAGAAAACCTGTCGCGACTTCTGCCGGGGAAAAGCGCCCGGCACCATCTTGATTCACAGTCGGAGAAACATCAAGTACTCAACTCAGGTTAAAGCGGGCGTTCGGATGAGCAAACATGGAGGACTGCAATGATTGAGACAGCTATTTTGCGTAAGTTAGGATTCCGCGTGAAGCGGAAACTCAAGACACTGCAAGCCTTCATCCCGGAACCTCGCATCGATGACCTCGGCTGGAAACAGCAGATTACTCCCGGCGCCGCGCGGGAAGCGCTGACTCATCTCGACAGAATGCCTCTAATCACGGCGCTCGCCATCGACCGTCGTTTGCACGCATCCCTGTCGTCGCAGTTCCCCGCAGAGACGACTCTGATTCAAAAACTGGCTCGTCGCGCCGTGAACCACCAATTCGATCTGCTCGGGTCCGGGCTGAAACACCTCGGTGAAGAAATCGATTGGTGCATCGACTTCAAGAGCGGGAAGCGGTGGCCCCTAAAAGATTATCGGCTGCAGAAAATCGTTGACCTGCAGGACAACTCAGATGTCAAAGTGCCGTGGGAGCTGTCGCGCTGCAATCACTTCGTCACGATAGCAGTAGCGTTCACCCTGACCCACGATACGCAACTCGCCCTCGAGTTCGAAAACCAGATTATCTCCTGGCGCGAACAAAACCCATATCAACAAACCGTCAACTGGACCTGCGCGATGGAAACCGCAATCCGCTGCGTCAATTGGCTTATAGCTTACCAGATCTTTGCGACCCACTTTCACTTCGCGCAAACATTCAAAGATATCCTGACAATCGAGTTGTTTAAGGGCGGTAAATATATCCGCGAGAATCTCGAAAAGACAGCAACAGGATTCAACACCAATCACTACCTTTCCGACCTGCTCGGGCTGCTGTACCTCGGTCAACTGTTTGAGAACACCGACTCCGGTTCCGAGTGGCTGGCGTTTGCACAGTGCGAGCTTGAGAAAGAAATGCTGGCGCAGGTGGCGATTGATGGGCTCGACTACGAGTCATCTCTTCCTTACCATGGCCTCGTGACCGAGATCTTCGCGCTTTGCCGACTCCTCGGTGATCAATGCGGTTTTGAGTTCTCGAATAGCTTCAATGAGCGGCTCAAGCTCATGCTGGTGAACCTCGCACGCTTTACCGGTGGCGATGGCCGGGTGGTGGCGTTTGGTGATGCTGACGATGGTCGCGTGCTGACTTTCGCCGGCAGACACCCCAGGGATTTCCGCGACCTGCTCGCTCTCGGGCAGCAACTGTATCACCGCCTCAGACTTGACCGCAAGTATGAAACCGTGGAATCACAGGTACTGGCGGGGAAGTCAACCGGCCAGGCCGATCATCAACCGCTCAAGTCGGTTTGCCTGACCCAAAGCGGCATCTGCCAGTTGCGCAGTAACTCGCTGGTTGCCAATTTCTTCGTGAACAAAGTCGGCGCCGGTGGTCTGGGCAATCATAAGCACAACGATCTTCTGAGTCTGACACTCGAATACAACGGAATGCCGCTGCTGGTTGATCCGGGCTCATTTGTCTACACCGAGGATGAGAAATGGCGCAACCACTTCCGCTCCACCGAGTCACACTCGACAGTGTTGATCGACTGGGAGGAGCAAAATCGCATGGTGAACGGCCTGCTCTTCTTCCTCCGTACCGATGGCACACCGCAGACCTCGCTCTGGGAGAGTTCCGAATCAGCCGATACCGTCACCGCTTCACACGATTGCTACCGGCGCCTGAGTGGAGGCGTGGTTCATGAACGCACGCTCTACCTCGATAAAGAGAGCGAACTGCTGCTGATCCGCGACCGCCTGCTTGGCAGTGAGAAGCATGACATTCAGTGCCTGTTCCAATTCGCGAATCTCCGAATCGAGTCACTCAACCAGTGGCAGGTCGTGTTTCATCCCGCAAAGGATGAAGCCGGGGTGCTGTTCATCGATTTGTCGGATGACCCGCAGCTCTTCGTCGATACAAACCTGATCTCGCCATCTTATGGCGTGAAAGAACCGGGCATCAGGATCTGCTCGGGCGGCAAGTACGATCTGCCTGTATCAAAGACTTTTGCAATCGTGCCACTGGCCGGCCGCAGCGCCGACGAAGCAACCAGCCTGGCCCGGCAACGCATTCAAGATTTGAGATGGTAGTCCCTCGCACTCTTACGCAGTTGCTGTCGGCGACTGTGCTGCTTGTGGCTGTCGCTCTGACCTGGGTGGTCGCTGATCGCTACACTGCCGCAAATCCCCTGCTGATCGCTCTTGGCATCTGTTCGGCGGGTGTTATCGCGATGCTCTCACTTGTCCGAGCCAGGAGCATCTTCTTTCTCCTGGTTGCGGTTCTACCACTTGAGGCGACTCTCGTGGTGGAAGCCGGATTTTCCATCACCCTCGCCTACATGCTGACACCGCTCTTACTGTTTGCATTGATATCTCAAAATGAGCGCTTTCCCTGGCAATACACCGAATCAAAACTTACCCTGGCCTACCTTGCGGTCTGCGCACTCTCGCTCGCCGTCGCACTGATGGTCGAAAGTCCGAACTTCCAGGCATCGGGGGTAATGTCGATGCGGGCGTCCGCCCTGCGACCATTCGTACAGTTCGGATTGATCGGCTTGCATCTCAGCTTCTTCCTGATCACGTTGAAATATGCCGCTGAGGAATCAACCCTGCTGAAGGTTGTGAAGTTGTATGTTACGATCGCGGTGCTCCTCGCAGCCGCTGGGATCTACCAAACGGCAGCGGTCGCGCTCGATCTTCCCCTCAAAGACTTTACCTTCGCGGTTGGTTCGGCAGCGGAACAAACCGCCCGCTACGGGGAAACTCGATTCTACTCAGCGTTGATCGCGAATTTCGCACCGAGAGGGACTTTCCGCGAATCACTTCATTTCTCCAACTATCTCTGTTCGGTGGTTCCATTCCTGCTAACATTGACCCTCTACCGCAAACGCCTGCCGCAGCGCTGGAAACTGAATATTCCCACTGTCGCCCTCTTCCTCCCCGCAGCAGCGTTGTTTCTGACTCTCTCACGCTCCGGTTGGGCTGCTTGTGTCGCCGGTGTGTTGTTTGTTGCCTTGTTCATCCCAAAACACCAGGCGCTTCGAATCGGTGCCGTCATACTGCTGTTGCTGGTCGGCACAGTCGCGATATTTCAAGCCAGTGGGCTCTTCGAATCCTCGACTTCCATCTGGGATCTGATTGCCCTGCGCATGAACGGTGATCTGCTACTGGCAGACCCGCGCGTCGAACAGGGCCAGATCCTGCTGCAAACCTGGCTGGCACACCCGCTCCTCGGCGTTGGCATCGGCAATTATGGCGTATTCGCTGCAGCGGCGCTCGGAAGCCCACTTCTTATCAGCGCCAACTCGGTTTTTCTTGCAGCGCTGGTCGAGAATGGTCTGGTAGGATTCCTGTTGCTGACGGCACTACCGCTTCTCTTCCTTTTCCGGATGTGGCGCTTAGCTCCCCATGTGCGTGATTATGCCGCCTACCCCTACCTGGTCGGAATCGGCGCCGGTATATTCGCGATGACGGCGCAATACTTCACCTTTGGCGATCGCCCAGGATTCTATTACCTGTTTCTGCTGGCTATTGGGTACGCCCTGATCCGTCACCTCAAAAACGATCTCCACGCTAATACAAACTGATACTTGCATCAACCCGTCGAACGGTTGTATAGTTGGGTGATGATCCGGATTCACCACATTGTAGGGAGGGAATGTTGTGGCAACGGTCAGACTCTCGATACTCCTCGCTTGCCTGCTCGCGGCGTGCACCCTCTTTCTGGCGCGGACGAGCTTCAGGGCGGATCGGCTGATGGCTGACACGCGCAAAGACCCATACTACCACCAGCGACTCGAGATGGTCGAACGGCAACTGCGCAGACGCGATATCACCGATCCCCGCGTGCTGGAAGCGATGTCGACTGTGCCGCGCCATGAGTTCGTGCCGCTGAAGTTCCGCAGCGAAAGCTACGTTGATGGCCCTTTGCCGATTGGTGAAGAGCAGACTATCTCACAGCCCTACATTGTCGCGATCATGACCCAACTGGCGCAGGTCGATTCAAGTTCGGTTGTGCTCGATGTCGGTACCGGGTCGGGTTATCAAGCGGCGGTGCTCGCGGAAATCGTGCAGCAGGTGTATACTATCGAGATCGTCGAACCGCTCTGCGCACGAGCCACCGAGACCCTATCACGGCTGGGATATACCAACATCTCCACCCGCTGCGGGGATGGCTACCGCGGCTGGCCGGAGGCGGCGCCATTTGATGCGATTGTCGTGGCCGCTGCGCCGGAACATATCCCGCAACCACTGATCGACCAATTGAAGCCTGATGGTGTACTCGTTATTCCGGTGGGTGGACGAGATCAGCAGCTCATGACTGTCACCAGGTCAGACTCGGGAGCGGTGTCGAAGAATATTATTCCCGTTCGCTTCGTTCCAATGACCGGGGAAGCGGAAGGGGATTGAGGATGCTCACCAGCGGCCCGGCACGCCGAGCCCTATAGACTAGCTCATCACCATAGCGGAGATAAACTGATCGAGTGTCTTGAAATTCTCGATCGAGTTGATATTCGCCGCAATCTGCTTGCGCTGATCATCTGACAGATGCGGCTTGGTAAGTCCATAGAACTTATCCATCAAGTCCTCATCCGTCATCGGCTCACGCGGATCACCCTTGGCGAAGTCAACCTCTTTTGTTAGTGTCTCGCCACTCTTCAGCTTGAACTCCACGCGCGAAGGCTGCGTTGCCGGGAAGCGTTTCTCCAATTCGTCGTCAGCCAGCACCTTGATCTTCTGGATGAAGTCGATCAATTTCTGGTCAGCGATACGCTCCGGCTTGAACTGCAGCGGAGTCACAATCCGATCCATAATCGCCGCACCTACACAGTAAGGCATCGAGTGATCGGCGGTCTCTTTTTCCTTCGGATGATACTTCGAGGGATCAGCAAGAATATCCACCGCACGGTGAATCGTATAGACCTTGACTTCTTCAATCTGTTCCCAGTTGATGTTCTTCTCTTTGATAAGCTTTAACGCAGCCGTGACAGGTGACTGCGTCAGGAACTCCGTCGGAAATGCTTTGAATGAGATCTGTGGCACGCGCCAATCCTTGCCCAAGCCATCAAAGAGCAGCTCGGTTTCGAAGTTTCCGCCCAGTTCCTTGTACATCCCCTCCTTTCCCTCGAATATCTCGATCGTGCCGGTGTAGCCCTGTTGCGCGAGCAGTGCACTGATTACCCCCGCATGAGTCGCCATCGGGTCGGCGGTGTTTTTCATCATCGAAAGCTTACCGGCCGCAATAGCGCCCGGAGTGAACGAGCGACACCCTGAAATCGCCACTGAGTGCATCAACTGCTCGGCGTTCAGACCCAGCATCTTGCCACACGCCAGTGGTGACACGAAAGCTGTCAAGGTTGCATGATGCCACCCCCGCTCACGAATCCCCGGATGTGCAAACTCGCACATCCGCATCTCGATCTCATGACCGATCACGATTGCGACGAGCAACTCCTTGCCACCCTTACCCTCACGCTCGGCCAATGCGATCGGACCGGGTATGATGTCGGATGGATGCGATGGATCCTCTTTCCAATAGATATCGTTGTAATCCATCGCACGCACCTGCACGGCGTTCATCAATGATGCGTTATAGCAGTTTGTTTTCTCGGTAGAGCCGAGGATCGTGCTCTCAGGCTTACCCCCGAAGGCCGATACCACCTTATGCACCAACCCTGCGTCATGCGAGTGATGACCACCAAGACAGCACGCCATCGTGTCGAGCAGGATCCGCTTGGCAGCGGTGATAACTTCCGGTGGGATGTCCTCATACTTCAGTTCATAGACCCAATCAGCGAGGCGCTGCGATACACTTTTTGCCATCTTCTTTCCTTCCAGTCTTACCAAAACGAATATTCCTCAAGCTCACGAAGCCCTGAAATTAGTGAGAATTGGATGGGATGTCAAACTGGATGTGGGTCGAGGCAGGATTGGAAGCTCGCTCGACCCAAGTCTTATCCTGGAGCAGCGCCTTCCTGATATCGTGAACGGCTCCCCTGGCCGCTATTGAGCGTCTCAGATAACCAGGCACGGATAGCTCTAAGCCCGCGAGTGAGTTTACCCTCACGAATGTCGGATATCTGACAATGGGCAGCGATCGCCTCAGTATGGCTGCGATAGCGCGGCAGGTAGATGATAGCTCTCGAGAAATTATCTTCATCGGGATAACTATGGAGCAGCGACGGATACAGGAGCCCCTTATGAATCGCGATTCTGCCTGCAGGTAGCTCGAGATCCCTCACTGGAAAAACGAGCCAGGGTCGATACGAGAACTTCAGGGTTCCATCCGCCGCAGGATAGACTCTACCATAGGTTCGCTTTGGGGCTCCAAGCTTGCGATTGACCAGAAACGCGTGCGCCTGTTCGGGTGTCGCACGATTCTTTGTCCAGCGACGGAAAATCGTATCTACAGCCATAAGACTGCCGAAGACCGTGAGCCTGAATGCAGCAGGCGCAAGGAATAACGCGATCAGGATTATTAGTAGCGAGAGCGCAGCTCCGAGCAGCGGGCTGATCGCGTATAAAGCAACCACAGCCGTGAACATCGCGAGCTTGAAGGCTTTGAGTATGGCATCGACGATGCCGAATGGGCTGAGCGCGATAAGTACATTGATGGCGTGCGAAGTCAACCACACTACAAAGAACGTGAAGATGCCAAGTGGAATGAACAGCAGGCGCAGATCAAAGCTGATTGCACCGATCGGAAACATCGCTCCGAGATTGAAGTTTGCTATTGCCAGGTGATGCGTGAACTCGACTGCCGCAAAGTTCTGGGCAACCTGTGCAGAAATGAAGGGGATGAATGCCGCTGCGGCAACCAGCGCGCTGGCTTTGTTCTCCAGCAGCTCTGCCATGTCGAGCGGCTTCTTGACCAGTGGCGGGGCGACTGTCCCGAATATGTCCTTGAGCAGACAAAGAAGTAGTACCGCAAAACCAATGCCCCACGCCAGCGGATGGCAAAACCAGGGGAGTTGATCCCGCTGCTGTTCGGGGGTCTTGAAGTAGCGCCAGGCTCCGATTGAGCTCACGCCGAGCAACGGAGAAATCGCAACGCCAGTGATCGCAGTAAGTCCCTCTGCCAGATCGACGCCCGGAAGCCGATCTGTGTCTGGCAGATTAACCGGCGAGTTCTGTGCACTTACCGCAGTAAATGCTGCGAGGATCAAGCTCAGCGCGAGCGCGAAGATCGCTAACCTGGCTACCGGCCCGTTCAATTGGTTCGCTCCGTCATGTTGTTCATGATACCAAAAATGGAGAAGGGTAGTTCAAGTTTTTGAGGCGATAGGCTGGCGCACGGCTCAGCGCGAGCGTCAAGTTCCAGGGGAGCTTGACCTGCCTGCGCACGCAATCATTGGGGTAGCCCAACCCTTGGGTTGGGGAGTTGGATTCAGAATTCCCCAGCCCAAGGGCTGGGGTACCCGGTTCAAGTTTTTGAGGCGGTAGGTTAGCGAACGGTTCGGCGCGAGCGTCAGGTTCCAATGGTGCTTGACCTGCCGGCGCACGCAATCATTGGGGTAGCCCAGCCCTTGGGTTGGGGAGGTGGATTCAGAATTCCCCAGCCCAAGGGCTAGGG
>JBECKX010000089.1:0-25848 GCA_040235515.1 Candidatus Zixiibacteriota bacterium
TTCCGGTTCCATCGATTGGTCCGACGCTTGATCGCTGTTATGTGGCTTTGCGCAAGATCCTGCGGAAGGAGTTAAATGATTTTTAGGTATTTTTTTCAGATCCCAGCCCTCTCAATAAGTAAACGGGAGTTATCACTATGACCGAAAAACGCCGGGATGGTGGGAGCCAAGTCGAGGAGTTAATCCGACTGGCTCAGGATCAACTTGACCCGTCGAGCAAGGAAGCACTGCAAAAGAGGCTAGCGCAGGATAAAGACCTTCAGGCACTTTATGAAATTGTCCTGAGCATGTATCAAAGGCGAAAAGAGGAGCTCGACGAGATTCTGCGGGAGGCGCAGGATGCAGTGGTTTCGAAGGAGACTGCTGAGTCGGCCATGCGCCAGGGCTTGCGGATATTCGACGACTTGCGGTTGCGCAGAAAGGATCCGACGAGGCTGCGCGGGATAGCCGTGACTGATTCAGCGGATACGCCGACTCCTGCGGGTGTGCGGAAGTCTGCGGTTGATACGCGTCGATTGAAATACCGCCTGCCGGAGGGCGAGGTGCATCTGGAGCTATTGCCGGTATCGTTCGAAAGCTACGATATGACCGGAATCGTGACCCACAAGACTCATTCCGGACCTTTCAATATTGCGTTGCGCACCGGCAAGCGAGTCCGCAAGACCACTACCGATGAAGTCAATCTCTTTCAGCTGGCCCGAGTTGCCAGCGGTCGACACGAGATCGAACTTTTCTTTGGTGCCGAGTTGATCGGAACGATCACTCTGGAGATATAGAAGCAAGAAAATGATCGATTTTCAGCAGATAAAGAGCATCACAGGTTCCGTGAAGAGCCAGGCTGATCTCGCAGCCTACCTGGCGAAGGAGTATGCGGGGGATGTGGAAGCGTTCATGGATGCTATCGATGAGGGTCTCAACGAGCTGCTGAAAACTGACAGAGCCAGGGCGGAGGAATTCGTAGCGGTCGCACAACCGCTGGCGGATTTGCTCGCGCCTGAGTGGCAACCGCGTTTTGTTTCGTTGCGCGCTCGGCTTGCGCTCAACGCCGGCAGAGCAGCGGAGGCACGCGATCTCTATTTGCGGGCGCTTGGGCTTTTCAATAAGCACAGGAACTTTGCCTCGGCAGCGCGCCTGCGCAAGGGCCTGGTGGAAGCGTACAAGTTGCTCGGTGAGACTGATGCTGCGATCACCGAGGGCAAGAAGGCACTCGCCTACTTCCGGCGTAAGGGCTGGCAGGTTGATGAGGCGAAGATGTTGACCAACCTCGGTAACATCTACCACCACAAGGATCAGAATCGGCAGGCGTTGCGATACTATGAGAAGGCGCGGGAAGTGTTCGCCCGGGAGGGCGGACTGCCGGTCGCGATCGTCGAATTCAACCTCGCGAACATCTATACGAACTTAAATGATCTCCAGCGGGCAAAGAAACTCTACGCCAGTTCACTCGCGTTCTATGAGCAGAGCGGATTCGAGATCTATGCTGCGCAGGCGCGATATTCGCTGGCTTACCTGGCATTCCTGGAGAGCCACTATGCGCTGGCGCTTGAAGGATTCGAGAATGTCTACGATACGTTTGTCAGGCTGAAAGATCGCGTTTCAGCGGCGACGACGCTGCTCGATTTAGTCGAGCTGGAGGTTCACCTGCATCTGTTCGGTTCGGCAGTGCATCTGGGCCTGCATGTGATCGAGGAACTGCGAGCGATGAATCTCTCCTACGAGGAGGGCAAAGCCAACTACTTCGTCGCCGCCGCCATGATTGAGCTTCAGGAGAAACGCGAGGCGAGAAAGTACCTCAAGCGCGCTAGATCGATATTTGAAGCATCCGGGAACAATCTCTGGTTGGGGATGGTGTTGCTTGCCAGCGCCCGGCTCTCGCTTCAGGAGAAGCGCATCCCGGCGGCATTGGATCTCACGCGGGAAGCGGAGGCCTTTTTTGCCAGAAGCGGTGACAAGCGCAGGATGAATGATGCACGCCTGCTGCGGCTCGAAACGATAGCGCGCAGTGAAGAAGCGAGCCGGCTGTTGAGCGGGGCGGTAAAACAGCTCCGAGCGGCGGGTCTGGTCAAGTATCAACAATATCAACTCGCTACCACGCTGGGTGATTACTACATGCGGCGCAAGAAGCATGGAGATGCAGTTCGGGAATACCGTGCCGCGCTGAAGAATGCCGAAGAGATGTTGTACGGGCTCAATCAGGATGAGATTCGGGTCTTGTTTGCATCGGATGTTACGGAGTCCTACAATCGTCTGGCGCAGGCGTACCTGGCGGAGAAGAAGGACCGCAGCGCGTTGATCGAGGTGTTGCGCGGTATGGCGGTGTTGAACCTGCAGAGTACTCGAATCAGCGCCAATGCACCGCGCGGGAGCTTGCACAAGCAGATTGATTCGTTGCGAAGCCAGATCGCGATGTTGCACCGGCTGAAGGAGGGAGGAGGCAGCCGCGAGGTGGCCGCTTCTCGTTACCGTGACCTGGAACAGAAGCTGTGGCGCCTGCAGAGAAGCGCACGCGGCCACATCACGCGTGGCGATGACCCGACCAACGTAACCGTATCCGACATCGAAGAGATTCTCGACAAGCTTGGTGACAGAACGCTGGTGCATTATCACCGGGTTGGCGATCAGATTGGCGCTTTCGTGGCGGATTCTTCCGGCGTCAGGTACTCACGATTACAGATTTCATTCTCGGAATTTCAGACGGCGTTGCGTAAGACCTACTTCCTGCTTGAGCAGGGTATCACGCGCAGGAGTGGATCGGCTGCCGCGACGAAGGCGCTGACTCATTACCGCCGCCTCTTGTATGATCAGATTGTCGCACCGCTTTTTGCTGAGATATCAACGGCACCGGAGACGATCCTGGCTGTTGATCGCGAGTTCCTGCAGGTGCCGTTTGCGACTCTTCTCGATGAGGCCGGGGTCGTTCTGCAGGACAAGCTGGAATTCAGCGTGATCGTGAATCCGCTCGACATCAAACGCAGCGGTGCCAGCTGGAACCCACGTGGGACCAGTGCCATCATCGGAGTCGACTCAGAGAGCCTGCCACTGGTTCGGAATGAGTGTCAGGCGATCAGATCGAACTATAGGGATGCTGAGTACTTCATGGGTGAGGCGGCGACTACCACCTCGGTTGGAGAGGCGCTCAGGAAATGCAGCGGCTTTGTGCACATTGCAGCGCATGCCTCGCGGGCATCGGAGAATCCG
Source organism: Candidatus Zixiibacteriota bacterium (assembly GCA_040235515.1). GTDB lineage: Bacteria > Zixibacteria > MSB-5A5 > CAIYYT01 > CAIYYT01 > JBECKX01. Next base: position 3,199 of record JBECKX010000089.1, read on the forward strand.
CTCTTTTCGAGGATCCTGCTAGCGGACGGCCCGCTGTTCCCATTTGAGGTTAACGGCACGATCAGGGCTGGATTGGTGACGCTTTCAGGTTGCCAAACTGCAGCTCCGGGTCTATATTACGGTAATTCCTTTAGCCTGGCGAAGGCATTCTACCAGGCCGGCGGCCGCGCAGTTTTAGCCTCACAATGGTCGGTTGCCGATGATGTAACAATGGAATTCATGACAGAGTTTTACAAAGTTCTGGGCGCTACGAAATCAATCAGGAAAGCATTCCTGCGAGCAGTATCGAAAATTCGAATGCTAACAGACAATCCGGCTCACTGGGGAGCATTTGTCCTGTTAGGTGGAGTAACATAACGCGAAGAAGGATAAGGTTGAGATGAGTTCCCGACGCTTCCCCCAAATTACAGCACTTGCACTTTTGCTCCTCGTGGCAGTGCTCGCTTCTGTAAGTTTGTCTGTGAATAGCGCGACCCTCGCAGCCTCACAGGCCACTTCAGAGCACATGATCATCATGACTCAAGGACGGATGAAGGCCAGTACCCTGATGACTCCGGCCGGTGGTAAAGTAGTGAGCAGCATACCCGGGCAGAATATTTATGAGGTTGAATTGCCCAAGGGTGCCAACATCACGGACTTGGCCCTGCAGTATCAGAGACATCCCGAGATTGTTTTTGCCCACAAGGATCAAAAAACGGAACTCCCGGAATTGTACCAGGTGAGTCAAGGTTTCCCGGATCAGAAAGATACAGTGTTTATTTCCGGCGTGAGCCCGCAATCTTATTACGGGCAGGCTGGAGTATATGCGACAGGTGTGGACTCGGCGCAATCGTATGCGACCGGATCAGGCGTCAAGGTTGCTGTCATCGACAATGGGCTGGATTATTCTCAGTGCCTGATCGCGACGGCGGATATTTTACCCGGCTATGATTTCGTCGACAACGACACGATACCGGCGGAAGAAGAGGGTGAGATGCAGAGCCATGGAACCTTCGTGACGAGCCTGATCCTGCTTACCGCGCCAGATTGCTCGATTCTCCCGATCCGTGTTTTTGACGGAGATGGCATCGGCACGCAGTATGATATCGCGCAGGGGATTTACTATGCAATCGGGCAGCAGGTGGATGTGATCAACCTGAGCTTCGGATGCGAAACCGCTACACCGGTTTTGATCGGTGCGGTTCAGGCGGCTCTGAATAGCGGGATCGTCGTCGTGGCTGCTTCCGGAAACAATGGCGAAGACCTTGATCTTTATCCCGCCCGCGAAGATTACGTAATCGCGGTTGGGGCGATTGATACGACCGAGGTCAGGGCAGGCTTCTCCAACTACGGTAACTACCTGACCGTCTGTGCTCCCGGAGTGGATGTACACGGTGCATTCTTCCATCCTCAGTATGACTGGGGCATCTGGAGTGGAACCTCATTCTCCACCCCGATCGTGACCGGAACCGCCGCGCTGGTTAGAGAACTTCAGAGCGGCTATGATTCGGATGATGTGCGGACGCTGTTGATTCAGTCTGCACGCACCGAACTGACTTGGGGAACGCTGAGTACTCCGGATCTCGAGTATGGATATGGGCTACTCAATGCCCTCGATGCAGTCCTGGAGGCGAGCGGCAACTAGCGACAGATTCGCCCCCGGATATCGCTTTGAGACGATGATTTGAGGCGACGATTCGATCTATGACAGGCCATGAGTTTTCAACTCATGGCCTTTTTTTGAACGGCGCATCGTGAGCTTCAGGATGTGCGAGCGATCGCGTGGGAGCTTGCGAGATCGGATTTCGATTGAGAGGGGGATGAGTTGAGAGTTGTTTTCAAGAAAAAAGATCGAAGCTGAAGGTATCAAAAGTAGTTCTTATTACTCTTGAAAGTAGAGCTGGGAAGTACAGGGAGTTGTTCCCGGCTTGAGTGTGGTTGAACAATCCCTTGGTTTTAGAAGATCCGAGGAGCCTCAAGCCATTATCATGCCTTTATCGGCTTGAGGCTGTCCCTGTCCCGGTGCAGTGGAGCAGAGCACTGCACCGGGAAAAATCTGACCTGAACTCCTTTGAACAAGTGATCGGCTCACACCATTTATTCTCGGAGGACGGGGGCTTCCCCCACGAAAACTTAATGGTGCATCCGATCACTTGTTGTTTAGAGACGGGCGGTCCAGCCGGGTTCGGTTGCCGTCGACCAGTTTTCCTGCTTTTCGGGTAGTCTCCCGATCAGATCCAGTCATACCATTCTGAGTGCCTAATTGTGTGTCGGCACGATTGGTGAATAGTATATTAAAGGGGAAAGCAAATCCTGATCGGGAGCGTGAGAGACCTAGCAGCGGCTCTTGCGCTACGTAACAATTACGCATATGACATTACAGCCAACCGCGCCGCATTCCCAGCTAAAGAAGCGGATTCACCATATCCTGATACTTCCCCCCCTGTTGGTCATACTTCTCGGAGCATGGTCTTCGCTGCAGGCACAGTCGGGTTACAGTGTCGCGGGAATCGAGATAGATGGAAATCAGGCATTCGATGATGGTGAATTGCGGGAGATCATGGTGCTCAAGACGGCCTCGTGGTTCAAACGAGTCTTTCTCGGGCGGGACCGCTCAGAGTTCGATGAGACAAGCTTAAGAAACGACCTGCAGCGTATCAAGCGCTATTACCAGCGTCGTGGCTTTCTCAACGCGAACGTCATGTTGAGTGAACTGCAGAGCAATGATAAGAACGAGACGGTCACGATCAAGATCAGGGTGGAGGAGAACGCTCCGATACTGAACGGGGCAATAAGCTACAGTTTCGCGGAGAATGCCGCTGATTCCTCGGCGTTGATGGGTTTGGTGCCGGCTAACGCTATCCGCGGACAGATTCCACGCGGGGAGCCGTTTCGCGATGCTGACGTCACGAATGTCCGAACCGGATTGATGGATGCGTTTGCAAATGCGGGGTATCCATACGTTGACGTCAAAGCCAATCTTGATATCGACACCGCTGCGAACGTCGTTGATATCAATTTCGCCGTAGACCCCGGACCACTCTCGTACTTCGGTGAGGTCTCAATCAGCGGTCGCGATCGAGTTGGCGAGAAGCTTATCATTAACCAGATGCGGTTGAAGACGGGAGGGCGCTATTCCCAGAAACTGCTGCGCGATTCGCAGCGGCAGATATTCTCCCTGCAGGTGTTTGAGGTCGTTACCGTGCGGGCGAAGCTGTCGGAAGCACGCGATAGCATCATTCCCGTACAGGTGAACCTCAGTGAAGCCGCGCAGTGGTCATCCAAGATAGGTGTCGGCTATGGGCGTGAGGATGAATTCAGAGCGTTCACCGAGATGCAGTTGTTATCTTTCATGGGAGGGGCACGGCGCCTTACCCTTTATGCCAAACACTCGGGTCTGGAACCGTACCACGTCAATCTTGAGCTGGTCCAGCCGGCATTTCTCGGACCTCGCAACGAGCTATCGATCAATCCGTTTGTGCGCAAGCAGGAGGAACCGGGATACACGGTCCGACGTTACGGGTCACATTTTTCATTTTCGCGGAGATTCAATCTCTTTCTCAGCGGAACGGCGACCTACACTTTCGAGCAGGTGCGACTCGACACGAACTCGGTTGCGGAGCAAGCCACCACCGATCTCTCCAACCTTGATCTCTACAACAAGTCGGCGATCCAGCTGAGTTTCACGTGGGATGATTCATATCCGGCGTTCTCGCCGGAGCGTGGCTGGTTCGGGATTATCTCGGTCAAGTATAGCGGGCTCGATCTCGGCAGCCGGTTCAACTACGCCAAAACTTTGTTCGACCTGCGCCATTACGTCGATCTCGGTGGCGTCGTGCTCGCGTTGCGGGGAAAGATTGGTGGGATCAAGTCATTTGACAGCGAACCATTCGTGCCGGTCGAAGACCGCTATTTCTCCGGCGGTAGTACCTCAAATCGCGGCTGGGCGCGTGGCGGGTTGGGACCGACTGATGACGAGGGCAAGCCGATTGGCGGTAACAGCTTGTTTGAGGGTAATGTGGAGTTGCGCTATCCGATCATCGGGGTGTTGTCGGGCGTCATATTCTACGACTTCGGCAACGTCTGGATTGAATCGTACGATTATAGGCCGCGAGATTTGCGCTATGCGACCGGATTGGGTTTGCGTCTCCGCACACCCATTGGCCCGGTGAGGTTCGATGCCGGGCGGCCGGTCTTCGATGATGAGACAACGATCCAGCTTCACCTGAGTGTCGGTCAGGCATTCTAAGGAATTGCCGTAGATTGAGGAGCAGATGACAGATTCTGAAGTAACAGAAGCAACGCAGGGGACCAGGCGCGGTCGCTGGTGGAAGATTCCACTCGTGGTGTTGGCCTCGCTGGTCGTGTTGCTGTTACTCGCTGTAGCAGCCACTCAGACCGGCTGGTTTCGCAACTGGGTTAAGGGCTACGTGACCGGCGCAGCGAACGAGAGCCTGAATGGCCGCCTGAGCATAGAATCGCTCGACGGGAATCTCTACTCCTCGCTCACGCTGACCGGTGTGGCGCTGACGCAGGGGCAGGATACGCTTATCTACGTCCCTCGAATCGATGTTAACTACGATTTGTGGGAGGCGCTTCATCATCGTATCGCGATCGAGTCGGTCGTCGTCGATCGCCCTCTGGCCCGGTTGGTGCAGAATGACGACTCGACCTGGAACCTGATGCAGTTGGTGGTCGAGCCCGCCGAACAGGAAGCTGGGCCGTCAGAGTTTGAGTATACGATCGACATTGCCGTAGCCCGTGTGCAAGATGGTCGCATCGAAATTGCGGCAAAAGATACACTGATCCCATCTGTGATTGACAGTCTGCAAATGGAGTTCGCCGGCGCATACTCATCGGAGGAGCAACAGCTTGACCTGAGAAAGCTGGTGTTAACCACCGATGCCCCCGGATTTTCGCTGATCGATCTTGCGCTGAAGCTGACCAGTGACGGTGACACCATGCAGGTTACCGACCTCAAGATCAGGACCGGGCAGAATCGTTTCACGGGTAAGGCTGTGGTGCCACTCGACGATCCGGCAAAGGTTACGGCTGAGCTGGAGTGCGGTTCGTTCAATCTCGAAGAGTATGCGCACTTTCTTCCCGAGTACGAGTTGGTTGCCTACCCGTCGATCAGCTTTGTCGCACGACTCAGCGCCGACACTGTGACCGCAGATATCGTCGTCGCCCACGAGGATCAGCGCGTGAATGCGACAGTTCAACTCGCTGACGTTCTTGCCCTGGCCGAGGACACCACCTGGAACCGTGTCAGCTACCAGTTAGCCGCTCAGTTTGACAAGGTTGTTCCGGGCTACTGGGTGGAGGATGAGTCACTGAACGACGCATTGAGTGGCGAGATTCGTCTTAAGGGGCGGGGCGTCGATCCGGAGGCGCTCGAGGTTGCCTGCGAACTGCAACTCAAGCCGGGGAGGATTTATGGCTACAACATGCAGGTGGTTACGCTAGCCGGTGAATATCAGGGTGGGGCCGCCAGCGCGACAGCAAAGCTACGGGGTGACTTCGGCAGCGGGTCGGTCAAGGCGAATCTGAGCAACCTGCTTGATACACCTTATTACTCGCTGAGAGCTGAGATGAGCAACTTCGACCTGGCAGCCATTACCGGGGATGACAGTCTGGCATCCGATCTGAATTTCACGACAGACTTATCGGGTTCCGGCGATGAGGTGGCAAACCTGAGGTTGAAGGGGAGTCTCTCGCTCAGAAGGTCGAGTCTTGTTGGTTTCGAGATCGATACCGCATTCGCACAACTGCAGTTCGCCGGTGAGTTTCTTACAATCGACACGGCTGTCGTATCGATGCCGATCGCTGATTTCAACCTGGGTGGCGGGCTGGGGATGGACAAAGCCGGCAGTGTTCACTTCGAAGCGGACACCAGAGACTTGAGTGACCTGGCGACCTACCTGGAGCTTGATACTCTAGCGTTCGAGGGAAATATTCGTGGTGAAGTGCAGGGCTCCTTTACGGACTTTGCGGCCCGGCTCAACCTGCGAATGCGAGAGGTTGTCTACGATGCTATGCGGGCCGACTCAGTGTATGGCAACATCAGTCTCACAGTTGTCGACAGCAGCCTGGCAACACTCACAGGTGATCTGGCTGCCGCTGCGCCGTCATTTGAGGATTACAATGCGAAGTCACTGCAGGTCAGCGGAGAGCGTGTCGGCGAAATCATGCGCTTCAATGCGAGTCTGATCGCGACCGATCAATCACGACTCGATGTCGTGAGTGAACTGGCTATCGATACGCTGCTACAGCTATCACCGGTTGAACTGACTGTTCATCTCCCCAATCAAACCTGGAGTGGGAATGCACGCGGATTGGTCGTCGATGCGGTAAATGAAAGCTATTCGATTGATAGTTTACGCCTGGGAACAACCGCGGAGAACGACACTGTGGAGCAGCAGATGACTATTGACGGCACATTCTCACTGCTCGGCAATGAAGACTTACGGATAACGGCGAGGGAACTGTCACTGGCGGCCATCGCCGAGTTGATGCAATACTCGCAGCCGGCCACCGGCAGGCTGAATCTTGAAGCGAATCTGAAGGGCACCGCGGCGGAACCTGAGTTTACGGCGAATCTCGATGTTCGCGACGGGAGCGTGGGCGAGTACTCATTCAAGCATCTCTCTGGACTGGCCGACTACGCCGCCGATAGCCTGAACCTGTCACTCGACCTGATCGCAACCGAGACTGACACCTTTGCGATCGATGCTCACTTCCCGGTCAACCTCTCGCTGCTCGATTCGGGAGAAGTCTTCTCGTACGATCGTCCGTTCAACCTTACAGCCAGAGCGCGCCGGTTGCCGCTGGCATCATTCAAAGCATTCGTACCCAATATCGAGCGAGCCACCGGCTTTCTCTCGTTTGAGCTGTCCGCAAGCAATACACTGCGCGATCCGCGCGCGACGGGGAGTTTGACGGTGAGCAATGCCTCCCTGAAGATGCCCGAGTATGGGATTGACTACGACAAGATAGGGGTCGACATAAAGCTGGAATCAAACTTGATCAAGATCAAAGATATCTCAGCGCATCGCGGTTCGGGCAGAGTGCAGATTACGGGAGAGCTGCAATATGACTCGACCATAGTGGCCGGTGAGATTCGTTCGACCGACTTTGATCTGACGGCGCACGATTTCTACGTGACGCGGCACAAGAACTATGAGGTTCAAGTTAATGCCGGCACCGACCTGTCGGGTCCGCTCAACTCCGCCACCTTCGGCGGAAAGGTGACGGTGTTGCGCTCTCGCATTTATCTACCCGCATTCACTGACGAAGCAGATGCGGCGGAACTGGCAGGCGAGCCGCCGATGCTGGTTCTGGCTACTAGGCCGAATAGCGGTGACACGCCCGACACGATGAGAGCGTCGGTTGAGGCGCAGCCGGAGCTGGCCGAGGAGCGCTCGGAGTTTTACGACAACTTGCGCGGACGAATGGAAATCGACATCCCGCGCAACACCTGGCTTCGCAGCCCGGAACTGAAAATGGAGATATCCGGTAAGGTGGAGGTGGTCAAGGAGGGTCCCGAGCCGGAGTTGTTCGGCACGATTTCGGTCGTGCGCGGGCACTATGATGTTTATGGCAAGCGCTTCGTAGTGGATGAGGGCACTTTCAACTTCCAGGGTGGAGTTGAAATGAACCCTGTCATCAATATCAGGGCGCGCCATGAACTCAGGACCGCCGGCAGGGAGAAGAAGAAGCTCACTATTGCTGCTACCGGAACTGCCGAAGAACCACAGTTGAAATTTGCGCTGGATGGAACGGAGATATCGGAAGGGGACGCAGCTTCCTACCTGGCATTCGGGCGGAGCCTGGATCAACTCACTTACGGTGAGCGCACCGAACTGTCGGGCGCCGGGAGTAGCGGAGGGGAGAGCAGCCTTGCCTCCGGTTTGCTGGCGAGCGTCGTCTCCTCTCAGATAACGAGGGCCCTCGGAAACAACCTGAGTGTGGATGTCTTCGATGTAAAGGCCCAGAGCGACTGGAAGGCAGCTACTTTCGTGGTTGGAAAGTACATCACCAATGATCTGTTCGTGAGCTATGAGCGCGCGATCGGTGACGTTGAGGATGATGACATCGCCCAGCAGGTCGTTACCCTCGAGTACGAGTTGACCCGCATAATCTATCTACAGTTAATCGAGGGGGATGCCAAGGCCAGCGGGTTCGATATCATTTTCAAGTGGGACAACCAGAAGGCGTTTTGAGTCCGGCTACTGCAGGGTAAAGGCCTCGGCCAGATTGAAGTTGCCCCCGGTCACCTCAAAACCGGTAACGTTGGTGGAGGAGACCAGTTTGTTGTTCTCGTCGAAGAAGAGTATCTCCAGATCGTAAGTACCCGGCTCCACCTCGAAGTCCCCCACGTAAATCTTTCCGGGCAGAAGGTAGCTGCAGCGCAGGTCGGCGTTCTCAGTGATATCCGAGGTCACATCAACGGCCGCCTTGAGCAGCCAGCCGCCGATGCCGTCATCCTTGACTTCCTCTTTCAGCTCATGCGTGGCCAGACCTTTGGCGAGCGCACGCGCCAGGGTCTTGACAAAGATCAACGTCTTGCGTGCCTCGAACACATCGCGCGAGACCGCGCCAATATCCTCGATCAGTTGCAGGTGCCCGAGTCGCCGACCATTACTCCACACGCCGATGCTGGCGACTTCGCTTGGAGTCTCCTTGAGCTCCGGGATGGCGAATTTGAAGTAGTAGTCGGCATTCACATCGGCCGGGAACTGCCAGTAGACCTGGTCATCCTCACCGGTGCCGTCGATGAGAATCTGCACGATGTCGAGTTGCTTGTCGGTGCGCAGCCGCAGCTTGAAGTCACGTTTGACCGGAGCACTCCCCGCCAGAGCCACCACGCTGATGATCGCTTTGTCGGATTGGTATTGTACCTCAGGTGGTTCGAAACCGTAGATCTGAGGTTGGGTGAGGAACGCTTCCCGGAGTAGCCGTTCATCGATTGCAGCGTCGTCGTAGTTGCCGGTCGCCGCGTACATGTGCATGCTGAGGTAGCGGGCGAAGGCGGAGTTGCTGAAGCGAATCTGTTTATCCTCCAGCGGGATTTTCACTTTTGCGGAGTCGGTATTGAGCTGGTTGCGGAGGAAGCGAGCCTCTTCGAAATGCTTCTGCTCGAGCTGCTGGAGCTTGAGGTTCGCGCGCCTGATCTCCACGAACGCGGCCTCGAAGTCGTCCAGTTCGAGGTAGTTGAGTGCCTTGAAGAGATTCGTGTAGAGGACTTCGTAATCCTCCCCGCGATACTCGATAGCGTTGTCGTTGAGCAGGAGGGAGAGGGCGCCCTGGGAGATGCTCTTAGCGTAGAGGTCATCGTTGGTCTGTTCCGCCGAGCTGAGGCGGACAATGCTGCTGTCGTACTCGCGCGCGTAGTGGTATGCCAGTCCGGCGTCGAGGTAGTAGAGAAAGCGGTCTTTGCCCGCGTACTTGTTCTCAGTGCGTGCCTTTTCGATCGCGGCAACTGCAGCGGCGTAGTTGCCTTCATAGAGATCTGCGCGGATCGGCTCGTAGAACTGGGTGCGAGTCATGACCGACGCGCACCCAACGAGCAGGCATAGTGCGGCGATGACCGCCGCGGAACTCTTGAGTCTGAACAGATTCACCGTGGTTACCGGAGGCTGTGTGGCATCGACTGACTCGACACGACAGAGCCAGCAGCTACTAATCTACCACTTCGTGCTGCCGCGAGAGATACCCTTCTTGATCTTCTTGTTGCCGATCCAGACCTTCTCGTTGCTTTCGATATTGATCAACTCGAGATCGGTGGTGTAGAAGATGACCTGCTTGTCACCCTCCTGATCGACGATCGAAGAGATCGAGCCGAGCAGGATGAAATCCGCGCCCAGTTCCTCGCGCAGCATCTTCTTGGTCTCTTCGGAGGCCCAGTCCGCCTGGTCCTGGCGTTCGGAACGAACATCCATTCTTTGTTCCGGGGCGGCGACAAAGCGAATCTGACCCGAGTTAAGCAATTCGCGCTCGAAGTCTTTGGTGAAGGTCTCGGTGTCGATATGCTCAGAGCTGTTGTTGCGGATACGACCAACGGTCACGACCGGCCGGCGACCCTGTTCCTCGCGGAAAATCCCGAGCCAGGGGCGCGACATTGCATCATCGATCATCTCCTCGGCGACCAGCCGCGAATCAGTATCGTTCCAATTTCCACTCAGATCGGTCTGAGTTCCGGGTTCAAGCCGGGTAACTTCCTTGCTCGCGCTGCAGCCAACGACAAAGGCTGCGATCAACAACAGTGCTGCTATCTGCTTCATTTTTCGTTTCATTATTCATGATCTCCTTATTCTGGTCCGTTTGTTTTCACGTCCGCTCACGCGATTTGTGCGCCTGTGTGCAACGATGCACTACGTTCGCTACTTCCGCTACGTTCGCCAATTCTACACTCTTGAACAGAGGTAGGACAATTGAATTTTTACGGAGCGAGTGAAGAGTTGTTGCGACCGACAGTTAACTGCTTGTACGACAGCGGCAGTTTCCTCAGATAACTGCGCAAGGATTTAACCTGTTGATTAACAGTGAGATATGGCCGCTGCCGGCGCGACTGATTTGCAGTTTGCGGGACGGCCGGCAACGGGCACAAATGCTGTTGGGCCGGAAGGGATTAGCGTGGCATCGCCTTACAGGTTCAAGATTGACAATTCCGACGATTGTGGTAACTTGATTATACAATATTGTACAATCCGATTCCAAGACCTACACAACCCATGATTCTGAGGCCGTCCATGAAGCTCTTGATATCGCTGTTGATCCTCGTAACCCTGACATTATCCATCTTTGCTCCAGCCATCGCAATGGCTGAAGAGGAAGAGGAGTTCCTCCCGATCGGTTTGACGGAGGAAGAAAAGACACGACTTGATGAAATCGGTATCGCGTTCCAGCGCAGTGCACCGCCCAGCGGGGTGATGCGGACCTGCGCGGAGTGGGAGCATTGCGAGCGGGTGTTGATCCGTTGGCCTCTCGGGATTCCGGTCAGCCTGATTGCGGAAATGTCAGAGGATGTTCTGGTGACGACGCTGGTCGGCAGCGCTTCGCAACAAACTTCGGCCACCAATACCTACATCGCCGGCGGTGTGAATATGGCGAACACCGAGTTTATCATCGCTGCGACCAATTCGATCTGGACGCGCGACTACGGTCCCTGGACGATGTTTGATGACAACGGAAATGTTGGCTTCATCGACCACATCTATAATCGTCCGCGACCGCTCGACGATGTTATCCCGCAAACTCTCGGGTCGATCTGGGGAATACCGGTGTATGGGTTGCCGGTGATTCACACGGGTGGCAACCACATGGCGGATGGTGAAGCGATGTCGATGTCGACCCGGCTGGTTTATGACGAGAACCCGTCGCTCACGCCTGCTCAGGTTGACTCCTACATGCAGCAGTATCTCGGGAATCAGTACACCGTACTTGAGTATATCGAGACGGGCGGCATTCACCACATCGACTGCTGGGCCAAGCTCCTCAACCCGACCACGGTTCTGGTGAAGCAGGTTTCCACCGGCGCCTACAATTACCAGTGGCTGGAGGATCGTGCCGAACTGTTGTCGCAGACGATGTCACCGTGGGGTAAGCCATACACGGTAGTGCGGGTCTATTGCCCTAGCGGTGAGGCCTACACGAACTCACTTATTCTGAACAAGAAGGTGTTTGTCCCGACGTTTAATTCCGTCTGGGACGGTGATGCGATCCATGTTTATCAGGCAGCGATGCCGGGCTATGAAGTGATCGGCTTCAACGGTTCGTGGCTTTCCGACGATGCAATCCATTGTCGCGCGATGGGAATTATGGATCGCGATATGCTCTATGTCGATCATATCCCGCTGCAGACGACGGCGGACACGCTGAACGACTACGAGGTGAAGGCATTCATTTATTCGCACGCGCATGCCACGCTGTTGATGGATTCATTGCGGGTATACTATAGTGTTGATGGCGGACCTTTCTCACATGTTCAGATGGCAGCCACCGCACACCCGGACTCTTTTGTGGGTTACATTCCGGCCCAGCCGGGGGGAAGTGATATCCGGTACTTCGTCAAAGGTATGGACCTGGCGCTGCATTCCGCGACGCATCCATACATCGGCGAGCCGTGGGCGCATGAATTTAACGTCAATATGGCGCCGCAGATCACATCCCAGTCAAGCTACCTCGTGCAGACAGGTTCACTCTTCGAGTTCGCGCCAGAGTTTACGGACAACGATGATACCGAGCACACTATCGGCTACTTAGACCTTCCGGGCTGGTTGTCCGCTGCGGGGGATTCGGTCAGCGGTACTCTCCCGGCAAGTCCCGTCGATGACAGCTTCACTGTTACGGTTGCTGATCAGTTCAGCACCGATTCGCTGCTTGTGGAAGTTCGCAGTTACCTTTGTGGTGACGCTGACGGCGGCGGCGCAATATCGATCGGTGACGCGGTGTACGTTATCAACTTCATTTTCGGAGGTGGTCCGGCGCCTGATCCGCTGGTCGCCGCTGATGCCGACTGCAGTGGCGCGGTTTCGATCGGCGATGCCGTCTACATCATCAACTTCATCTTTGGTGGTGGCCCGGCGCCGTGTGATTGCGAATAGCGCGCCTCGGGATTGGTCGCTGCAATATGTTGTCAGGCGGTTATTCGTTCGTGACGAGCCGCAGACCCTTGCCGTGGATACTCATGATTTCCACGCTCTGGTCAGCTTTCAGATACTTGCGCAGCTTGGAGACGAAAACATCCATGCTGCGCCCACTGAAATAGCTGTCCTCCCCCCAGATCTGTTCGAGCGCGTGCCCTCGTTCCAGAGTTTGGTTCTTGTGAAGGCAGAGGAGCCGCAACAGATCAGCCTCTTTGGGTGTGAGTCGTTGTTCCTCTTTGCCGAGAGTCAGTAACTGGCGGGTGTAGTCGAAGTGGAAGTTACCCACGGTGAATTCCGTCGGTGGTTCTTCCCTGGCCTGCTGCCGGCTTCTGCGCAGAACGGCGTTGATGCGAAGCAGCAGCTCTTCCATGCTGAACGGCTTGGTGAGGTAGTCGTCACAACCAAGCTTGAATCCTTCAATCTTGTCTTCCTTCAATGACTTTGCCGTAAGAAAGATCAGTGGGGTTTCCTGATCGGCCTGACGCACTTCCCTGGCGAAGGTGAAGCCATCTTTACGCGGCATCATAACGTCAACGAGACAGAGTGTGAACTGCTCCCGCTTGAAGGCATCGAGTCCCTCGACTCCGTTGCGGCAGCGAAGGACATCGAATCCCTGCATCTGCAGGTGTTCCTCCAGGATCGAGCCGAGGTTTTCGTCATCTTCAAGCAGTAATACGCGCTGCGATTTCATCATCATCGTTCATCCTCGATCAGCGGTAACTCGATTGTGACCGTTGTGCCTCGACCCAACTCGCTATCGAGGGCAACGGATCCGCCGTGTGCTTCCACAATCAGTTTTACGTATGTCAACCCCAGACCGAACCCTTTTACGTTGTGAAGATTTCCGGAGGAGACGCGGTAGTACTTATCGAACACGGAATGAACATCCTCCTTCGAGAGACCGATGCCCTTGTCGGAGATTGAGAGCCGAAACTTTCTGCTGCGCTGATCTGAGGAGAGCGATGTGGTAACGGTGATTTCGGGCGCATCCTCCGAATACTTGAGCGCGTTGTCGAGCACGTTATTTATCACATTGGAGATGTGGGTTTCATCGGCTGCAACCCGGTCTCGCTGTGCGCCGAGGGCTACCTCCACCGAGCCGTGACGGGGTTCGACCTGGAGTCTGAAACTTGCCACGAGTTTGCTGATGATTTCATGGAGGTGCAGAGGCTTCAGGTTGAGTTCCGACTTACCCTCTTCCAGCACGGCCATTTGCAGAATCTTTTCGACCTGGCTGCGCATCCTCATGCTTTCATCCTTGATCATACTACCGTAGCGATCCACGCGTGCTTTGTCACCCGCCGTGTCGCCGCGCAGGAGTGCCTCACAGGCAAGCAACACCGTCGAAATCGGCGTTTTGAACTCGTGTGTCATGTTATTGATGAAGTCTACCAATCTTCCCGCGAAGCGCTGCTGAGTCACGATCACGCGAATCGTATAGGCAAAGCAGAAGGCTATCAGCGATACGAAGAGGATCGTGAGCGCCAGCAATGGGCCGAGCTGTTTCCAGATATACACCTGCCGATCGGGGAAGTAGACGCGCAGATCATTCCGGGCGGCGAAAAGATCGCTGGGGAAGAGGCGCGTGGTAAATTTGCTGTCTCGCAGTTGCGAGACAAACGCCGCATTGCTGACCAATTGCAACGAGTCCTCACCTTCAGTGGTCACGGCATACTCGGCGTTGATGTCGATGCCGGAGTGGGAAAAACTCTCATCCAGCAGAGAATCGAGATTGATCCGGGAGAGCCGTTGTTCGATCGGTTCGAATTCGCCGACCACCCAGTTCGTGACGAGCCGCTGGGCCAGTAGCCCTTTGGGACTGCTCGAAATCCAGCTCTGGAGATGCGGGAGGTTGTCATCGGCGGAGAACGCATAGACCGTCGACATGGAGTCGCTCTGAAAGGTGAAGTACGGCATCAGCCCCATAGTCGGCGTATCCTTGATATCGATTTCATGCGTCCCGGCGGTTCGCACCGTGTCAACCAGAACCTGCTCCTTACCCGATACCGGGTCGAGCATTCTGATCGTCACATGCTGAGGGTGGGAGAGAGAGAAGCAGAGCTTTTGATCATCGATGAAGATGGGGGAGTGAGTCGTATCGAGGTGATCAAGCACCAAAGCAACAGCCCGCAGACTATCTTTTTGCGGCAGGTTACCACGTTTGACGATGCTCTCATGTTCGAAGCGCCGCTCCCCTTCGGCGATAACATCAAGGGTATAGGTTGCGGCTTCCGTCGCCTCCAGCTTTCTGGTCACCGAGCTGAGGGCAGCCCAGACGTTGCGCTGGAAGGCCTGGTCGCGCTGCTCGTAGGCATTCTTGAGCAGATAACCCTGCAGGACCGACAGTCCGGTGAGCGCCGTGACAATCAGCACAGCAACGATAATTATGGCGCGTCTGGAACGGTTCATCGTCATCAATATACGTCACTTCGGTAGTTCAAAACCACTACTTAACAGTCATTAACAAACCATAACAGCTATTAACTGGGGGGAAAGCAACCCGCCATCTATAGTTACCGTACGAGAACCCACAAGTGCCACGAGTGGGCGAGTGACCCGGTTGTGCATAGAAATGTGGCTTGAACACAAATCCTGAATCTTGCAGAGGTGCCGAAAATGAAAACGCTGGTAACATCAATCCTGCTGGCCATCGGGCTGGCGGTGGTCGTCTCCCTGATTACCGATTCGCTTCTTGCGGCGGAATGGAAAACCCAAACCAAGACACTCAATGCCGGCGAGGTTTTCATCCTGCCGGAACTTGGATCTGTCATCCTGTCCAAAGACGACGCACTGGTAGTGGACCTGTCGGGACATCCGGAGAAGCTGCCGAAAGTATATCGTGATGTTGATCTGCGCGAGGGGGACAAGATCATCATGCTCAACGGCTCGCGGGTGAAAACGATCAAGGAGCTTGAGAATGGTTACGCCGTCATCACCCCGAACGAGACGGTAAAAATCGGGATCAGCCGGGACGGTCAAATGATGATGGTCTCATTCCCGAAGGGTGATCCTGATAAGCTGCCGGTTCGCAGAATGATCGTTGCCAATCAGGGCGAGGGGGGCGAAGTCTCGGTGCTGGGTGGCGGTTCGGACAAGATGCTGGAGCTCGACGCCTCCGATGCAGCGGTGATTGCGGACGCGGGGCTGATCGTGGCGTTGATCGAAGAGAAACTGACCATCAGCTCAATCCTTCCAAATGCCAACGAGATCAAGGGTCTTGAAGACGTGCAGGTCGGGGATGTCGTCGACAAGGTCAACGGTGTGCATTTCCTCACCACACAGGATCTGGCGGACTTCTGGAATGAAATCAAGGTTGGCGAAGAAGTGAGCCTTACTCTGCTGCGTGACGGCGCGAGCCACACGGCCAAGTTCCAGAAGCAGGAGGTTCAGAACGAGATGCCGATGATCATTCGCTCGAAAGCGAAGAACGACTGATTCACTGTAGCTTTGTCACCCGATTCAGGAGCTGATGATCAATGCGCGCTTTCCCTTCAATAAACCTGCACTCAGGCCGAATCGGCATTCGTGAAGCGGTTCTGCTCGTCGTAACCCTGATGATCGCCTGGAACGCGGCGCTCGCACAGCTCGGGTCGCCGTTTAACGAGCGCGATGACAAGTATCGCATACTCGGTCTGAAACGTGCGAAGGAAGCGTATGACGTAGCCAAGAGCGACTATGCACGTCAGCAGGAGTTGCACCGCAAGGGACTGATCACCGATGTGGAACTGGAACGGGCGCGCAGTGTATTCGCGGACGCCGAAGTCAACTACCAGCAGTCGTTGCTGGCAGTGTTATTCGAACAGCAGTATATCACGGTCAAGAGCGCGGTGAAATCATATGCCGAGGATGGTTCGAGGCACGTCAAGCTGACCGTTGCCAACACCAGCCAGGGGGGTGCGGAGTATGAGCAATTGCTGGATGCGGGTGATGAATTGTTGCGTGCGCTTCACCCCGATGTCATACACAATGTCTACGTTTCCCTGCTGAATGAATCGGGGGAGATCATCAGCCAGCCGTACGAGGCCAAGATCCAACAGCTCCGTTATGGCGAACCGCAGACAATCGACTTCACCCTGCTGCAGGATCTCGATGCCGTGACGGTGTTTATCGTCTATGCCAACGGTAGCACGCGCAGTATGAGTATCTACCTCCAGAAGGATGCTTCCCGCAACCGTGTCGCGATGCAGTCGGAGCAGTTCTCGCAGGAGGTAGAACTCGGAAAGTCTGCGAGCTACGACCTGACACTGGAACTCTTCAGTGGGGATGCCAACCAGTTTGCCCTCGATGTTGTCGGGTTGCCACGACAGATAAGCCGCTATTTCAAGGACTCCGGCAGCCAGGCCCGGCTGAGTCAGGTCAAGTTTACCGAATCGATAAACACCAAGAAGGCGACGTTGGAGATCACGCTCCCCGATCGGGCCAGCGACGATGTTCGCACCGATCAACCGATTTCGTTCTTCGCGATCGTGTATCCCCGGAGCGCGGCGGAAGTCGTCGAGCGGCTCAATACAGATTCCCTGACCGAGAAAGCCCTTCAGGCTGCTGATATCGGCTATGTCCGCCTCGAGCTGGTTCCGCGCGGCAAGGGTGAATTGCGTGTCCGCGCCCCCCAACTCTATCACGCGATCGATGATGACGAAACTGTGGAGATGTATGTGGACCTGGTCAACGAGGGGAGTCACCGCATCGACAATCTCGAGATCAAGGCTGATATGCCGCTTGGCTGGACACGCGAGATCGACCCGGAAGTCGTGGACCAGCTCAACGTAGGCGGGGAGCACAGGATCAACCTGCGTTTCACGCCGACTGAGGATGTTGCGGTCGGAAAATACGAAGTGCGCCTGCGCACCAGCGGGATCAGTGATGGTCAGCCGGTGCTGGGCGAGGACAAGACGATCACGGTTGAGGTGCTGCAGCGAGCGAATCTCTTCGGCACGCTTGCGCTGGTGATCTTCATCCTCGGCATCGTCGGAGGCATAGTGGTGTTCGGTGTTAAGATGTCACGTCGGTAAACCGGGAGATGATGCAGTGAAAATTCGTTTGATCAATGAAGACAGGAGCCACGGAGATGAATGAGAGCAATGCTGCGGGTTCGCGTCCGATCCTGGAAGCGGATGCACTTACCAAACGGTATGAAGATGGATTGCTGGCCCTCGATGCGGTGTCGTTCACGGTGTCGGAGGCACAGGTCTTCGCCATGCTGGGCGGCAACGGCGCCGGAAAGACGACGACGATCAATCTATTCCTCAACCTGATTGAGCCAACTTCCGGCGAAGCACGCATCAATGGCATCGTGACCCACAAAGAGCCATTGGAGGCGAAAAAGCATGTCGCCTTTGTTTCTGAGAACGTGATGCTTTACGGCAACTTCACGGCAATCCAGAACCTCGACTTCTTTGCCCGCCTCGGCGGGAAGACCGGGTATACTCGGGATGATTATCACGCCGTCCTGAATCGGGTGGGGCTTGATGAGAAGTTTCACAACAAGCCGTTGAGGGGATTCTCGAAGGGGATGCGGCAGAAGTGTGGTATCGCGATTGCGATATTGAAGGACTCCCCTGCAATCCTGCTCGATGAGCCAACATCGGGTCTCGATCCGAAGGCAGGCCACGAGTTCATTCATCTACTGGCGTCATTGCGTGAAGAGGGGAAGGCTATTCTGATGTCGACGCACGACATATTCCGCGCGCGTGAACTGGCGGACGTGATCGGCATCATGAATGGCGGCAAGCTGTTGATGCAGAAGACCGCAGCCGAGTTGGAGGGTTACGACCTGGAGAGCCTCTACATGGATTACATGGCTGGGGAGTATGCGGCCACATCACGAGTCGGGGGCTAGTCTATGCTCTTTACACTTGTCGAAAAAGAAGCACGCGACCTGATTGGCTCGACTAAGTTTGTCGTACTGCTGGCGGTTGTAGTGCTGCTGGTGCTGGCATCCTTCTACGTGGGCGCGGAATCATACAAACTCAACCTCGCGCAATACAAAGCTGCAAAGGCGGAGAACCTCAGGCAGTTCGAGGGGCTCACCGACTGGATGCGTGTCCGGCAACATCGCGTCTTTCTCGATCCGCAACCCCTCTGGTCACTGGTGAGCGGGGTGAGCAACGACCTGGGCCGCACCACCGAGATTCAGGGTCGCGGCGAGTTGACCGCGTACGACAGCAAGTTCAACGAGGATCCGATATTCGCCGTCTTCCGGTTTCTCGACCTTGAGTTTCTCTTCCAGATTGTCCTGTCGCTTTTTGCCGTGCTGCTCGGATATGACGCCATCTGCGGGGAGAAGGAGCGGGGCACATTACGACTGACTTTCGCCAACTCGGTATCGCGTGTCAAATTCTTACTCGGAAAGCTGCTGGGGGGTGTCGTGGCGATGGCGGTGCCATTATTGCTGGCGCTGGCATTGGGTGTGCTGTTGCTCCCCCTCATGGGTGTGCCGCTCTCCTCCTCCGATTGGATTCGCCTTGCGTTGATAATCTTCTCCGGCATGCTCTACTTCGGAGCCTTCCTCACGATCTCCCTGTTTGTCTCCAGCCTGACGCATAAGAGCGCTAATGCGTTCCTGGTGTTGCTGGCTATCTGGGTGGTCTCTGTTCTGATTATACCTCGCGCGGCGGTGACCCTGGCGGGTCGCGCGGTTGATGTGCCCTCGGTCGATGAACTGGCGATGAAGAAAGGCGCGTATCGTTCGCAGTTGTTTCAGGAGGACAGGAAGAACTGGTCCAACTTCAAGCCATCCGGCTCGAAGGAACCGGACGTGATGATGAAGGAACTCAACGATTTCATGAACCAGCAAGCCGAGGAACGCGAGAACAAGCTGAAGGAGTTTTCCGGACGGCTTAACGAACAGCGCCTCAACGCGCAGCGCGAGCAGGAGAACCTGGCGATATCGCTGGCGCGGATATCACCGGCCGCGAACTTCACGCTGGCCGCCACCGAGCTTGCCGGCTCCTCCCCGGAGTTGAAGTCCAGTTATCAGGATGATGTTGCCAACTACCAGAAGGTGTATGGCGAGTTCATGCTGGAAAAAACCGGGATGAATCCGGGTGGTGGAATGATGTTCGTGACAATGAAATCCGGGGAGGATGGCGAGGAGCCGGAACCGATTGATCCGCACGAGTTACCCGAGTTTCATTCCACTCCGGTTGCGACGGCCGGTGCCGTATCCGCGGCGATGCCGAGTATCGCGATCCTGGTGCTGTATAACCTGCTTGCTCTCGCTGGCGCGTTTGTCGCGATCCAGCGATACGATCTGCGCTGAGAGGTGACCCAATGCTAAGACTATTGATCTTGAAGGATATCAGGGAGATGCTGCGTTCTCCCAAGTTCATAGCCACCTTCGCAATCTGTTCGATCCTGATATTGCTGAGTATCTACATCGGAATCAGCGAGTACTTCGCCGGTGTCGATCAGTACCGGGCAGCAACGGAGCTTGCGGACCAGCGCGCGCGCGAGGCGACCTCGTGGCGGGCCCTCTGGTACAAAGCCTACCGTCAACCTGATCCGATGATGGTATTCGTGTCGGGGCTCAACTATGATGTCGGGCGCTGGTCGGCGATTACGCAGGACGAGCTACCGCGTCTGCGGAACAGCGTCTACCTGGAGGATCCGATTTTCGCGATTTTCCGCTTCGTCGACTTCGCATTCATCGTCCAGGTCGTTCTGACTCTGTTCGCGCTGGTGTTTACCTACAATGCGATCAACGGCGAGCGCGAACAGGGAACGCTGCGGCTGGTGTTTTCGAACTCGGTCCCGCGGGCAAAATATATCATCGGCAAGATCTGTGGATCGTGGCTGGCGCTGGTGATCCCCCTCTCGATTCCGGTTCTGCTGGGAGTCTTGATGGTCGTCGTGCTGCGAGTACCCTTCTCGGCAAACGACTGGGCACGGTTTGTCGTGCTGATCGGCATATCGCTGCTGCTCTTCACGTTCTTCCTCGTGCTGGGCGTGCTGGTGTCTACCTTGACGCGCAGGTCATCGGTGTCGTTCCTTCTCTCGCTCGTCATCTGGCTCGTTGTGGTGTTGATCATCCCGCGCAGTGGGGTTGTCGCTGCGGGGCAGGCGATCGATGTCCCCAGTGTCGCCGAGGTTGAAGGCCAGCAGGAGGCGTACGCCAAGCAACGCTGGGAGGAGCACTGGAATGCGCAGGAGAAAATCTGGACCGAGCGCAACGAGGGACGCGATCCGGAAGAGGGGATCGACGACGACCAGTTGTGGCAGTATATGGAAGAGGATGAAGCCAGGCGCAAGGAGGTGGAGGCCGACATCACCGCATACGAGCAACGCCTCTACGAAGACCTGCGGCGGCGTAAATCGGAGCAGGAACGCCTCGGTCTCTCCCTGGCGCGTGTCTCGCCGGTGGCGACCTACCAGCTGGCGGCGATGGATCTCTCCGGTACTGATATCGAGCTTAAGGCTCGTTATGAGGACGCGATGCAGCGCTACCGCGGCGAGTTTGTCGATTTCGTGGACTCCAAGTCTGCTTCCGAGGGCGCTGGCGGGATGTTCACGATCAGTCTCGATACGGAGACAGGTTTGAAAATCGGTGGCTCGAACGATGACGGCATCGACATCAGCGAGTTGCCCCATTTTACACCTCCGGCGCAGCAGTTCGATACCGTGCTGGCCGGTGTGCTACCGGATGCCGGTCTGCTTGTGCTTTACTCGATCGCTGCATTCGCGGCAACACTGCTGGTGTTCCGCAGATCAGATTTGCGCTAGCCGGACTGCATTCACCACGGCAGATGCTATCAGCAGCCTGCTGACGAGGGTTGCAGCCGGGTTTGAAAATCTTACTATTCGTTACGGCGCGACTTTGCTGTCAGAGAGCAGTCGCGCCTGATGCTGATAGCCAATTTCAACCCGGATGCCATAGATGAAGTTTCCTGCCATCGCCGCGCACATCGTTCTCATCGTACTGCTCGGATTTTCGATTTCACTCGCCCAGGTCAATGTCGAGGACAAGCGCCTTTCGCGCGATGATTCCGGCTTGAGCGGCAGCATCAATCTCTCGCTTGAACTGCAGCGCGGTAACTCGGAGTTGACGAAGATCGGGGTCAAGCCGCGATTTGTTTACCGCGCCGGTCCGAGCCAGTGGTTCATGCTCAATTCCTATTCCTTCGTCGACACGAAACAGGGGAGTATCGTCAATGAGGGATTCTCTCACCTGCGCTACAACTACAGTGTGAGTAAACGGGTGATCATCGAAGCGCTAACGCAGGTGCAATACAACCGGGAACAGGACCTGCGCCAGCGCTTGCTTCTGGGTGCAGGTCTGCGTTTTCTGCTGGTTGACCGCGAGAACGCGAGCCTGGCGCTTGGAATCACAGGGATGTATGAATACGAAGAGCTGGTGACCGACGAAATTTTGCGAACTCCGCGCAACAGCGATTACGTCGCGGTGCGTTGGAAAGCGAACCAGATCGTGACCTTGAGCAATACAATCTATCTTCAACCGGCATTCGACGATCTTGGGGATGTGAGGGTGCTCGACGATCTTGATGCTTCAATCGCGCTATCCTCCTGACTGGCGACCAGCATCTCGCTCGAGTACCGTTACGATGCGGAGCCGCCAAGCGATATCAGGCAATATGATCTGACCCTGAAGAATGGGCTCACCGTGAAGTTCTGAACGTTCCTCAGGATGACTTGACGAGGCCGTGACGCTGGCGGAAGTTGGAACCGAGAGAGGAGCAGCGGCACTTGAGAAGGGGGAACGAATCAATGCCCAAACACTGAACCAGCGGGAAACGCGAACCCCGAAGAGCTATTGCCAGTAGCCAGTATGCGGATTAAGTTTTAAGCAGGAGCGGGATACTTTGTTTGAAGACGCACGGGGGGGTGTCCGAATTCCACGAAAAGAAAAACGCCCGTGGTGCACGGGCGTGGGGTCCCCGTAGGGACTACCCTACGAGACGATTGCCTCTTACTATAGGTTGACAGACAATCGCCGCTCAAGTACATTGAGCCTCAAAACTACTCATTTCATGTGTTATTGTCAAGTGCATTCATAGCATGAAAGGAC
>JBECKX010000108.1:0-8638 GCA_040235515.1 Candidatus Zixiibacteriota bacterium
GGATATGATATACCACGAGCTCAGCACCAGTGTTACCGTCGACGATTGTCCACGTATCGTTACCCGAAATACCATCAGTGGTCGTGTAAACCGCGTAAGGATCGCAGGTCACGCTGACGCTGGCGAACACTTCGTGGTCGTACAGGCTGGAAACGTCAGGATCACCATTGAGCCATACTGTCGAGTTATTGAAGTTGACAGCACGGACACCACGGGCGAACGCGTTACCGGCATTGTACTCATCCATCTGACCGTAGTAAACCAACTCATTGTTGGTTGACGGCGGGTTGTAGTACGTGGTTCCCATCAGGAAGTTATCCGGCCATACGTCGGCGCCTGTCGCTGCGTCAATCTTCTTTCTCAAACCGGAATAGGTCGAGAAGTTACCAAACGCGTAGTTAGCGTTGATGTAGATGTTCTCGCAACGATAGGAACTACCACCACTCACACCGAGGTTCAGAAGACCGTCGAACGGAGTGTCGTATACCCAGTTAATCACGAACGATCCACCACCCTGTGAAGTGGAGACAATCGCACCATTCTGGGACACCGGGTTAAAGAGATTCTCTGTAACCGCCCAGAAGATCTGACTGCCGTCCGAGGACGGAGGACCAAAGATACCGCCCTGGCCACCGTTGGTCGGCGCGTTGAGGGCGACATTCAGGTTGTAAAGGCTGGCACCGGTGGTGGCATCAAGAGCAAAGATTTCGCCCGCTTCGTTACCGAAGTAGACTTCGTTGCCCATAATGACTGAACCGGCAAAACGGGTGTTCGATGACGCGCCCGGCAGCGGACCGCCCGGAGCGGCAAGACCACGACTCCATACCCAGGCACCTGTTGCAAGATCACCCTTCGCGAAGCCGCGGAGTGAACCGGTACCAAAGTAGAAGTAACCGTCTTGGATCGTAATCTGCGCACGCAGGGCCGAGTTGATCGTGGTGGCCCAGCCGGCAGCGATTGCACCAGCTTCTGTATCCCAAACGAGCGTACCGGTCAACAGATCCACGGCCTGGACACGATCGTCAAACGCCTGCAGAACCAGGTCGTCCGCAATCACCGGACCGGAGAAGTTGATACCGGAAGGACCGGCATAGTACCATGAGAACACGACACCGCAAAGGTCACCGAGTGACATCTCGGACTGACTGGTGCGGGCGAAATCATGGCCAAAGACCGGCCACTGATCGGTCGGGCTGCAAACGATCGGGCAGTAGCCCGGAGGCACGCAGCATACATCCGTCTCGATCAGGAAGTCAACATCAAGACCCCAGTTATCCAGCATGGTGCCGAAGCCTGTACCACCACTTGACGGCGGCCAGTACTCACTGGAGCGGTTGACGCCGGTACCGGTGCCATCGTCTGACAGCACGGCCAGGACATCACTGCCCACGCCGCTGTTGTCGATGGTCTGGTAACCGACATGCCAATCACCATTAACGGTCAGGTTCATGGCGGAAACATCGATCTCGGTGTAAACCGGGAAGAAATCAACTACCGGGTTGACCGGAATCGAGGTGATAACACTGGACGGGAAGGTACCATCGGAGTTCCAGATGTAAACATCGGCACCCGGTGAACCAATCGATCCGCTACCATCAAACGCAAGCGCGACGGTCTTCAGCGTACACTCCGGACCCGCATTGTTCGGCAAGCTGAAACGCTCGTTACGGAACGTGTCATCGAACGGATCGGGATCCGGCCAGTAGTAGAAGGCACCGTTGTGGTACGAAAGGTTGGCGCAGATGTTCGGGTTGGCTTCACAGCAAACCTCGGCGTCAATCAGAAGATTGTCGTCGTACGGCACGCCATAAACTGCCAGGTTGAAGTCGGCAGTGGAAACCCAACCAGAACCGTCAGTGTAGAGTGACGACTGAACGGTACCAGGAGTCGCTGCTCCGGCGCCATCATCGTCTGTCATTGCAAAGTACTCATCATTCAACACGGCCGCTCCCCAACCGACATGGAAATCTGTTCCAGCCGGGAAGAAGAGACCCTGTGAAGTGAAGTCGACCGAGTTGAACGCGCCGGCGACTACGCTGGCATGGTCAACAAAGATCGTTCCGAGAACGGCACCCGGAAGTCCAGCACCATCATCGGCATATACCTTGGCATTCACGCCACCAAAGGACGGGAAACCAAGCGGATCGCCGGTGTAGGGGGCCGGGTCCTCGACCCAGAAGCTAACGAGCGTCACCTGGCACTGAAGCGCATTGGCATCAGCCTGGTAACGAACGGCATACTCGTCAAACCAGTAAGCCCACACGGCGGGACCATAGTAAATGTTGGTCTCGCAAGTGGCCGGCGTGACGGCATTGCAGCAGACATCGAGTGCCTGCACCCAGTTATAGTCAGTTCCGCTAAAGACGGACGGCATATCGTACCAGTCGAAGGTACCAAAGCCGTTGTCCCAATAGCTGGAACGGCCCTGTCCACATGAACCATCGTCAATCAAACCGGCGTAAGTTTCGGCCGGGTCGGTCGGCAGATAACCACCATGGTACTCGGTTCCCGGAGGGAATGAGAGACCGGACGTGGTCAGATCGATGTCAACCGTTGACGGGAATGCGACGATGTCTCCATGCGCAACGTGAACGGAATATAAAACGGCGCCAGGCATCCCTACACCGTCGTCACCCCAAATGTAAGCGTCGACACCAGAACTCGTAACGAGATCGTTACCGGTTCCGCCCGTAAATGCGAGATACAAATACTGCGGGTCGCACTGCTCACTAGCTGAGGAATAACGAACGGCCTGCCCATAGCTCGGTGATCCGACGAAGAAAGCTACACCGCAATCATACTCAACCGTAGTACACGCCTGAGGTGTCTTGTTAAGACGACCTGAGAAGGCACTAGCCTGAGGTACGATCGGCGCAAAATTCCACTCGGCGACCGGACGCTTCCATACCTTCTGGACTAATCCAGGAGTTCTGGCCGCGCCATTTTCGGTCGACATGAACTTTTGGGCCGGACCCTTCGGTCCTGAGGGATCATCTGTAGCCATCGCCATACTAAAGAGGCTTAAGGAAAAAGCCGCTACTAGCATGACTACGAAAAGTCGTTTGAACATGTACTTCCTCCTTACAAGGTAAAGATAGGAAAATTCAAGTACTCAAAAGTCTTCGGGTCGTCGCAACGACCGAGAAAACAACACATGAACTTGTTTTCCTTTGCAGTTGTGACAGATCTCAATCGTCTGCCTCAACCGGCTTTGCGGAATCGCTCGCAGCAAGGTCCAAACTCAGCCTGAACTTGTCTAGGGTCTCCGCTGAGCCTGACACCGAGCTTTATTTCGCCAACTCTTCCGTCATGTAGCATTTCGGGACTTCGAATAATTCGTCGGCTCTTTCCGCCAACGGTTTAACAGTCCCGTGTAAGGTCGTACACTTATACTTTCTCGAAATTCTATCGGGGTATTCTTTATCTACCGTGAACCGCCCTTATAAGCGTATTCACCTCCTCAAACCTTACGGTTGTTACAACAGTTAGTAATTCAACGACAAGTAACAAAGTGAGACAGGTTTGGAGAATGGAACATTAGGAGGGACTAAGCACACCAATGTCGTTACGCATATTGAAGTGAATAGGGAATTGCGTTAACAACGATCTTAATGCTTAGAAGCGAGGCTGTTTCTTAAAGGAAAAGTGCGTGTGAATTTTGTAAAGTAATGTACGGCAGGTACATCAAAACGTTCAACCAACCGCTGCCAATCTACCCAAAAGCCCCGAATTGTCAAGGGGAATTTGAGAGTTTTCGGGAACTTTTTTCACTCCGATTCCCCTTATCCTGCAACGGTTTCCAGCCAGAAAGCAGATAGCCCTCCCCCCAGCCATTCACTGTATGTCAAATCGAGGTCGGTAACACGATACGGTTCGCGCCGAAATCACGCCGAATTCGCACCAGATACACGCTAAAGAGCTGTCAGCCGCCACAGACAGCTATATATATCAGCCAGATCGACTCGCTTCCTGGGAGGCTAGCCTGATTACAGTGATCAAGACTCTTGAGCAAGACCCATGAGCAAGACCCAAGGCCAGGGCTTCCGTGCGGGCTGCTGAGCGGTGCCAGATCGTCGCAAGAAGGCGCTAACACCTGCCATTTGAGCGATTGCCGCCTGTGAATACGGCACCCCACGTCAGGGTGCCTGCCGAGCTGCTGCGGTTTTGACCCTCTTCCGCAGAACTATTACAACGCCTCGACCGCGTTGATCAGCCTGGTCCCAAGCCCCCAAAGCACCGCCGGATCGGCATGAAACGAACATATATTATTATTGATAATAATGATGCCAGAACGCCGGTTTGATGGCGCAAACAGGGCAGGTCGTCTCATCTCACTGCAATAGAGCCGCTTGACTCCCGGGTTTGTCTCCGAGCAGGTGGTGCGCCTGATCGCGCCAGTCGCCGACCACTCTCGGTTGATGCGGGTGGCTCGCGGTTTAATAGTATTAATAATACTAATCGGGGCGCCTGGTGAGCTGCGCGGCGATACGGCGGGTTAAAGCCCACTCCGGTCTGGTCACTGTAACTTACAATAGATTAAATGGTTACGGTCATCTGCCGTGTCACCTCGGATCGGAAGTCTGCAGCCGGGGAAGAAATCCTTATATTATCAATAATAATAGATAGAATAAAACTTGACCGTTTCTCGGGTCATGATATCTTAGCCTCAGAATGAGAATTCAAGTCCGCGAATTGTGGGAGAAACTGAAAAGTAAGCTCCAGCTCGATGATAATCCCGAGCATGATTTTGCCCGAATCCACGATGCATTCGAGAACGGCGATGATGAACGTGTGCTGAGCGAGACTCAGCGCCTGATCACTCGTGCGCGCTCGATCACGGCGGTTATGCGGCAGCGTCCGGTGCGCCGTTCGCGGATGTTCAACTCTTCCGAAGAATACAATAACTACATCCGAAAGAACCCCGGCGAATCGTTCGTCAGTTGGGAATTTCCGACAGCACCGGAAGCCCACTACCACCGCTATCTGGTCTATCGCCGCTCCGGTCGCCTCCTCTCCAGCAAGGAAGAGATCGAGAACTCGCTGGCCGAGTTTCCGGAGAGCGCCAAGTATCATCTCGAACTGGGGATGATCTTACAGGAGATGGGTCAACACCCCAACGCCGAACTGCAGTATCGCCAGGCGCTGCGCTTCGATCTGACCGAGGATCTGCGCTACGCACGCCGTGCCCGGATTCAGTTGGCGGAGTTGAATATGGAGCGAGGAAAATGGGGCAAGGCGCGCAGATACCTGCTCACGGCGTACGCCAGTTCTCACGGTGATACCGATATCCTCAACCAGTTGCGGCTGCTCTCCGAACTGGAGAGCGACCCCCGCCAGCAGGTGGAGTATTTTCTCTCCCGTGGCAATTTTGCCAAAGCGGCCGCCTGTTCCCGCGAGGCGCTTCGCCACGATCCCGACGACTATGAGATGAATATGGCCCTGGCATTTGCCTATAAAGAACTGCATCAATGGGGGGCAGCCGAAAAGTGCGTCCGACGTGCCTATCGCTCGAATCCGACAGCCGCGCAGGCGAACTTCGCGCTGGGCTGGATCTTCCTGTTTGACGAGCGGATCGAACAGGCCGAAGCGGAGTTTCGTGCCGCTGTGCGCAAGAACCCGCATGAGCCGGCCTTCCTGATCGGTGTGGCTTATGTCCTGCTCGAGCAGTATCGTAACAACCCATCGAACGACCTGCGCCAGGAATTCTTCTCGGTGTTGCGCAAAGCCTCCGAACTCGACCGCGACTCGGCAGAACCGCATCTTGCCCGCGCCGAACTCTATTTCCATGAGAGGGAATTCGGTAAAGCCAGGGCGGCGGCAGCCGCGGCAGTAGCGGCGCAGCCGGCGTTGCAGGCCGCACACGTACTCAGCGCCGAAATCTTCATGGAGCTGAAGGACCGCAAGAAGGCCGAATATCATCTCCGTGAAGCCTCCGAATTTGGTCCAGATACCGACGAAATGCGCGAGCTAAGCCAGCGCCTCCGTCGCGAAACCTTTTAAATCCACCACAAACATCGGCCCGGAACTGCGAAGGGGGAGACTTCAATGAGTCATCGTCGCAAGAGATCGCGCGAAACGAAACCAGGCCGCAGGCGCAGCTCGCTATCCAACCGCGGAATTCGGCTGATTCTGGTCCTCTGCGTCGCAGCCATATTATTGTTAATAATAGTCGTGCGCGAGGTGGATTGGCGACCGACTCAGGTAGTTCCCTCACAGCCGGAGGCCGGCGCCGTTCGCGTGATCGACGGCGACACGTTCGAACGCGAGGATGGTCAACGCGTCAGACTGCTCGGTATCGATACCCCGGAGAAGGGGGAGCCGTTCTATTCGGAGGCACGCAGCCGGCTCAGCCAGTTGATCACCGGTCGCCGGCTTACTTACCGCAGCGGACCGGAGCCGACTGACCGCTACGGCCGCCAGCTCGCTTTCGTTTATGTCGACACACTTCCTGTCAATGAAGTGCTGGTACGTGAAGGCTTCGCCAGAGCATACATCTTCGACAATCGATTGCTGCTCACCGAAGCGGGGCAGGGTATCTGCACGGCGCAGCGGCAGGCCCTCACCAACCGCATCGGCATCTGGTCTGTCGGGACGCCCAGGCCGGAAACCCGATATTTCGGCAACTTCGAATCGCTTCGTTTCCACCGCCCCGGGTGTGCTTCAATTCGAAACGTCGACACTCTCGATCTCGTGCGGCTGCCCACACGCGAGGAGTTTCTCAACAGTTGCTACTCCCCCTGCCGCAACTGCGATCCCTGACCGCTACCACAGAAACCCCGCATCGTCTTCAACCACATCAGCTTTGCCTGTACGATTTGTGGTCACCCTTGTTTGCTTCAGGTAATCTCATAACTGACGATAATATTTCTGACAGACAATTTTGGAGCATCTCTCTAACTACATGGCAGAGTAGGGGACGAGTAACTGTGTCTAACATCTTAGTTATTGACGACAAAGGCTCGATGCGTGAAATGCTCTCGGCATCGTTGACTGCCGAGGGGCACGAGGTCGATGCCGCCGACAGCGGAGCAGCAGGGGTCGAGCGCAGTCGCAAGAAACAGTATGATATTGTCCTGACCGATTTGAAAATGCCGGATCTGTCGGGGCTGGATGTTCTCAGCCAGGTAAAGGAGAGCAATCCCGGGGCGGCTGTTATCCTGATGACCGCGTATGGTACGATCGAAATCGCCGTTGAAGCGATGAAGCGCGGTGCCTACGATTTCCTGCAGAAGCCGTTCGACTCGAACCACCTGCAGGTGCTGATCGAACGCGCTCTGGAGAATCAGCGTCTCAAGGAAGAGAACATGTTGCTGCGCGAAGAACTCGCCCGCAACATGGGAGCGCATGAGATCATCGGCTCCAGCGAGAGGATGAGGGAAGTCTCCAAGCTGGTGCAGAAAGTGGCACCATCCGACACTACCGTCCTATTGACCGGCGAGTCAGGTACCGGTAAGGAACTATTTGCACGCGCGATTCATTCACTCTCGGACAGAAAAGAAAAGCCCTACATCACGATCAACTGCGCCGCGATTCCGGGCGAATTGCTGGAAAATGAGTTGTTCGGTTCCGAGAAGGGCGCGTTCACATCGTCGCACGCCCGCAAGATGGGTAAGTTCGAGCTTGCCAACGGTGGCACGATCTTCCTCGATGAAATCGGCGACCTCGAATTCTCTCTGCAGGCAAAGCTGCTGCGAGTCCTGCAGGAGCAGAGCTTCGAACGCCTCGGCGGCACCAAGTCGATCGAAGTCGATGTGCGGGTCATTACCGCATCGAACATCGACCTCGCTGATGCCATCTCGAAGAAAAAGTTCCGTGAGGATCTCTACTACCGTCTCTCAGTCTTCCCGATCCAGATTCCCCCGTTGCGCGAACGCCGCGAGGATATCCCGCCGCTGGCCGAGCATTTCGTCAGTCGCTATTCGAATCAGATGAAGAAGGGTGAGAAGTCGCTCTCCCGGGATGCAATGGACCTCCTGGAGCGCTACCATTGGCCCGGCAACGTGCGCGAGCTGGAGAACACCATCGAGCGCGCCATCATCCTGGCCGAAGGGAAGAAGATCAAACCTGAGCACCTGGCGATCCGCCTTGCCTCCACCGAGGAAATCCAGTTGCGCGAAGGCGCCGGCCTTAAGGATGTCGGTCAGCACGCGCAGATGCAGGCCGAACGCAGCATGATCATTCGTGTGCTCAACCAGACGCGTGGCAACAAACGCCGCACCGCGAAGATTCTGAAGATTGACTACACTACCCTCTTTGAGAAAATCAAACGCTACGATATCGATACCAATAAGGAAGTATTCGGGTAGTCGAACCGGTGACAAGTCACTGACTAACGGCAGAGTGCACGATCGCTCTGCCGTTTTGCATTATATCTCTGACCTTCACCTGCCGCACTCGAAGCACGGACCGGGGCCGACTCCGAAGATGTAGTTTATCAGGTAGACCCCATCTGCGATCGAGAGCATGCCGTCGCAGTCTGAATCCGCAGCCTGAAGGTCATCCGGCGCTGCCCCACCGCCGAATATGTAATTGATCAGAAACACTACATCAGTCAGCGTCACCAACCGATCCCCGGTCAGGTCACCGCAAATCGCGTCGCCGCCGGTAACCGAGTTGATCACCACCGGGATCCTGCGGT
>JBECKX010000036.1:0-11926 GCA_040235515.1 Candidatus Zixiibacteriota bacterium
GGTATGATCGGTTGCCTGAAGCGTGCGCAGACGAAGTAGGCAATCACGACAGCAAAATAGATCGCTACATAGCTCAGTGGAACCAGAGTCTCCTTACGGCTCCTGACTGCAAGCACGATACCGGCAAACATCAGAGGAAAGAGCAGTCCGCTCGGGAAATTGAGGGGGCCCTGCTTCCAGAGGCTAATCCGCATCAGGGTAGAATACTCGCCCGCGAAATAGAGCGACTTATTATTGAAGATCTCCTGACCGTGGAAGAAGTAGTACGCCTTCTTCAGCACCAACCCGATGGCTCGCCCCGGTGCATCGAACATCTCCCTGAATGTTTGTGAGTACCAGTAGGAGGACACTTCGGAATCCTTCAGATTGCGTCCGAGTGCTTTCTGGGCAACGCTGACCGACTGCGAGTGAATGTTGTCATCGAACAGTCCGCCTTCAAAGATCGCATCAGCGCGCGGCATCTGTACGGTAATACCATCCGCGTAAACCGAATTACCGACGTAGAAGTTTGCCCCACCCTGTGATGAGATCAGGACCGGATCGTCGGCGACCACAAGATTCCTGACGGTGACCGGCAGTATGCAGAGCAGCGCGGCCCCGGCATACACTGCGCCCAGTTTCAGTGTGCGCTGATACTTATCAGCTCCCCCCCGGAGCAGGTGGTAGATTGGTATGATCAGGATGATCGGCAGCACAGTCGGTTTACTGATCGCGGCGAGACCAAGCGCGATGCCGGCCAAAACGTAGTGTGTGACTTTGCCGCTGTGCAGAGCTACGTGCAGTGCCGCGAGCGAACAGAGCGAGAGGAACACCACGAGTGAGGTGATCATCAATTCGCCATCAAAATAGATCAGCGTCGGCCAGCACGCCGCGATGATTCCCGCCAGTGTGGCGACTGATTGACCAAAGAGATATCTGGCATAGAAGTAGGTGAGTGCGACTGTCAACGTACCAATTAGCAATTGGAAGATCAAGACGGGTGCAGGGGCATGGCCAAAGATCGAGTAGAGTAACGCAACAATGTAAGGATAGAGCGGTGCGCGGAAGAAAGTCTCAGTTCCCCAGAAGGGGCCGTCGACGATCTTCATGGCCCAGACGTCGATCACGCGGCTATCAAGGATGTAATTGCCGTAGAAAATGCTGTCGCTCAGCTCCAAGAGATAAATCGCGCGCAGTATGATGGATAGGGAGATTGCAATCAGCAGCGGAGCGAAGTCACGACCGGTTAGCTGAAAGAAGCTGGCACGGCCACCCCTATTGTCTGAATTTCGGTTCGAGTTCGATTTCTTCTTAGCCACAAATTCCGGTCACTGCTTAATAAGTGGGAGTTCCGTAACAGACCATTATTGACTATAACGGCCGCAGACCAACCGAATATAGAGTGCCTCAAGTGATAGTCAAGGGGATTGCAGGCGCGGCAGTAACGTCGGAGTCGGCAGGCGAACTGCAGAAAGGGCTTGCTACGCAGCCGGGCGGCGGGCATATTAATGGCGCATTTCATATTTTTGTATTCAGTCGTTAAGCGTAGGGTGGGCGCAAAGGCTAAGGGCTATGGTCGCTGCAGGATGTTGCTTGCGTAGTTGCTATTTCCGCAGCGCAAGGCACGCTCTGCGGGGATCGCTTTGAAGCGACCAGACACAAGTATTTCGAAAGGTGAGGCTTTGAATGAACGAAGCAGGCAGGTCGTCGGAACCCGGCGATCGAACTCAATCCGCTATGGTTGATGCGAGTGCTCTCTGCCTCTCCGGTGGAGGCTATCGTGCGATGGTCTTTCATATCGGTGCGCTATGGCGGCTGTACGACGCAGGGCTTCTTGGCACGATCGATCGGATTTCGAGTGTGTCGGGTGGCTCGATCACTTCAGCCGTACTCGCGCTGAACTGGAACAAATTGACGTTTGATCCTGCCAATTTGCAGCAAGATTTTGTCCCCTGCGTCGTTGAACCGTTGCGGACGCTTGCTTCGACAACGATTGATGTACCTGCGATCCTGCGGGGGCTGTTACTGCCGGGAAATGTTTCCGACAGAATAGTGTCATACTACAACAATATCTTATTCGATGGGGCATCACTGCAAGACCTTCCCGATGCGCCCCGGTTTGTGATCAATGCAACCAATCTGCAATCAGGCGTGCTGTGGCGCTTCTCGAAACCATACATGCGCGACTACCGCGTGGGAGAGATTGAGTCACCGGATCTTGAAGTAGCGCGCGCGGTGGCTGCCTCCTCGGCGTTTCCACCATTCCTTTCACCGGTAATACTCAAGCGGCAGACCTCCGACTACGTGGCCAATAGCGGTACCGATCTGCAGCGTGAACCGTACACTACCCGGGTTGTGCTGAGTGATGGCGGCGTGTATGACAATCTCGGGCTGCAGACCGCGGAAAACTTCAGGATGATTCTCGTGAGTGATGGCGGTGGACAGATGCAACCTCAGCCGAAGCCGAGGGGATTCTGGCCAATACAAATGTATCGCGTCCTGAACGTGATCGACAACCAGGTACGGGCGCAACGGAAGTCAAATCTGATCGATGCATATATCAAGGGCGACCATAGCGGCGCCTATTGGGGTATCAGGACAGATATCGCCGACTACAAGTTGAGTAGCGCGCTCGATTGTCCATACAAGCGGACGCTGGAACTGGCGGCAACTCCGACGCGTCTGAAGGCGATGGCGGCACTTTTACAGGAACGCTTAATCAATTGGGGCTACGCGGTCTGCGATGCGGCGCTGCGAAAACATGTGGATCAACAACTCCAGCGGCCCGCAGGCTTCCCCTATCCGAAAGCAGGGGTGTAAATCATGACAAATGGGGCAACGGGCATTCGTGTCCCGGATCAACTCGTTGAGTGTATCTTACTGGGTCCAGCGGAGGATCGGCAACTCCTCCAGGACTCACCGGTTCTGGCCGATGTTTGGCTGGCGTACGCAAAGGCGCCTGACCAGCCGCAGGATCTACTGATCACACCACACCTGGAGATTGCATCGAGTCGGGTGGCTGCGGCGATCAAAGCCGGACTGGGACATGTCGACTCACTCGATTCCACTGACACAACAAAGCGGGAGATTCCGCCACGCATTGCATACCTTCAAGGGGTGGTGGCGGCTAAAGTGTACTTCTATGATGTCGCCCGCATCCTGGTACCGCTAACCCTCTGGTGGGAACGGTTGGCAAAGGCGGAGAGGGTAATCTCGCGGAGGAAGAAGAACAAGTATTCGCGGGAAAGGATTGAACGGGCGCTGGGTATCTGCCTGGAGAGATTTTCCCGAATGCTGCAGGATCAGCCACTGGAGGCGGATCCGATTGAAGCGTTTGACCGTTATGCAGTGCTATCTTCTCTGATACTCTGGGCTGGTCAGCAAGGAGACGAGCAATTGCAGGAGCTGTCGGCTGAGCAATTTCTTGACGCGATCAGGGAGGCGAAGCAGCCGTCACCTGCCGCGCTGTTTCACCAGATGCTTGAGGATATCAGAGGCGACTACACCGGCTGGCTCGCGGAGTTCTTTGAACGAATGCTTGAGTTTCAGGGCAGGCAGAAGTCGAAACCGGGGGCGAAGCGACTGCAGAAGGAGGAACTGGTCACTCACCTGATTTTCAATATCTCCTTAAATCGCAAGGCTAACCATGCTCTGAAGAAATCTGTTCCTTCGGTTAAGGCGGACGCCGTCAAAAGCCTGTTTGAGGTGCGCTGCAACGAGATTACCTGGGCGATACTCGATTCCGGCATAGATGGGGCTCATGACGCGTTCCGCAGTGACACATCAGTGAATGGCTCCTACAAGAACTCCCGCGTGATCAGGACATTCGATTTTACGCAAATCCGCGAGATCGTCAGCGGCGATCAGATGAGTGACAAAGCGTTGAGGGAAATCAGCGGAGAGGACCTTGACCTCAAAACCACGAAGAAGCTGAGGGAGTCGCTTGAGGAGGATATGCTGCTGGAACGGCCACTCAACTGGAAGGTGGTCGAGCGGTTCGTGAAACGCGATCAGCCGGCTACGCCCTCGAACTCACATGGCACCCATGTGGCTGGAATCCTCGGAGCTGCGAAAGATCCAGCGGACACTTACCCACCCGGAATGTGTCCCGATATCAGGCTTTACGATTTCAGGATACTGGGCAGCAAATCGGAGGATACCGAGTTCGCGATTCTGGCGGCGCTGCAATACATTCGTTATCTGAACGAGCAACATGGTTTCAGAGTCATTCATGGCGCCAATCTTAGTCTCTCGATCCTGCACGACGTTAAGAACTTCGCCTGTGGCAGAACACCGATTTGCGATGAGTGCGAACGACTGGTCAATAGTGGTGTGGTGGTGGTTGCCGCCGCCGGGAATCACGGTTACCAGTCATTTCACACCGTCGATGGGGTATTCTCAGGCTATGCCGCCTCCAGCATAACGGATCCGGGCAATGCCGATGCCGTTATCACGGTGGGGGCAACTCACCGATCGTGGCCGCATACGTATGGTGTCAGCTACTTCTCCAGCCGGGGTCCGACCGGCGACGGCAGGACGAAACCAGATCTGGTT
This sequence comes from Candidatus Zixiibacteriota bacterium, assembly GCA_040235515.1. Classification (GTDB taxonomy): domain Bacteria; phylum Zixibacteria; class MSB-5A5; order CAIYYT01; family CAIYYT01; genus JBECKX01. Next base: position 4,534 of record JBECKX010000036.1, read on the forward strand.
GCCCCCGGTGAAAGAATTCAGGCGCCGGTTCCGGGCAAGGACAACGATTGGGAGGAAAAGTCGGGTACGAGCATGGCTGCGCCGCATGTGAGCGGAGCCGCCGCGATGCTGATGGCACGTTATCCGGAGTTGATCGGACAGCCGAGGCGAATCAAGGAGATACTCTGCAATACCGCCACCGACCTCGGTCGCGAACGCTGCTTTCAGGGGCATGGAATGCTTGATGTGCTACGGGCATTCCAGTCTATCTGAGTCGTCACGATGCAGTCGCGGATACTAATCAGACTATATAGCGAGTATCTACACATACACGAAATCTACCAAAAAGGAGTGCTACAATGAGATTCAGTATGGATGTGTTACGCGCCCGCAAGGGCGATTGCCTGATGATTCATTTCGGGGATAAGGATGATCCGCACTTGATCATGATTGATGGCGGGCCTTCCAAGGTCTACCGTCCGCACCTGAAGCCGAGAATCGAGAAGATCCGCAAAGCCCGGAATCTCGGTGACAACGAAGCACTACTGGTTGACCTGCTGATGATCAGCCACATCGATGATGACCATATTCGTGGAATCCTCGAACTCACGCGCGAATTGTGCGAGCGAAAGCGTGCCGATCGCTCGTTGCCCATCAGGGTGGCGAGCCTGTGGCACAACTGTTTCCCCGACATGCTTGATGTCTCCGGGGCGCAGCTTTCCTCGATGGAGTCTACCGCAACCGCATCGATTCGTGATGAAATCGGACTGTCGGAACAGGCATTCGAGGAGTTTAAATCGGCAAATATCCTGGCGAGTGTGAGCCAGGGGAATCAGCTGCGCCTGGATGCGAAGTTCCTGAAGTGGCGGATTAACCGGGAAGTCGCCGGTAAACTGATCGAGGCAAAGAGCAGATCGAAGCAGATCAAGCTTGATGGCGGCGTGAAACTCCGGGTTGCCGGGCCGATGAGTGGTGAATTGAGCAAACTCAAATCATCATTCAAGAAATGGGCGGCAGAGAATCCTGACAAGGTGAACGAGGGGGCGGCACTGGCGGAATTTGTCGACAAATCCGTTCCCAACCTGTCAAGTCTGGTGCTGCTGGCTGAAGTGAAGAGGAAGACAATGCTCCTCACCGGGGATGCGCGCGGGGATAAGATCATCAAGGGAATGGAACTGACCCGGATGCTGAAGAAGGGGAAGAGCCGTCACGTAGACCTGTTGAAGGTGCCGCATCACGGCAGCGCGAACAACCTCGAGACGTCATTCTTCGAACGATTAACCGCGGATCACTATGTATTTTCCGGCAACGGCGAGCATGGCAACCCTGAACGTGAATCGCTCGAGATGCTGCATGAAGCGCGCGGCAACGATGACTACGAAGTTCACCTCACCTACCCGATCGATGAAATCGACGCAGAGCGAAAGAAGGATTGGGAGAAGCAGCGTGCGAGAGAGAAGAACCGCCGTGGAGGCAATCCACGCCCTGAGTGGTCGGCAAAGAAAAACAGCCTGAAAGCCTTCCTCGCCGCAAACGGCGATTTCGCTCGAAAGGTGAGAATCGTCGATGAAAACAAGCCGCACATGATCGACCTGCTTGATGCGGTGAAGCTGTAAGCCTGAGACTGCGGCGGCAGATCGCCGGTGGTCGCATCACGTCAGGCAGTATATCGGCCTGAACTGGCTTTGTCTCCGAAATCGTTGATCTTCAAGTCGGAGAGGGTCACGACATGCCCGGTGCCGGTCAAATCAAGTACCCCGTGGGTTCTGCGGTAGCTTACATCATTGTAGAGTGTGTAAGTCTTACCGACAGGAAGCTGAAATCTTACCGACGAGATCTGGTTGTTCATCATCTGTCCGCCAACATAGATATCGCTGAAATTGGTGAGATTGGTATTCCGAGTGCCGATGAGACCGATGCAGCGACCGCCGCAGGAGTCGTGTTCGAACAAATCAATCCAACCTTCCTCCGGATCGTCGATGACGGAGGGGGTGAAATCGGACGAGATCGGCCTGAACTCGCAGAAGTTAATGCCGTACTTCCTGGTGCTGTATCTTTTCTTGAAGCCACTGCATGAATGTATTGAGATTCCGCCACGCTGGTCGATGAAGAGACCGGCGCCCGCATCCATATCGAACCAGTTGTGATCAGACTGCAACCTTAGTGTCGCGGATTTGACCAGTGTCCGTACCTCGGAAGCGAGATAGGCGCCGGAGGAGGGAGGGCCAGTGTCGAATCTGACTTCGAACAAGTCAGCGACATTGGGAGCCCCCAGGTGCCCGGCCGTGCCGACGTTGTGGAAGCCAACCAGATAGAGTCTGTCATCACGCTGCGCGACGAACTGGAGGCACTGATACTCGCCGAAATCAGGGGTCAGCCCCGGTTCGCTCAAGGTTTCGGTGCAATCGAAGGTAAAGGTCTTCGTGATTCCTGATTTGTGAAGCTGGTTGCGATTGAACGAATAGAAATCAAGCTTGCGCCGCTCGCCCTCGGAGTAGTAGACTGCGGCAAACAGTTCACCACTCTCGGCAGCAAAGAGCGCAACAGCGCCGGCCTTCTTGCCGGGGCGATCGATCGAGAACTTCATCACCGCCGGCTCTTCCGGATAAGTGGTATCGAAGAAGAGGACCTTGGAGCCATCTTCGGGCAACAAGCCTTCAACCGGCACAGCCAAAAGAGCACCGGCGTTTGCGATGCCCCCGGCGTGCCAGTGTTTGGAGGTGAGTCGATGAGCTTGCTTGATCGTGCTGTTTCTATTGAGACCAATCGTGAGAAGTATCTCGTCGGCGTCTGCCGGCTGGTTGCGATAGATACAATTCGAGCGCCAGGGGAGGGTGTCGCTCCTGGAGGGGAGCGCGGCAAAGAACAAATGGGATGCTTGAGCGTCGGAACTGCAACCCGACATCACGAGGCTGGCGTGATGATCCAGTCGTTGGATTCCCTGAATATGGTTGCGGCGACCGAGCGCGGCTTGAAGCTTGTACTCGCTGTATTCGGCAGCAGGTATGAATTTCTCGCACCACACCGAGAGGCGGTCACCGACGGTGGAGATCTTTGAGAATGCCTTGGGGACGTCGACAAGTCGCCGGCTTGCAATGGCCAGCGGTGTCACCCTGGTGGCTGTGCTGACTAATTCCGGGTTGTAGTACTTGTATCTCTTTGGCATGGCAGCCTCCTTTACGCATCTTTGCCGTGAGTTGAGATTAAGGAGTAAGTGTCGCTAGTTCCAGTGTTCGTCGAGCCAGCCGCTGAAACCGGTGGTGTGCCAATCAAGATCGGCTCCGAGGATGGCTCGATAGCGCAGCCCGACCGGATGCTCGTTCAGTTTCACGCGTTCCTGCGGCGGTTTACTGACGTCGCCGTGGACATACTCCACCACAGTGATCTTTTCGGGGCTGAGGTGGGCGAGCCCGCGTTGGAACAGCATCGCGACTTCGACATCGTCAGAGGGCAGGCTGTACCCGATTATGATAGCGCGGGTTGCCAGTCTGAGCGCATCCTCGGCTCGACTCCAAACCTGAGAAACATGCTTGTTCTCATAATCTTTGATGAAGGTCGGCGTTATGAGGATTGGACGAACGTAGCCGTCGCACGCCGGGTTCTGACACTTCGTCCCGCGACAGCTGTAGGCTCGCTGTGAAATCTCCTCATGGTAAAGTTCATCGAGCGCCTTTTCGGTTTTCATTTGTTTGGTTATGAAGAGATCGAGCCGCTGGCAATGGTCGCAGTAGAGCCAGTTCAGCGAGCCATGAATCTTGAGCAGCTTGCCGAAAGTACCTCTCTCGGTTGCGTACAGATAGCGATCGGTTGAGAAGTCAACGCCATAGTCAGGGTATTGACCATTTCGCTCCGCCAATCTCAGCATGACGTTGTCAACGATGACGTCGTAGTTGAGAGAAATCACGAGAGGTTCGATGCCCCGGTCATACAAAGGCTCGAGCAACCGGGTGTGCGGGTTTCTGCCGCTCATCCGCGAATGTCTGAGTGCCGCCTCAATGGCTGCGAAGACGCCGTACTCGACGGCGCGTCTTGCGTCGGTGAGGTCATCTCCGGCGTAGTTGCCGATTGAGAGGTTGGAAGTTTCGGCCCGTCTGATCATGCTGAGGACCATCGGCAAATTGGGGCAGTCTTCCTTCGTGATCGTACCGCCGTGGTTGGGAACGTGAAAGCAATCGACCAGGAACCGCCTGGTTAGTTCAAGGAGGTTCTCGCGGTCGACGACATCCACTTCAAGATTTTCGTTTTCAAATCTGCCATTCAACGCTGCGGGGAGGATTTCATCTGTCAGCGGTCCACCGCAATCCTTTGTCGCCCCGGCGCCAAGAATGATCACCGGTCTTTCAATCATCGTGCCAGCTCCTTTTGGTTTGAGTTACTCGTGGTCTCCTCGATCTGGTTGAATCGCCCTCTCAAGCTTTCAGGTGCCTGGCGATGTCGTTATTGGTAAGCCAGCCCAGAATCGGTTCATCAGCCTTACCCGACTTAGTCACGAAAACATCCTGGCAGAATTCGATCGCTTCCATTCGCCGTTTTGCATCCTCGACCGATGTATCCGGGGAGACAAACTCAACGGAGTCGCGCACCAGCACACCATTCTGATCCTCAGCGATGAAATCCGCCAGCGTGAGCAGGGAGAGCTTGTTGACATCCTGATTGCTGTCATAGCTGTGACGAGAAATGAACTTGAACAACAAACTCTGGTGGATGATGTAGCGCAGTCGATTTTGTGCGTCGACGACCGGAATGCGCGTTACAGGACCTTTGTAGATATCGTAGAGATCCTTGATCAGGACATCGCTGTCGGTCTTGTCTTCCGCCATGCGATAGGTGGTGATGTTTTGCAGCTTCAACATGACATCCTTGACCGGTACCGGTTCGCCGAGTTTGTCCTCTCTCTCGGCATCGCCACCGCTCTTGAAGAGGGAGTCGAAGACTTCGCGCAATTTATCTGCCGCCTGCTTCGAAAACATGCCGGCCAGTCCGGTCATAGCAGCAACGGCGTAGGGGTCGAGACTTGGATTTTCATCGCCGGCGATGCTCATCATCAAGCCGCCGCGAAAAGCGAAGTAGACCATCAAGGCCAATGCGATGCCGATGAATGGACGCATATAGTACCACCAGTACCAGCTGCTGCGCATGCTGCGGTTCCCAACATAGGAGACATAGCTGGTCGCGGCATGCACGAAGCTCCCCAATCCCCCGGACAAAATGACAAGCAGAAGTAACCTTGTTTCGCCGGTTACGGTGCACCCCCAGATGAAGAGCGCCGCCGATTCTTTCCAGATATTTTCTGCATCCCCCGTTTCGCAGCAGATTGTGATCAGAAAGAGGAGCAGAATCAGGAACACCAGTGCGAGCACCAGACCAAGGATTAGCTCCCCGCGTCGTTTCTGTGGCTCTTTAGCGGAATCAGGCGTAGCCTTCTTCTCGTCTGTAACGACTGTACTACTCATATGCGCCTACCCTTTCAAACGCAGTGCAACTTGCTTATGACCTGTCGATCTTTTCAGCCTGACTTCTCAGGTGTGGAGTCCACCACAGCCGGAGAATGTCTCAGCAACGCACCGGGCCCCCGGATCGCGTGTTTTATTCAATGAGGAATAAGTTGGTTGAACTTAGCCCGAGCTTTCTAAGAGTAGCTTAACCAATCGGTCGCTTCAAAGTCAAGGTGAATCTGGTCGGAGGTGCTGCAAAGTGCCAAAACCTGGCGGTGTTTTGTGTGTGTGAGGGGGAGAGCAGCTAGGAACGAACTGCCTGTATTAAGGCGTCGGACGGAGGTGGATCAGACGACCCCGGCCTTTGATGCAGATTCTTTACGCGAAGCAGTTGAGGCTTCAGCTTGTGTCGAGGGAGGAAGGGTGATACGGAACAGAGCGCCTTTTGCGACGGGAACGAACGCGATCTCTCCCTTATGAAACTCAACGATCGTTTTGACGATCGCCAGCCCAAGCCCGGTACCATCGTCTTTGCCGAAAGTAACGAATGGCTCGAACAGCTTGTCATGGAGTTGTTCAGGCACTCCGGAGCCACTATCCTCTACTTCGAGTGTAATCTTGTCACGGCCCGCCTGAAGCCGCAGCACTGCCGTGTCGCCGGAAGTGCAAGCTTGCAGTGAATTGCTGAGGAGATTGATAATCGCCCGCTCCAGCTTGCCGGCATCTCCCATAATGGTAACCGGTTCGTGGCCGGCGGGAGAGTTCTCAAGCTTCAGACTGACTCCACGTTTGTCAAAGACCGGCCTGATCGAGGTGATCACGTTCTCGCACATGGCACTGAGGTTGACTGCAGAGCAGGAGATTTTCAGGTTTCCTCGGGAGAAATCGAGGATGTCCTGGCTCAGGGATAGCATCGATTCGATTCTGTCATCAATCAACCGTTTGTATTCTGTGCGCTCGTCATCCGATGAGTCCTCGAGGGAATAGAGGTCAAGCCCCGACTTGATGACATGGACCTGGTTTCGCAGATCGTGCACGATCGTGGCGGCCGCCTGTCCGATGACGCGCAGGCTCTCGGCACTGCTCGCCCGGGCGGCGAGGCGCTTGAAGATGATAAAGACAAAGGTGGCAGACATCAGGACGAAGAATGATCCTTTGACCGTCTGGACCCAGCTCAACTCGCTGATGCTGTGTGCCAGCTGTCCGAAGATTAAGTCTGTCGCGAATATCCAGATTGAACCGGCGATGAAATAGTAGACAGCAGCTCTTAGTGCAATCCTGTTGTCACTCCGCTTGGACACGGGAAGCTCCCCTCGGTGGTCAAAAAATCGATGCCCCTGTCGCACGGTGGCGACACTCGGTGCAGCCCTTAGAAGAAATAAACTCAACTGTTGTATCGGAGTATCTGCGCGATAATTGAACTCGTATTGTCAGTCTCCACAGAATGTTCCAAATGAGATGTTGCAGTCCGAAACAACCGAGAATATCCGGTTAGCGGTGCGGTTCGGGGAAAACTAAACGCGGCCGCAAGAGGCAACTCACGGCCGCGTGGATGGCGTTGGGCATCAACACCGGAAGGTTCTAAAAGCTTAATCCAACTAGCAAATGCGTGATTTCCGATTTCGGGTTGACAATCAGCGCTACCGTGACCGGGAGTGAGAAGCTCTCCGAGACGGCGATTTCGCGCTCGGCAGACACGCCGATGTTGGTGGCGGTGACTTCATCGGTGCCGTAGTAGTCGGGGTTTTCTTCACTCCCACCCGCTACGCCGCAGAATAGATTCAACGCGGTCTCACCTACGGTCACGGGATAGCTGATCTCGAAATAGGTATTGTTTCCCGCGTCGTTATGAACGTTGACATAACCGGATAGTGTAATCGGTGCGGATGCCGGGCCTGACACGGAAGCTCCGATTTCGATTGTGTGAGCCCCCGGATCAGGGTTGCCATCCTCATCGACAGCATCGTAGTTGTTGAAAT
>JBECKX010000132.1:0-15107 GCA_040235515.1 Candidatus Zixiibacteriota bacterium
CGAGTACCAGCATGGCTACCCGACGGCGGTGGCATCGCTGGCACTGGGGATCAAGCGTGGGGGGATCAAGACCAGGTATCGGCCGAAAGCGGCGCTGCTGGCATCCGAGATCGTCTACGACTGGCAAAGAGAGATCATCGAGGAGGTTTTAGGGTGCCGGACATTCGCCCATTATGGTTTAACCGAGAAGACGGTGCTCGCGGCGGAGTGTGAAGGCTCGAGCGACTATCATTGTGTGCCGCAGTATGGTGTTACCGAAGTCGAGGCGGAGAGCGGCGAGATTATCGCGACGGGGTTCCTGAACCAGGCGCAGCCGTTAATTCGCTACAGGACCGGCGACCGGGCGACGAGTTCGTCGACAGATCGGTGCGGCGAGTGCAGCCGCGAGTACGGACCACTGTTCAGCGCGATAGAGGGACGTCTTGCGGACACGATTCGCACACCCAGCGGCCAGTTGATCGCGCCGGGAGTGCTGACGCATCCATTCAAGAGCCTGCGGGTTATCAAGGATGCACAGCTTCGGCAGCAGGCGGAGGACAGGATCGAGATTGCGGTGTCGAAGTGGCCGGAGTTTTCCGATGCCGACTTCGATGCGGAGACCCGGACTCTGGCGGCAGCCGTGGCACGGTTGGTGGGAGAGGGTGTCGCTGTGACGATTTCGCACGAGCAGGACCTGGGGCGTGGAGACTCCGGCAAGTTCCGCTGGATCATCTCCGAAGTGGGAAAAGAATATGTTAGAGAGATCATGAAGCGATGACTCTGATCTTAGTTGATGGTGACCGATGCCGGTGACCACGGAAAAGAAGATAGTCGGCCGCAGCAAACCGGTCAGACGCAGGATTGCGATCATCGGACCGTACCCACCTGCCTATGGAGGTATCTCGGTACATATCCAGCGGGTGCTGCAACATCTGGAAGCGGAAGAGATCGAAGTGGATTTCTACTGCGAGACCGAGGTATCCACGGTAAAGTGCGGCCACCGGGTGTATGACTTCGCGGGCGCAAGGAAGGTGGGTGGCTTATGGAGGCTGTTGCGGGGCGGGTATGACCTGATTCATCAACATTCTCCCTCACCCCGGCTTCGTGTCGTGCTGGGCATACTGGCAATGCTCGGCGCGCGGGTGTATTTGCACGTGCATGGAGCGTCCCTGAAGGATACAACCCGGGGCTCCAGCCTGATCGGATGGCTCACGCGCAAGGCGCTTCGTCATTGCCACGTACTGGCGGACAATGCAGAAATTGCTTTGCTCGCCGCAGAACTTGGCGCTCGATCGGTACAGGAAGTGGACGCATTTCTTCCCCCTGCCTTTGATCCGAACGTGCTGTCAGAGTTCCAGGTGGAGTTTGGCGAGCAGTTCGACGCGGGGCGGTTTACGATCTGTATGGTAGGATGGTTCGAAGAATACAAAGAGGCCGACCTGTATGGATTTGACACAGCGCTGGAAGCTCTCAGGCAACTGCGCGACGACAATAACGGCGACGTCGAGGTCAAACTGGTGGCGAGCGTGAATGGCGTGAAGTCGAAGGAGATTGAGGGTTGGATCGGGCAGTATATCGAGAAACATGGGCTTGCAGAGCAGGTCACCTTCATCCGTGGCTCGCTTGCGGAGATCTGGCCGCTATACGTTATGTCGGACCTGTTCATCCGCCCGAGTCGCTCAGATGGTTCCGCGCTGTCGCTGCTTGAGGCTGACTGGTTTGAAACGCCGGTTCTCGCCAGCGACTGCGTACCGCGGCCAAACCAGGTGACGACCTTCAAAACGGGGGATGCTGCGGCGTTGTGCGAGGCAATCAGACAACTGATGTCCGGAGCGCGCCGAAGGGTTGCCGAAAAGGTCAGTCGGATTGAGAAAAAACGATTCAGATACAAATTGTTCACCGACATCTACGGCATCGGGACAAACGAGTGAGATTCCGATGTCGGTAGAGATTCCCTCCGCTGCTACACCGCCGCCGTTGAAGCGGGCTTCCAACCTGCTCAGGGATGTCGCTGGAAAAGGCTTCTTTCACCTGCTCTCGGCGAATTTCGTGATCAACTTGCTGGCGTTCGGTTCGCAAATCCTGGTTGTGAAGTTCCTGACTCCGGCTGAGATGGGAGATATCAAGACGATGCAGTCGTTCGTGGGGATTGCGGTGATCATCGCCGGTTTCGGTTTCAACACGGCGGTATTGAAGATCTGCTCGGAGAACAGGCCTACGGAGGAGCGTGCGGCTGTGTTGAAGGGGAGTTTCCGGTTCGTGTTGCTTCCGATTGTGCTGATCCTCGGGGTGATCGCAGTGATCGCGTCGTTGGGTTGGTTCTCACCGGAGTCACGAGTCAATGCGTGGATAACGGTCTTCATGCTCTCGATACCAGCTACGGTGGTAACGTCACTGATCATGATGTACCTGCAGGCGCTGAAGCGAATCAAGCTGATGGCACGATTGCAGACTGTGATCAGGCTGGCGGGAGTGGTTGCGATTGTAGCGTGCGCCTACCTGTATGGGTTTGCGGGGTTTGTTATCGCGACGGTGGCGGTTGCATTCGCGGCGCTGATTCCGTTGCTGTTTCTTGTCAGGGATGACCTGCGGATAGCGGAGCGGAGCTCTGACCTGATCAAGAGAACCTGGTACTTTGCGCGCTGGAGTTTCGCGGCTAACCTGGTGGGGACAATCAATGGGTATGTCGACATTCTCCTGCTCAACTACTTGATTGCCGACCGTGTGGCATTCGGATACTACAGCATCGCTACGATTTTCATCCTGGGTTTGAACCAGATTACGGTGACGATACAGAGCATCGCGACGCCCTATTTTTCCGAAAAGGCGGGTGAAGAATCAGAGTTCAGACGTGTGTTGCGCAAGTATCAGAAGTTGATGGTATTGCTGGCATCCGCTGCGGCGCTCGCCGCATTTGTGATCGTGCCGGAGTTCATTCGCTATTTCTATGGCGAGAGCTATGCCGACGCCGGGTTTTATTTCCGGTTGCTTACGCTCAAATACCTGGTGTGGAGCAGCTACGCACTCGTGGGTGTGGCGTTGCTGGGGATGGGGAAAATCCGCTACAGTTTTTACTCGGCCGGCGCGGGACTGCTAGTTTCCAGTGTGCTCTCGTATCTTCTCATCATCCACTATGGACTGACCGGTGCGGCTGTTGCGCAGGTATTCGCAGCAGTCGTGATCGCAGCACTGGTATTTACGCTGATGAAGCGTGCCTTGCGCGAAGAATTTGACGGTCGGCACGCCTCCCAGCCCGGGATCGAAGAGTAACTCGGCTTCACGCAACGAACTGCGTTAGCGATATAGCGACACCGTACGCCGATTGTGTGCTATGGACAGGTCGCGCAGGGCGCGGGTCCGCCACCAAAGATGAAGTTGATCAGGTGGACAGCATCGCCAATGCTTATGGCCCCGCTGCAGTCGGCGTCCGCAGCCTCCAACGGATCAGGTGCAGATCCGCCGCCGAAGATGTAGTTAATGATGTAAACTGCGTCACCGATCGAGATTGCACCGCTGCCGTCAGCATCGCCGCAAATGAAAGAGGGTTCGCAGTCGTCCGGGATGAAATTGCTATTGGTATCAGCAGCAAGCCCGAGTGCAACCTCACAGCTATCGGCGATGTAATTAGAATTACAGTCGGTGATGCCGGCTGCCGGTACGATCTTTCGAAGGGTACCGTTGCCGAAGATGATGTAGATTTCACCGAAGGCATCCTCGGCGAAAGAAAATAGTCCAAAGTCACCTACGTCGAGCTCAGTCGTGCGTTCCTGAAACTCGGTCGTATCGCTGCCATCGTAGCGGAATGACCAAACCTGCCCGGAGCAGTAATCACCGAAGAAATAGGTTCCCTGCAAGTCGGGAATCGCGCAGCCGCGGTAGACATAACCACCGGTGACAGAGCATCCGGTCGCGTGGCTATACTCGTAGATTGGATCTGTGGTGATTCCGAGCGGATCGCAGTTGGTCGGCGGGCTGTAGCAATGGAGACCTTCTCTAAGATTCCACCCAAAATTGACATTGCCACTGTCGGCCGCGGGGCGCCAGTTGATTTCTTCCCAGGTATTCTGGCCGACGTCGGCGATGTAGAACTCCCCTGTCTCGCGATCAAAGCTATTACGCCAGGGATTGCGCAATCCCCAGTAGAAGACCTCGGCGGCACCTCCTCCACTGACAAAGGGATTGGAGGGTGGGATGGCGTAAGGTGTTCCGCTGTCGACATCGATGCGAATGATCGAGCCCAAGAGGGTATTGGGATTTTGGCCATTATCGTCGGGATCGCCACCACCCCCACCATCGCCGAGGGCGACGTAGAGGTAACCATCGGGGCCGAAGCCAATCCAGCCGCCGTTATGGTTGCTCTGTCCGGGGTGCGCGAACTGGAGTATCTGCAGCGCCGATGCCGCTACGGCGGAGTCGGGATCGGAAGCGGACACCTGGTAGCGGGTGAGAACATTGTTCCCGGAATTGTTGGTGTGGTAGGTGAAGAAGTAGCCGTTGGCGGCATAGTTCGGATGGAACGCCAGCCCCAGCAGGCCCTCCTCGTTACCGGTGTTGACCCCCGAAACGACCAGGAACGGGCGCGGCTTGAGAGTGCGAGTGGCCAGATCGAGGATTTTGATATCGGCGCGGGAGGCGAAGCCATCGACGCCGCGTTGTTCAACGATGAAGAGGCGTTCATAGTCACCCTCGGGAGCCGTGGCGAAAACGGGACGGGTCAGACCAGAGATCACAACCTCGGAGGTGATCGGTGTCTGCGCTGTAGCGATCTGTGTGAATGCAGATATCAGGGTTAGCAGTGCAAGCACGGTGGCTATGCAACGAAGTGGGGGTGATGCTGAACTGGCAAAATCGAAGGTCATGCTTTTTTACTCCTTCCGGCAGCAGCCGGGAATCAACCGGGTTGCGGCTCAGAGCCTGCCACACCCCGGAAGCGGGTTGTCTATCGGGATAGTTGGTTTTGTGCCGCTGACCCGATCAGAGACGGGGAGAATCAACAGCCGGTAAAGCTGTGCAGTATGGCGTTGCCGAGGCAGTGCTCCGCTGTTGTCGGCAACAATGATGAATATGCACGATCGATATACGGAATATAGCGCGGCGGTCGTTGCCTGAACAGTGATAAATTGGAGTTACGATGTTGTTAATCGGGTTGCGGGGAATGCTGTGAAAGGCAAAGTCGGGCTCTCGATGAGAGCCCGACTTGAAATGCGATTATATTGCGGACTGAGCGGAGCGACTAGTTGCCGCCACCCTGCCCGGCGCCCTGCTGCATCTGCTGCAGCCTCTTCATCATCTCGGACTGCGGGACGGCGTCGGCCGGGACCACGAAAAGTGAATCGGGCACTTCGATATTGATTTCCATGCTTTCGAAGGTAATCATCATCTGGCCCTGCGGCGATGAGCCGGAGACGTTCACTTTGAAGGGGCGGACGATCTTGTCACCAACCTTCTCGTGCTTGGAATAGGTGATGGTATTCGCGCCTGACTTCTCGCGCACGATATAGAAGGATTCTGAGTCGATATAGAAGAGCGAGGTGTCGTTGTCTTTGGGATCGACCAGTTCGATCTTGTAAGCCGTGGCGCCTTTGACCATATCTTCACCGAGGTACTTCGCCTGATATCCCTTAGACTTGTAGCCGAGCAACTTCGAGAGTTCGGTCTGCTCAAGGGCGTTTTTCCGGTCATTCCCTTCGAGGATCATGGCGCCACCCATCATCGGGCTGTTCTGCCAGGCGACGTCACCATTCACGCCACCGGACATGACCTGGGTGTTATTCATGCTGGCCTGCATAAAGGCTTTGTCGGGCATGACGACGATCGATTCGAAGTCGAGGGGCATGCCGCTGGCAAACATGTTACCGGACATCTTAATTGATTTGATATCCTTGAAGGCTTGTTCACCGCCGATTGCTTCGACATGCTTGGCGATGATTTCGTCCGCCGTCATTTCGGCAAAGAGAACCGGGGCGGCGGTCAAAATCATGATTGTCATAAAGATTGCGAGTTTTTTCATCAGATTCCCTCCTGGGGCAAGTAGTGTCGAGTATAGTACTTCGAGTCGTCGCAGCGACTCAGGTTTGTTCACTGGTTTGTCCTCTGGTCTGTCAAAGCCATGCAGCTCCGCTGGGCGTCATGGAGTTGATTAGAGCCTGTAGTGTACGCCAAATCGTAAGAAATGGCAACAGGTTAACGACTGCGCCCTGGGATGGGATCAAGTCGGTGGGTTTGGGAGGCAGCGCGGCAGCGGCGCAATTTTGTTTGCAAAGGCCTGGGACACTCCATATTTTCATCGCGATAGATACAATCGAATGCGAAGCAGCGTTTCAAATCAGGAGGAAAAATGAACTTGAGAAATGCGGTAGTGCTGCTGCTGTTTGTGGTCCTAGTGGTTGCGCCACAAGCAGATGCGTACCGGTTTTCGGTGGGAGCCTTCGGTGGATTAAATATTCCGGTGGCACAGGAGGATGCGGAATCAGGTACAGCGTATGGTATCAAAGCGCGACTTCCTTTGACCGGATTCATCGCTGTGGAGCCAAATTACACGTACCTGAAGAATGGCGACGGCGAAGTGTTGGTCGATGTCAATGGCTGGGATGAGACAATGACCAATGAGGGAGGCACGTTCAATAGCTTCGGCGTTGATCTGTTGATCGGCAGCGTGCTGGGCTATCAGGGTTTCGGCGCCTACGGGATAGTGGGCCTCTCGACTGCCAAGTTTGAGCGCAACGGGCTGCCGAGCAACTCCAACGGGTCTTACTGGCTCGGATTGGGGTTTGAGTATGCGTTCAACGATCAGATCTCGCTGGAGATGCGAGGCAAAGCGATTATTTTCCCCTACGATGATTCGACCAATCCGTTCAGCAGCGACAAGGGTTCGCGCAAGAATGGCCTGCTGACGGTGGGTGTAAACTATTACTTCGGCTTCACGCAGTAAGGAGGTGCTGACATGACGAAGAGATTTGTTCTGTTCACGCTCAAGTCGGCACTGGCGGTGCTGGCGCTGATGGTGATTATGGGCGCCAATTGTGTCACGAGCGGCAACGTGGTCATCATCGAGGAGATCGAGGACTTCGTGGCGCAGACTTCGAGCACATTGACGACCGAGAATGTCAATCTTACCGAGAATGAGGATTGGCAGGACCAGAAGGAAGATATCAACAGCATCGACGATATCGGCTTTGCGTGCCGGATCACCAACAACGCTGCTGCTACGGCTGCAGGTCAGCTCTGGATTTCGAAGGCGAAGCAGCAGACCACCATTGAGGCGATCAAGACGAATGGCGTGCTTGTGCTCGATGGCATAACGGTTGAGCCGGGTCAAACCCGCGAGATCAAGTGGGGCGAGTCACACGATTTCATCAAGAATTTCGATGCCACCAAGGAAGTGATTTTCGCCGAGAACTTCTGGGTGTATTTCATCGCGTCGGAAGTGCCGTTCAATATCACGGTCGAGGATATTGTCCTGATCATGTCGATCAACGGCAAGCCGTAGTAGAGAGCGATCACGCGTATATTGGGGAGGTGGATTTTGGTGATCCACCTCCCTTTTCTTTTCTGTGTGGTTGCGTCTACATTCTGAAGAGGTATTGAAATTTGGCGAAGAACTGGCGTTCGGTTTGTCGCCAGGTTGTGTCGCCGGGAATATTGACGTAGTCGTGAGTGGAGCCGAGGTAAAAGATCGTAAAGGGGTTGAGTTCGTAGGTCAGCAGCGGCTCAAGGGCGAACTCTCTATCAAAGCTATCGTATTGCAGGATCAGGCGGGCGAACCATTCGCGCGAGAACTGGTAATTGATCTGAGTGCGGGAGACGTAACCTGCGAAGATCAATCCACGGTCAGCGGGATAGCTCAGTTCAATATATTCCCAGGCGGGCACGATGACCAGCCGCTGGAGAGGTTGCAGAGTGACTTCAACCTCGAGCTGAATGCCGTCCCCGAGCACCGGCGGGTCGACATTACGTGCGATGTAGCGAATATCTTTCGCCTCAAAGCCGAACGAGATTTCCTTAGCCGGTCTCGACTCCATATAAAGGGCGTAGTGGCGAATATGATCGAATTGGTAGCCTGAGAAATTCTCCCTGCTGAAGAGAGCTTCCACCACCACTGAAGTTTGCGCCGGGAGTGAGAGACTGAACTGGGGGGTGACCCACTCATCCTTGCGCTTGCCGTCGTAGTTCCAGACCCGCCCCACCGAGAGTGTAGGACCGTAAGCTACCACCACACTCTTGTTGGGATTGAAAAGCAGGTTATTCCAGATGACGATTTCCCGGCGATTGTTGATTCCGATGAATCCATTATCGGCGCGGAAGGTCGGGCTGTACTGGCGCAGGTCAATATCGAAGCTCCAGTGGCGGGCTTCGCGCTCAATGCTGGCATAGAAGGAATTGCCCCAGAAGCTTTCGTCGTCGAACCGGGCTGTATGGCGACCATTATCGAAGGTGACCGGTTCCAGGTCATCGGAGTCGGCGAAATCAGCCGGCTCGTTGGTGTGACTGGCCATTCCCATGAATTCGACGCGATAGTTGTCGAGGAATCGCAGGGCGAAGTCTGCGCCGAAGGTTGAACCGGAGCCGCCTACGTCGAGTCTGCGGTCGGTAGCCATGAGACCGACGAAGGCATCGTCGTAGAGCTGCCGTTTCAGGCGCAGGATATTGGATGTACTTTTGCCGGCGTTGATCAGGCCACTGCTCTCCTCGAATGGAATGATCAGCGGAGAGTTCTCGTCGCGGGCGCCGATATAGCCGAGCGCGGTGTTACCGATGCGGCCGTTGAGCTTTACCGCCGCAATCGGATCGTTGATTGAACGAGTATAGACGGCATCGATCCAGGTGCTGAACAACTCGCTGCCTTCCTGAAAGAATGGACGTTTCTCCGTAAAGAAGAGTGCCGATGTAGTGTTGACGTCGATCTGCGCGGCATCGGACTCCACCTGTGAGAAGTCAGGATTGTAGGTGGCTTCCGCGGAGAGATCGGATGTCAGCAGGTAGCGGGCGTTGAGTGAGATATCTGCATCGGGATCGAGGTTGTCGAGTCCTTCCGAGGGTTCATCATCATTCTTCAGCACCGAGGCCTGGGAGGCGATGACGGAGGGGAGCAGTTCAAGGCGGCTGCCGGGGACAACATCATGGATTCCCGTCAGGTTGCCGAATTGGCACATGAAGCAGGGATTGTCACGGGTGACCTCCGACCAACTCATGCGCTGTCGGGAGCTGCGGGGGCGATTGCGCCAGAAGGTAGCGCGCCACGGCTTCTGTGAATTCTTCGGAAAGCGCAGGGAGCTGAAGGGGACCGCAACTTCGACTACCCAACCGTCGGAGGTCAAGCGACCCTGCGAGTGAAAAACCATGTCAAAGCTGAGATCCTCGCCGCTGCCGCTGACCATGCGCAGGTCACCCTGGAGCCCGAGGGGATTGACGAAAATTTCGTAAGACCAGGCTGCATCACCGAAGGTGTCGAGGATCAGGCCGACGTAGTCATCCTGAAAGATTTCGTCGCGGGCCCGCATCGACGCACGAACCGTGGCGGGGTCATCGAAGCACTTGAACCCGAGGTAGAGGTAATCGGCGTCATACATAACGAGCACCTCGGTTTTGACGTCGGGTTCGATCAGGTCACCGGGGTAGGTTTCGACGAAATTGGTTGCAACGGCGGCGTCGCGCCACGCAGGCTCATCGAGTCGACCATCGATTTCGATCGAACCGGTTGTCCTGGTTACTGCCAGTGATGGATTGCGGTTTGGTTGAAATTCTGCTGAGGCGCCGGCCGGTTGAAGGTAGGCGCCCAGGCCCACGATTGCGAAAACTGCGCAGGCGATTTTTTTGACAAATTGCATATAGCAACTTGCTACGCTATTCAGGCGCGGCAAGTTGCAGAAAATCGGCGTATGGCAGTAGAACCGCGCAGTTGGCGGCTGAGCGGCGCTTACAGCCGTTCGACCGTGCCGCGATTACGCTTGGTGTTCTTGGTGGCGTTACGGGTATCGAAGATCAGCTTGGCGTTGTCGACGATCATCTGGTAATCATAATCGGTGTGATCGGTGATGATCGCGACAAGATCCGCCGACTTGATCAACTCTTTAGTCAGCTTGGTGGCCTTCAAGTCCTTCGGTTCCATTCGTATCATCGGAACATAAGGATCGCAGTAAGTCACTTTGGCGCCCTGCTCCTGCAGCAAGCGGATGCAGTCGAGTGCGGGTGATTCACGGACATCGGAAATGTTGCGCTTGTAGGCAACACCGATAACGACGACCTTCGCGTTCTTCACCGCTTTGCCCCTGGTATTCAAGAGGCGACTGATGCGCTCCAGCACATACTCCGGCATGTGGGAATTGACATCCCCGGCCAACTCGATGAAGCGGGAATAGTAGTTGAGACTCTTCAGCTTCCACGAAAGATAATGCGGATCGATCGGGATGCAGTGGCCGCCGAGGCCGGGACCGGGATAGAATGGCATAAAGCCGAACGGTTTGGAAGAGGCGGCATCGATGATTTCCCAGACGTCGATATCGAGGCGATCGCACATCAATGCAACTTCGTTGACCAGGCCGATATTCACTGAACGAAATGTGTTCTCGAGCAGCTTGACCATCTCCGCAGCCTTGGTGGAGCTGACGACATGCACGGCGCTGATAGCGGATTCATAGAAGATCTTGGCGATCTGGGCGCAGGTACGAGTATGTCCGCCGACCACGCGAGGAGTGTTTTTGGTGTGGTAGGTGGCATTACCGGGATCGACGCGCTCAGGACTGAAGGCGAGGAAGAAGTCCTTCCCTGCTTTGTAGCCCCCCTCTTCGAGTTGCGGCAGGATCAGTTCTTCTGTCGTGCCGGGGTAGGTAGTTGACTCGAGGACGACCAGCATACCTTTGTGGAGGTGTTTCTTCAGTTCGCCGAGGGCGTTGAGGATGAACGAGACGTCGGGGTCTTTCGTTTTCGAGAGTGGTGTCGGAACGCAGATAGCGGCGACATCGCATTTGGCGAGATTGGAGAAATCGCCGGTGGCGGTAAGCAATTTCTGCGAGACAGCCGCTTTGACCTGAGCCGGCTTGACATCCCCGATATCGGAGCCACCAGAATTGATCAGTTTGATTTTTGCGGCGGCGATATCGAATCCGATAACCTTGAAACCAGCTTCACAGTACTCGATTGCCAACGGCAGACCGACGTAGCCCAGTCCGATCACACCGATAACGGCGGATTTATTCTTCAGTTTGTCAGACAGATGTTTCTTCACTACTTAACTCCAGTGTCTCTCCAGAATTCCAAGGTATCGCTTAATGTTTGGGATATCGGAATATGTGGCTTAAATCCCAGCTGCCTGCGAGCCTTGCTGATGTCACCAACTAACAATGGTACCTCTACCGGACGCAAGCGAGATTTGTCGCTCTTCACTTCAATTTCAACTTTAGCTGCCCTGACCAGAGTCTTGAGATAAGATTCGACGCTGGCCGCCTTTCCCGTTGCCAGAATGTACGCATCCCCCGGATTTCCGTTTGCGGCGGCGAGGCGGTAGCCATCGACAATATCGCGAACATCGGCCAGATCGCGTTTGGCGGACAGATCGCCGACTTTGATTATACCAGCTTTCCCGGTGCGTTCGATCGCAGCGATCTGCGAACAGAAATCAGGGATCATGTAGCCGGTTTGCTGTCTCGGGCCGGTATGATTAAAGGCCCGAATACGGATGATCGGCAGGCCGAAGGCGCGACAATATTGATATGATGCCAGATCGGCGGCGGCTTTGCTGACACCGTAGGGTGACACCGGCTGAAGCGGAAAATCAGGCTTGATCGGCATCTTTGTCGGCGGGAGTGGGCCGAAGATATCAGCCGACGACACGAAGACGATCTTCTCTACTGATTTGTGCTGCCGCAGCGCTTCATAGAGATTGAGGGTGCCCATGAGGTTGACTTCCATCGTCCTGACAGGAGCCGAGAACGATTTTCCTACCGCGGCCCAGGCGGCGAGATGAAACACCCAGTCAGGCTGGAAACGTTTCAGGGCGCGCTGGAGCGCAGTTTTGTCCTCCAGGGCTGCCTGAACGACACTTATCCCTTTACGAATCGGCTTGATATTGGCGCGCGATTCGCCTTTGAGCGTCGTTCCGCAGACCTCGATGTTATGGGCAAGGAGGTTTTCGGCGAGGTGCGAGCCCGCAAAGCCAGTTATGCCGGTTATGAGTGCTTTCATCAGGCCCTGAATTGGATGTTTGGACCGGGTCGTTGGGACAGCCGCCGCCCTGGAAACCTGCTTCGCAGGGAGTTGTGAGTCGTTTTCTGCGCGTCCACGCGGGCTTACGCTTCGTTTTTGACTTTCTGCAGCCGTTCCATGTCAGCGTCGACCATCATCTTTACAAGCTGCTCAAATGAGACTTTCGGCTCCCAGCCGAGTTTTTTGCGTGCGTGCGATGAATCGCCCAGAAGGATATCTACTTCGGCGGGGCGGACGAAGCGCTGATCTATCTTGACATACTTTTTGTAGTCGAGGTCGAGGTGTCCAAAGGCGATTTCGACGAATTCGCGGACGGAGTGGTTCTCGTCGGATGAGAGGACATAGTTGTCCGGCTCATCCTGTTGCAGCATGAGATAAATGGCTTCTACATAATCGCCGGCATAGCCCCAGTCGCGTTTGGCGTCGAGGTTGCCCAGATAGAGGGCATCAGCCAGGCCATGTTTGATTCTGGCGGCACCGTCGGTGATCTTGCGGGTTACGAACTCAAGCCCGCGACGCGGGGATTCGTGATTGAACAAGATACCCGACGTAGCATGGATATTATACGACTCACGATAGTTGACTGTAATAAAGTGGCCGTAGACTTTGGCGACGCCGTAGGGAGAGCGCGGATAGAAGGGGGTTTTCTCAGATTGGGGGACTTCCTGCACCTTGCCGTACATCTCAGATGAGGAGGCCTGGTAGAATCTGATCTTGGTATCGACTTTGCGGATTGCTTCCAGCAGCTTGGTTACGCCGAGTCCGGTGAATTCACCGGTGAGGATCGGCTGTGACCATGACGTTGGCACGAAGGACTGGGCGGCAAAGTTGTAGACCTCATCGGGATGGACTTCTTCCATGATCGCCAGCAGCGACATCTGGTCGAAGAGGTCAGCTTGAACGAGGTTGATTTTCTCACGGATATGGTTGATTCGCTCGAAGTTTTCTGTTGAGGCCCTGCGGACCATGCCATAGACTTCGTAGCCTTTCTCCAACAGCAGTTCCGCCAGATAGGAACCATCTTGTCCGGTTACACCGGTTATTAGAGCGCGCATTATAATTCTCCCGTGGCTCTCATTATAGATAGGCAGGAATATACGAGCGGTGACGCCAATGTCAAGCGGCGCCGGGGATGGAGAGCGGTGCGGATGGTTGATGCCGCTTGCAGCTTGCCGCAATACCTGTTATATATTTTCCCCCATGACTAAGTTCGACAAGAAGTTCATTTACTATAAGCTGCCGCCGGTGCTGTATGCGGTACTGATTATCTTCGTGTCCACGATTCCGTCGGTGAAACCTCCGACCCTCGGCGTAGACAACGCTGACAAGTTTTATCACTGCCTGGAGTACTTCGTGCTCTCGCTGCTGATTTTCCGGGCTTTTCCGGATGTGCACTCTTCTGCTCGGCGCACTCTGCTCTACGGGTTGCTGTTTGGATTCGGGCTGGCTTTCGGGGCGTTGGATGAGACGGTTCAGTTCTTCGTGCCGAGTCGAGATTCATCGGTTTATGACTGGCTGGCGGACGCAGTTGGATACAGCCTGGGGGGATTTCTGGTGATTTTGTTCAGAAGCATGAAGAAACGACGGATTTCTACCCGCCAGCGACTGGCTGCGGTTGAACAGATTGACGAGTGATTTCGATGAAGTATCAGCGGATTAAAGGCACATTCGATATTCTACCCCCGGAATCGGCGAAGTGGGTCTATCTCGAACAGATTGTTCGCGGTGTGATGGAGCGATTCAACTATAAGGAAATCCGCACCCCAATCTTCGAGATGACGGAGCTGTTCGCGCGCGGAATCGGTGAGGGAACTGATATCGTCTCAAAGGAGATGTTCAGCTTCACCGACATGGGTGACCGGAACCTGACGCTGCGTCCGGAAGCGACGGCATCGGTAGTGCGCGCGTTTACCGAGGAATCGCTGGGTAAGAAGGCGCCGCTGCATAAGCTCTACTACATCGGGCCAATGTTCCGGCAGGAGAAACCGCAGAAGGGGCGGCAGCGGCAGTTTCATCAGTTTGGCGCGGAAGCGATCGGGTCAAATGATCCGCGGGTGGATGCTGAGATTATTGCCATCAGTGTGATGATCTTGCGTGAATGTGGGATTGCGGCTGATGATATGGTGGTGGCGCTTAACTCGGTGGCAACTCCGGAGATCAGGGCGAAGCACCGTGAGAAGCTGCTGGAGTTTGTCGAGCCGATGCGCAGTGAGTTTCCTGCGGTCGATCAGGAGAAGATAGATCGCAATCCATTGCGGTTGTTTGACAGCAAAGAATCGCGTACAGCGGAGCTGATGGCCAATGCACCGCTGCTGAATCAGTTTTATGATGATGACGTGAAGCGCGACTTCGCGACGGTGCAGGAAGTTCTTAGTGCGATGGAGATTCCGTTCGAGCTTGATCCGCGCTTGGTGCGGGGGCTGGATTACTATACGCGGACTGCGTATGAGGTACGATCGGGGTTACTCGGGGCGCAGGATGCGCTCTGTGGTGGTGGGCGGTATGACTTGCTGGTAGAAGAGCTCGGTGGCTCCCCTACCCCGGCGGTGGGATTTGCTGCCGGGATGGAGCGGATCATGCTGGCGGCTGAGAAAGCTGGACTGCCGGGATTTGCGGAAAGGCCGCTGGATGCGTTTCTGGTGGCGGTGAGCGATGAGGAGCGTGCGGCTGCGGTGAAGTTGGCGCATCAGTTACGATCGAAGGGGTTGGCAGTTGACCTTGATTATCTCGATCGTTCGATGAAAGCACAGATGAAGGAAGCATCACGGCAGAGTGCGCGGTTTGCGGTGTTGATGTTCGAGGATGAGTTGAAAGCGGGGATGGTTACGGTGAAGGATTTGGGGAGTGGTGAGCAGGTTGGGGTAGCATTGGATACGGTTGCAGAAAGAATAGGCTAACCCTCACCCCCGGCCCCTCTCCCTTGCAAG
>JBECKX010000186.1:0-7196 GCA_040235515.1 Candidatus Zixiibacteriota bacterium
GTCCAAGTTCGGCTACCTTTCGGAGCATCATGGTTACGGTCAGACGCGCAAAGTCGCGGGAGACTATGCGGAGGATCTGGCGGTACAAATGCTTGCGACGACCATGGGTCTTGAGATTGACCTTGACAAATCGTGGGATCAGAACAAGGAAGAGTGGAAGGTCAAGGGTGACATCGTCTACTCGCGCAATATCACGCAGTCGGCAGAGGGCAACAAGGATGGTCTCTGGACGACGGTTGTCACGGCCGCCATGTTGATCCTTGACGAAGTATAGCAAGGGCCTGAGAAACTGGTCCGGCAGAGGCTCCGCGGGGCCGGCATACACGTTGTCTGTTCCGGCTCAGGCAACTGGAGCAGATACCATTCGATTCTAACTCGGGGGGAAAGATCACTATGAAGAACCGTAAAGAAGTTTCCGAATTCCTAAGACACCATTATCGCCACTTCAATGCCGCCACTCTGATCGATGCAGCGGATGCCTACAAGCAACTGCTCGCCGACGGTGGCAAGATGATGATAACCCTTGCCGGCGCGATGAGCACGGCGGAGCTGGGTATCAGTCTTGCGGAGATGATCAGACGCGACAAAGTGCAGATCATCTGTTGTACCGGCGCGAATCTTGAAGAGGATATTTTTAACCTTGTAGCGCACACTCACTACCGACGCATTCCCCACTATCGTGAGCTATCGGCTCAGCAGGAGGAGGAACTGCTGAATCAGCACCTCAATCGGGTCACGGATACGTGTATCCCTGAGGAGGAGGCGATGCGCCGTGTCGAACGCGCGGTTCGTGAGGAGTGGATTGCCGCGGACAATGCCGGGGAGCGATATTTCCCGCATGAATTCATGTATCGCCTGATCCGGAGCGGCGTTCTTAAGGAGCATTTCGAGATTGATCCGCGGGATTCGTGGTTGGTTGCGGCGTGTGAGAAAAATCTGCCGATTATCGTGCCCGGATGGGAGGATTCAACGCTCGGCAATATGTACGCGGCACTGGTGATGCGCAAGGGGGTCAAGAATGTGCACACGGTGCGAACGGGAATCGAGTATATGACATTTCTGGCGGACTGGTATTACGAAGAATCGAAACAGAAGCCTGTGGGGTTCTACCAGATCGGCGGCGGAATCGCAGGCGACTTCCCAATCTGCGTGGTGCCGATGTTGTATCAGGACTTGAAGCGGGAGGATACACCGTTCTGGGGCTACTTCTGTCAGATCAGCGATTCAACAACCAGCTACGGTTCCTACTCCGGTGCGGTACCGAATGAAAAGATTACCTGGGGCAAGCTGGGGGTCGATACTCCGAAGTTTATTATCGAGTCAGACGCCACGATCGTAGCGCCGTTGATGTTCGCTCTGATCCTCGATGATTAGCCGGTAGACGGCAGGAGCGGCTCAGACCGGGTAGTTGCCGAGGAGTTTCTTGAAGCTCCGGTGAATTCGGTGGATCAGCCCGGCATCCTCAAAGAACATCATCGGACAATATCCCTCGATCAGATTTACTTTATGTTCCCTGCAGTACGAGACTGCATTCGGGCTGACGGCACCTTGCCCCATGGCACGGTAGAGCCAGATATCTTTGATTCCGACCTCCACACATTCGCGCACGATGTCTTCCGTGACCGAGGGTGGCGTCATTACCAGCACGCCGTCGACCGGTGGCTGGATATCCGACACATGAGCATAGCAGTGACGATCCTCGAGGCAGGATGCGGCGGGGTTGACCGGGATTACGTCGTAGCCGCGCTCCAGCAGCTCACGGAATAACACCCGCGAGAAATCCTTCGTGTTTGTCGAGGCCCCCACCAGTGCAACGCGCTGGAGGGAGAGAAACGTCCTAATGTCCCGCAGGCCCGTACGGTGATTCGATGCATTAGCCATTACGCCTCCCCGACCCGGCGAGTAAACGAAGTGCGAGCAAAACCGGGTGCTAATTATGACTAATTACTCCACTTCCAGTTGTCAAGTGATAGTTGCCAACCAAATCGATGGGATTTCTCCGACTTTGACGTGCAGGCATGCATAAACGCCTGTCGTTGAGAAGTTACCGCGGGGGTTTGCGGGTAGAAAAAACGAAGGCTGTGAAGTCAGGTCGCTTCACAGCCTTGAAGAAATCAGATAAACAAGCTACAGCTAAGCCGCGCTCACCTCGACGACTTCGATCTCAAAGGTCAGATCCTCGCCTGCGAGCGGATGATTGGCATCAAGTTTGACGCGACCATCCGTCAATTCCGCGACGCGCACGTTGACCTTGCTTCCGTCCGGTTGTTGCATGGTCAGCATCTGCCCGACTTCCGGATTGATATCATCCGGGAATGATTTTGCATCCACTTCGACAATCAGGTTGTCCTTGCGCGGACCGTAAGCTTCATCCATCGGAATCGAAGCGACGGTCTTCTGGCCGACAGCCATACCCTCGACAGCTTTTTCAAAGCCGGGGATTACCTGATTCTCGCCAAGTTTGAACTCGATCGGATCGCGACCTTGTGAAGTGTCAAACACGGTGCCATCTTTGAGCTTGCCGGTGTAGTGAACCTTAACCGTGTCGCCTGTCTTTGCCTGCGTCATTGCGGACTCCTCTTGCATTGGCTTGTTGCATTCACATGCATAAGCAATTGTATTGCATCATTTAACGCCACGCTACCCGAGGGGCTCCCGAATAACGCCACATTGTTTCATTTTCTAATCCTGCAGTCTCCTGCGGCACAGCCATTCTCTGTGCATGGAGTTGTTACGGCAGAAACAGCGCCACGTTGTAGTTAATCGCTCCCGTCCGACACTCTATTTTGACTGCACAAAGGGAAAGAATGGGTTATTTAGGGGATCGGCAAGGAGTTACAAAGCTTCAGCACCCCTTGAATCTCATTTCTAAAACCGCCGACACGGTTTTCCGTAAAGAGGTGAGAGATAGGAGTGCGTCGCGGGATATGACGTCATGAATCAGGAATTGATCAAAGCCGAACAGCTGTGCCGCTACTACTCGCGCGGCAATTACACGATAAAGGCGCTTGATGCGGTGGATTTGACAATCGCGCGCGGGGAGATGGTCGGTGTAGTCGGATCATCCGGCTCGGGCAAATCGACTCTGCTGAATCTTGTCGCCGGACTTGATACTCCCTCTGCCGGAGAGGTAATCGTCGGCGGTGCTCATCTCTCGAAGTTGAGCCGCAAAGAGCTGGCGCGCTACCGGGCTGAACAGGTTGGCATGGTGTTTCAGAGCTTCAACCTGATCAGGCACTATTCGGCGCTGAGGAATATCGAGTCGGCTCTTTACTTCACAGATGTGCCGAGGGAAGAGCGGCTGGATCGTGCCAGGGAGCTGCTGGACAAAATGGGATTGGCCAATCGCGGCGATCATCGACCAGCTGATCTTTCGGGTGGCGAGCAACAACGGGTAGCGATCGCGCGGGCACTGGTGAAGCGACCAACCGTGCTGCTGGCGGATGAGCCATCGGGCAACCTCGATCAGACCAATGCACAGCAGATCGCCACATTGCTCAAGGAACTGAACCTGGCGGGGCAAACGATCGTGCTGGTGACGCATGATCTGACTCTGGCTGAGAATCTCTGCAGCCGCATCATCCGGCTCGACTACGGGCGGGTTGTGGAGGTGCTACAATGACGGCACGTGACTTAGTCGAGGGAGCCTTCGGCAATATCTGGCGGATGAAACTCCGTTCCGCGCTGACGATCGCCGGGGTGTTGATCGCCATTGCCGCATTTACGGCGATGCTCTCTTTCGGGGCGGGTGGACAGCAGTATATCAATGACCAGTTCGAGGAATTCGATCTGTTCAGCATCATGCGAGTCCTTCCGGGTAGCCCCGACGATGATGAGCCGGAAGTGGATGTGGCCAAACTGGATGACAAGGCGATCGAGCAGTTGTCGCGAATTCCGGGGGTGCGTAATGTCTATCCGCTCGATGCGTTCAAAGTCACGGTCTATTATGCCGACACATCCGCCACAGTTGAGGCACAGGGCATTCCGCTGGCTGCAGCGAGGACAAAGACCCTGAGCAGGCTGACTGCCGGCACGACCTTTGAGAGCGACACGGCGTCGCAGATAATCATTAGTGAGGATTTCCTCCGCGATATCGGTTATACGGGTGGCGATTCGATCCTGGGACAGCAGTTGATAGTGGAAACGCAGGTTGCCCGCCTCGACAGTGGAGTCGTGAAGATTCTACAGGTACCGGGGGACTCGCTCAGACGACGGCTCAATGAGTTAGAAGTCGATTCGCTGTTTGCGGGGGATTATGCCAGGCGACTGCTGTTTCGTGAGATGTCGGATGCCGTGGCTCGTTTCATAGATGGCTTGCTGAACTCGCGCGCGACGATGCGTGACACCCTGACAGTGTGCGGCATTTCGCCATCGCGCAGAAGTTCTCCGATTAACACTCGACCGGTCCTGATTACGAGTCATACTGCACAACGCCTTAACGAGGGCAAGGTTGCCACCGATCCTGAGGATCTCTTTTA
Organism: Candidatus Zixiibacteriota bacterium; assembly: GCA_040235515.1. Lineage (GTDB taxonomy): Bacteria > Zixibacteria > MSB-5A5 > CAIYYT01 > CAIYYT01 > JBECKX01. The sequence goes on from JBECKX010000186.1 coordinate 4,479, forward strand.
CGCGCTCTCTACCGGCAGCCTGACCGGAGGCGGCTGGGACTTCGAGAGCAGAGTCTATCCACGTGTGAGTATGGATGTCGATCCGCACGTTCCGTACGGCGCGATCACAGATTCGGTGGAGGCACTGGGATTTCGTGTTTTCAGCTTCGCCAGGGAGTTTGAACAGGTGCAGAAGATGTTTCTCTTCTTTGACCTGGGGCTCGCCGGCGTGGGATTGATTGCGTTGATCACGGCTTCGCTGGGGATCGCCAATACCCTGATTATGTCAATTCTGGAGCGGCGGCGCGAAATCGGAGTTTTGAAAGCGCTGGGTGCTGATGACAGCGATATCAGAATCATGTTCCTGGTGGAAGCGGCGTGCATCGGAGTTGTCGGATCGGTGCTGGGGATTGTCACCGGCTGGCTGATTACGCGGCTGGTATCGTTCATTGGCCGGTTGATCATGCGCGCGAATGAAATGCCTGAGATCGAGCTATTTGCCCTGCCGCTCTGGCTGATAGGCCTGGGGCTGGCGTTTGGGATCATCGTCAGCTTGGCGGCCGGGTACTACCCCGCCATGAGAGCGGCGCGATTGGATCCTGTGACCGCTCTGCGAGATGAGTGATGAACGAATCACATTTTGCCTGAAATCAGCTACGTGTGATTGACAGGCCGAGTTGACCCTCCTATCTTAGACCCACGACATCTAACTTTGTATCCGGCATCCAAGGAGAGAATCATGACAAAGGTCGATCCGATCCCGCAGGGGCATGAGGGTTTTATCCCGCATCTTATCATCGACGGCGGCAATGAGGCGATTGAGTTCTACAAGCAGGCGTTCGGCGCCCGGGTTGAATCGTGCGCGCTCGCTCCGGATGGCAAGCGTGTAATGCATGCAGCGCTGCGCGTTGGCGACTCCGTGTTTTATCTCAACGATGATTTTCCGGAGTATAGTGGCGGCAAGAAGTCCGATCCGAAATCGATGGGGGGTTCGACGGTGACGATTCATCTTTATGTCGAGGATTGCGACGCGATCTTCAAACAGGCTGAAGCTGCCGGCGCGAAGATCGTGTTTCCGCCGGGGGATCAATTCTGGGGTGATCGTTATGGGATGCTGGATGATCCCTTTGGCCACCGTTGGGGATTCGCCACGCATATCGCCAATCCGACACCGGAAGAGATGGCGGCTGCTGCCGAGAAAATGTTCTCGGGTGGAGACGGGCACTAGCTGCCTGGCTCGCGGGGGATCTGGGCGAGCTGGCATAGAAAACACGCGCAAGAGGTCAGGCGTTCCTACCTGACACCAAGTATGGGCCGCGAGCTATACGAAACACACGCCGTCTTCCGAGCTGTTCGCTGAGCGATTTGCTCGGAATCCATCCTTCGTGTTAGAGGGGCATCAACTGGAGTCACGGCGGCAAGGTTGGTTGCGAAACTATCATTGCGAGTGACCGGGGCACAAAATACAGAAGGAGCATGGCAATCTCGGTGCTGAGGTGGTAGAGGAGATCGCCACTTCGCCCCTCCTACCCGCCTGCGGCGGGCAGTCACTCCTCGCGATGACAGGGTTTCGTCCGCAATGTCAGGGTGTGTGAACGCCCCTGATATCTCCTGAGTCAAGTTCCGAGTGAAGTTGACCTACGGGCAAAGTGAGAAATTTGGCCTGCATTAGTCTAAGAAGATTCCGCCTTCGCGGAGCCACTTGATCCTAAGGCTCTCATCTTGTTCGAACTCCTCGATGTCGCGCCGATTCTCTGAGATCAGGTTTCTAAAGTATGAGTTTATACGAGACGTGTCCCTCACTATTGCTCCGAGTGTGGTCGCAAATCCTGTAGCGCTACGAATACTTGCTGCGCTACTAAGCGACTCAGGCCAAGCAGCCTCCCACCTCATACTATCAGCGCGATATTCAGTCCACATTCGAATGGTGTCACGCTCCAGTCGTTCTTCCATAGCCTCGGCAATTGCCCGAGCCTCTTCCATTTTCCGATCGTGTTGTTTCTCCAGCTGATAACTAGTGCTGAAACAGGTGACGATTAGGGATACTGCAAGCGATATCAGCGCGGATGTAAGCAGAGTTGTCCACTGAGATTTCTTCTCGTCTGTCATAAACTGTGCCTCCTTTCTCTAATGACTCCAACTCCCTATATGAACCATGCTGCTATGCCCCTTATCTTCTCGCTCCGCTCCCTCCCCAAACGCCGATATCTGAGCGGCTGCCGTTGAGATCGGTCAGCAAGGTGTCGCCGGCGTCGATCAACGGCGAGTTGGCTTCAAGGCGGAATGAAACTGTATCGACGAACATCGGGTTGAAAGAGACATTACCATTGATGCCGGTCAGGTTGCTGATGTCGCGGTAATTGCCGGCGAAGTTGGCCACCACATTGTTGAAGGCGATCTGGAATCTGGCCGAGTCGCCGAGCATCCAGATCCCCACCTGCGGACAAACCCACTCGTCGCGCCAGCCGTTGTCCATAACGATGTTGTTCGCGAAGATTCCGGTGGCTGCCAGTGGGTCACCCTTCTCACCCCAGTTAGCAAAGCCGCAGTTACCATTATTGAAAATCACGTTATTGGTCGCTTCGAGGAACGACTGCCCGGTGGCGATGATACCCCAGCCAAGGCAATCTTTTACAATGTTGTTGCGTGCCACCACTCGCGACGTACCGAAGGAACCGATCCCTTTCCAGAAGCGGCTGACGCGATTGCGCAGCACAGTGGCTTGAGCATCCCAGGTGA
>JBECKX010000199.1:0-71352 GCA_040235515.1 Candidatus Zixiibacteriota bacterium
GGTGAGGAACGAGGAAGCACAGACGCGGCGCGCTCCGGTCTTGAGGTCTTCACTGACCACGTTGACATATATTTCCATCGAAGTTTTGTGTGACCAGGTAACGAACGACTCGAGACAAATCATCTGACCGACGTTGATCGGATGAAGGAAGTCCACCGAGTCTGTCGAGGCAGTCACTACTTGCTTGCGTGCGTGCCGAAACGCGGAAATCGAGGCAATGTCGTCTATGTAGCTCATCACCTGTCCGCCAAACATGGTACCGAGGGCGTTGGAATCAGGTGGCAGCACCAGCATCGCTTTTACGGTTCGTGATTCAGATACTTTCTTAGGTTGCATACAATCAGACCTTCATTTTGACGTTATCATCCAATGGTGAACCATAAGTTCACGGCTCCGAATTTTCAAGTTTCAAATTGCTCTCCGGACGTGATTCAGCACGGCTTCAACCGTCAGCACTCATTAAGTGATTGCGCTGCTGTCACGATATCGCGTCATTGCGACGACACCAGATTCAACTCTATCACCAGTCAGGAGGAGCACGATGACAACAAACCAACCACACGGTTACCTGGCAGAACCGGCCAAGCGTCGCGGACCCGCTATAGTGTTGCTCCACGCCTGGTGGGGACTCAATGACACGATCAGACAATTCTGCGACAGGCTGGCTGAAGAAGGGTATGTTGTCTTTGCGCCTGATCTGTACCATGGCAAAGTGGCAACGACGATTGAACAAGCCGAGGCCCTGGCACAGAATCTGGAAGCCAACTCCGCTGCGGGGAGAACCGAAGTTCTGCGCTCCGCCGAATTTTTGCTTTCGAAGTTTGGCCAGGCTGAACAACGCTTGGCTGCAATCGGATTTTCCCTCGGCGCGCAGTTCGCGCTCAACCTCGCGGCCGCGAAGCCTGAGGCCGTAGATTCAGTCGTATTGTACTATGGTGTCGGCCCGGCGGATTTCTCCAGGCTGAAGGCCGATCTCCTTGGACACTTCGCAACGGATGACATTTACGAACCGCAGGAGAACGTGCAATGGCTGGAATCGGAACTCCGCAAAGGGGGCTGTGCCTTCGAGTTCCATCATTATCCCGGTACCAAGCATTGGTTTGCTGAAGCAGATCGGAAATCGGAGTATCAACCGGAGTCTGCGGAGTTGGCCTGGACCAGAACTGTAGCGTTTTTGGACAGGAAGATAGACAGGAAGATAGACCGGAAGACGAAGTAGCGGGTGGTCCGCGCCACTTAGAGGGAACCTGCCAGAATTCTGTTGAACTTTGCCACGTTGAGCACTATGTTTTGGGCGGGAAATTCAGGTCAAAGCGGCTATATAATTGACAACATAGAACCATCTTTCTTGCCTTTTCGAGCGGCGCTTGCCGGGAGGGGCGTAACCACTTTTCCAATCTTTGGAGGAATCATGAAATCGATTCGCGTGCTTGCTATCCTTCTCGTAGTTTTGCTGATCTCCTGCGCCGGTGACCGCGTCGATTCGGTAATGCTCGCAGGTGAGTGGGTACCGAAAAGTGCTGAATTGGGCGGCCAGCCATTTCCGCTTGCAGCATTCGCGGGAGCCAACCTGAATCTCACCGCGGGTGAATATGAATTCGCCGGAGACAAAGGCACATACAAGCTCATGGCTGATCAGAAGCCTGCACAGATGGACATCCATGGCGTCGAAGGGCCGAACGCCGGCAAAGACATCAAGTGCATTTACAAACTCGATGGTGATGAATTGACGGTATGCTACCAGCTCGGTCAGGGCGAACGCCCCGGCGCGTTCGAGTCTCCTGAGGGGACGCAGATTTTCCTCGTGCACTACAAGCGTAATTCCTGAGCCGGTTATCGGCGGGATGCGAGAACAGCCGCTGATTCTTAATAATCCGCAGTTGCAACTTGAGTAAAGTCTCCACGTAAATGAAAGCGCAGAGAGTTTTGTCTCAGGAGTAAGGCAATGCGAGAGAAGTATCGTTCAAAAACGGATCGTACGGCTGCCGGCTTTATCTTCGGCCTGGTAGTCTGTTTGCTTTTCCCCTCCGTTCTGTTCGCTCAGGACCTCACCGATCCCTACGAAATCCTGAATCGTTTCTTCGAAGCCGGCGGTGGTCTTGAGAGATTGAAAGCGGAGCAGAGCTACTACACCGAGGGCGAGATTGTCCTGGCCGGTATGACAGGCTCGCTCAAGCAGTGGTCGGAAAAGCCGGGAAAAAACCGCACTGAACTGGCGCTCGGCCCACTCAATATCACGCAGGGTAGCGACGGCGAAACGGAGTGGGTGCTGGATCAGAATGGCAAGCTTCAGATAATAACCAGTCCGGACGACGCCACCGCCAAACGCAGGCAGGTCCGGGCGCTGATGGCGGACTACGCCTATGCCGATCACAATTCCGGGATCTTCACCGTGACATACGAAGGTTATGAATCGGCAAATGGCGCCGGTTGTTATCTGGTCAAGATCACGAATAATATCAACGCCGACCACTATACCTACTTCATCAATGCGGAAAACTTCAGATTGGAAAAAGAGGTGATCGCCGAGGGCGATGAGGGCCGCACCACCTACTATTCAGACTATCGTGAGATCGACGGACTGACCGTACCGTTCTCAATCAGTGAAGTCGATGCCGTAACGGGCCAACGGCAGGACGTGACTCTCTCGCGGTATGAATCCAATCCGCCGATAGAGCCAATCACCTTCGAGCCTCCCGAGCAGGCCGAGCGCGACTATTCGTTTGTGGCCGGTGACCGGGCCGAGGATATCTCGTTTCGGTTTATCGAAGAGCACCTATTCGTGCCGGTAATGGTGAACGGCAACGAACGCCTCTGGGTACTCGATACCGGCGCCGGAGTCTCAGTGATCGACAAGCGGTTTGCCGAGGAGCTGGGCCTTGAGTTGGAGGGTGATATGAAAGGTCGCGGCGTCGGAGGTACGGTTGATGTCAGCTTTGCCAGGTTACCCCCGATCAGCCTGGAAGGGATCGAGATCAAGGAGCAGACAGTCGCAGTAATCGACATGACTGAACTGCTGAGGCGGGTAGGTCTCGATGTGGTGGGTATTCTCGGATTCGATTTCCTGTCGCGCTTCGTCACCAAAGTGGATTACGCGAACGAGTTACTTTCCTTTTACGAACCATCCACCTTCGCATACACGGGGGATGGCCAAATTCTGGACATGCATATCAAGGGTAGTGTCTTTACCGCGAAGGCCACGCTTGATGGCACGCACTCCGGTACCTGGTTAATCGATCTCGGCGCCAGTCGATGCAGCATCGACGAAAGCTTTGCAAAGCGCGAGGGCTACTTCGAGAGGAAGGGAGTCAATGGTCTGGGTCACGGCGCGGCCAAAGAGTATACATTCAGGCAGATCAAGTGTGATAGTCTGCAGTTTTCAGGATTTACGGTGCATCGACCACTCATAAGCTATGAGCTCGGTGCGAAAGAATCTGCGACTTCCGTTGCGGATCAAATGGGCACTCTGGGCAATAACCTGTTCCGGAATTTTGTTATCTATTGCGACTACGCACATGAACGGCTGATAGTCGAGAAGGGTGAGAAATTTGACTATGCGTGGCCGGAGGATCGCTCCGGTCTGAATCTCGCCTATGATTCCGACAAGAGCATCGAAGTGATATTCGTGTCGCCGGACACCCCTGCTGATAACGCGGGGCTTAGGAAGGGCGACAAGCTGATTTCGATCGATGGAGTTTCCGTATCGAAGCTCAATGGCTTGGTGGGAATCCGTAAGATGCTGCGCGCAGACCCCGGTACGAGCTACGACATCGTGATTGACCGAAATGGGGTTTCGGAACAACTGAAGTTAACGCTCGCGCCGCTCCTCTGATACTCACCGCCACTACGTTCGGCTGCGCGGATTGCGGGGGATAGGGCGTGTCTGCGCCTTCCGGAGGCTGCGTGGTGGGCGATGTCCCGGGCAAAGGTAGTGGATTTAATCTGTATTGACAACGTCCAAGAAATGTGATTAGTTGAGTTAGCAAGAAATGACGCCCGCGTTCGATCAATACGCGGGCGCATTCCCTTTATTGGGTTCTGAAGCGTAGTCAGCGAATAACTACTTACGCTTCTTGCTACGGATCGGCACGGTTATCTTTTGAACAATAGCCGTGTCTTTCTCTTGGCGTGCCTGAGCAACGGTCATAAACGTACCGTCGATAGCACTTCTGCCAACCAAAAACGTCCGTGTTTTCTGTTTCATGGGTTTTATCCTCCATGAGATGTGAAAATCAACCTGTGATCCCGCATGCGGAAACGTACGTATAGCCGGAACAGCTAACATTTTTTCTTGCTTTTGTAATTGAGATTTGTTAAGAATAGACCTCCAGCATCTTAGTCAGCCAGTCGCCAAACTTCGCTGACTTGGTAAATTGTGCGGGGAGCCAAATGACTCCCCGCGTTTCGCTTATGTTGGGAATTAATAAAGGGTGTTCTAGCTAGTATTGTCAATCTGTATCAGGTAAAAATCGCAAGCAACATTCTATCAACGACTTATGAAGTCAAATCTTATACGACTTGATGAATGACTACTCGACAATCTCAGCGTCCTGAATATCTTCTAACTCCATCTCGATCTGCTGCTGTCTCGAATCAGGATATGCACGCTCAAACAGTCGCTCGAACGCTTTCCAGTTTGGCGCCGCTCGCATCAATGCTGTCACCGCAGCAAGATGCCTTTCGAGATGAGGATTTCCTATATCTTCTGTCAAGAACTGATGATGCCTACGTCTGCGATATCCTTTGTCTGTGACTGGATTCTTTACCCGCAGCTCGTCAAGTACACCCTTTGGTAACTTCTCGTAAATAAGCTTGTTTGTAAGCTTACCAACATATTGAGGACGTTTCACGCTCATCGGACTGTAGTGCCAACCTCTAAGGCGGAACAACTGCCTATAGAATTCGTCTGGAAATTTCTTGGCCCAGGGTAAAAGCTCCTTAGCGATGTAAGCTTCGAGAATCTTGTGAAGAGCGTCTCTGTCTCTCTCCTCTTGATAACCTGTAGCTTCATCCACAAGTGCTACAATACCGACGTGAGCTAGGGCTCTCATTAGTAGCTTTGCTTTCTCAGCCACCCGCTTTTGTCGCTTCCCAAGCCCGCCGCCCTCATCGGCATCCATCCAGATTTCGCAGATCTTTGGGATTATCTCGGCCCTGATGCCATGAGCAATATTCCCACGTTCGGTCTTGTACTTCACTGAGATGGACTGCAGGTCGCCTAAGTGCTTGTCTACATACGGTTCAAGGCTCTTGAATGCCATGAAGTGTGGAATATCTGCAGTGGCGATATCTTTGGATTTCTCCTTAGCTACCCATCCACTGTAGTACATATCCATCCCCTTCATAAAGTCGGTTTGAGTTAAGATTCTCGTACCGTCTGACAACACTGAACACGGGAAAACCATGTTGCCTATTTTAAGTTCTCCACTATGTGTCGCCTTTTCTAGTTTCTCTGTCATTATTCTCCCCCGACTGCTTGTCGTAGAGTCAAATCGAAAACGTCTGCACTGTCTCGATGATTGAAACGGTAGCAGAATTCGTTAATGTAGCCTGGAAGGTGCTTCGCACTGACCTTGTGATACTGGCCTACGATTCCACGCTTCAACAACGACCAGAAAGACTCTATCGTGTTGGCGTGGATATCTCCGTCAACGTAGTGCAAGCGATGATTGATTTTCAAGTGTGGCACTATATTCGACATCTTGGCTTAGCCAGGATAGGAGTCTGTGGTTAGGAGAGATTGATTTACGTCGATATTGCCGCGAATGAGAGACTTCAGCGTCTTGCGCTTTGCGTCTTTCACTTTCGCAGCCATAACCCGCCCGCCACGCTCAATGATTCCAGCTACCGGAATTTTGTTCGTCCCGCGTGCCATCAGCCTATTAGGCGTCTTGCCGCGATGTTTCCCGCCGACGTAAGTCTCGTCCATTTCCACGATTCCAGTCATTAGCCTGCGATCCTCAATCATTGCCCCGCGAATGCGCATGGCGATTGACCACGCCGTATCCTTATTGACTTTCAGGTGCCGACCAAGCTGGCGGGCTGATATGCCCTTCTTGGCATTCAGGACAAGCGAGATCGCAAGAAACCACTTCTGAAGTGGCATTCTGGTCTTGTGGAAGATCGTGCGGACTGTTACGCTGAATGTTGTATTGCAGTTATTGCAGTGGTGCCGATTCTCTTTCGGCATCGGCGAACAACTCTTCGAGAGACAGTAGGGACACTGCGGCTCTCCTTGCCAGCGTACAGATTCGAGATATTTAATGCAGTGTTGTTCGGTAGGGAACTTCTCGTAGATTTCGACAATGTTCATGGCAACCTCTAACTTTCTACCGTTGTTACATACGGTATCAATATGGAGATGCCCGAATCTGTGTCAAGAGAAATCTGCTACCTTTAGTTGGGACATTGCTGCGTGGTGAATGTACGGGCGGGGGGAAGCGCGCTGTTCGGTGTCGGTTCGGCGCCGGCCAGTTTTCTCCGGGTCCCCGGCAGCAGGTAGTTCTGCAGAACATTTTATTGACAAAATGGAGCAAGCTACTATATTCAGCGACCCGTATAACTCCGGGCAGCTAGAGAAGTAGATTCTCGAAGCTGTTCGGTTTTTTTCTGCATGATTACCGCTCTGCGCTTTCCAAACAGGCCGAATCTGCAGACAGTTGAAGTTATTGAACGCGCCGACAGCCAGGCTTGAGTTGTGGGCGCAAAAGAGGTGACTCTTCTATATGACCGACGTAGCGAAGATCAGGAATCTGGCCATCGTGGCCCACATCGATCACGGCAAGACAACGCTTATAGACTCGATTTTTAAGGCGACTCGTACCTTCCGCGAAAACCAGAAAGTTGCCGAGCGACTGATGGACAACAACGTGCTTGAACGCGAGCGCGGCATTACTATTCGCTCAAAACATTGCAGCGTCTCATGGGATGAATATCTGATCAATATCATCGATACCCCCGGACATGCTGACTTTTCGGGTGAAGTGGAGCGCGTGCTCTCGATGGTTGATTCCGTGCTGCTGCTGGTCGACGCCAACGAGGGGCCGATGCCCCAGACGCGCTATGTCCTGATGCGCGCGCTGCGGTTGGGATTACGCCCGATCGTGTTGATCAACAAAGTCGATCGACCCGGTGCGCGGCCTGACCACGCTCTGAATAAGACTTTTGATCTCTTCATAGACCTGGGTGCAACCGACGAGCAGGCACATTTCCCGGTGCTCTACGGCTCTGGCCTCAACGGCTGGTTCGTGGTGGATCATGAGAATGACGAGCCGCAGGGAATGGCGCCGCTGTTCGAGACGATCATCAAAGAAGTCCCCCCGCCGCAGGTCGATCAGGAGGGTGAATTCCTGATGCAGGTAAGCTCACTCGACTGGAGTGACTATATTGGTCAGATCGGCTGCGGTCGTGTCCTGCGCGGCAAGTTGCAGAAGGGTGAGGCGTTTACCCGCTTCGCTACCGTTGCTGAGAGTGACGAGGCAAGCTCGCAGGGTTGGAAAATCGAGTCGACGCAGAGGGTGCAGGGAGTACACCTCTGGACCACCCGTGGACTGACCAGGGTGGAGGTTGACGAAATCTCCGCAGGCGACATAGTCTGGCTAGCCGGTCCGCCCGAGATCAGGATTGGTGATACCTTTTCCGCCAACGATGCTCCCGCAAACGCTCTAAAGCCTCTTGAGATCGAAGAGCCGACGCTCTCGATGTTTTTCCTGGTGAACAACGGTCCCTTCTCCGGACAGGAGGGCACAGCAATCACCCTGCGCCAGCTCAAGGAGCGACTTGAGCGCGAGTTGCGAGTCAATGTTGCGCTGCAGATGGAGGACCTCGGCAGACCAGACGGCGTCAAAGTCTCAGGACGTGGCGAGCTGCATCTGGCGATTTTGATAGAGGAAATGCGCCGTGAAGGTGTCGAGTTTTGTATCTCGCGTCCGGAAGTAATCACGCATCGCGACCAGGATGGAAATCTGCTCGAACCACTGGAGCAACTCACGATCGACGTTCCCGAGGAATTCCAGGGCATCGTGATCGAAAAGCTGGCCAAGCGCAAAGGTGAGTTGATCAGTGTCGAAAATGCCGGCACCAACACGATTCGCCTTGAATTCGAAATTCCGACCCGTGGATTGATCGGTTATCGCTCAGAGTTTCTCACAGACACGCGCGGACTGGGGATCATGGCTTCACGCTTGCTCGATTACAGCGTCTGGCGCGGCGAGATTGAGTCGCGCAGCAAAGGCTCGCTTGTGAGTTTGGAGACCGGGGTGACCACGGCTTACGCGCTGGAGAGTCTGCAGGAGAGATCGGTGATCTTCATCGAACCACAGGATAAAGTCTACGCGGGTCAGATTGTCGGTGAGAACTCCAGGAATATGGATATGACCTGCAATCCGACCAAGCGCAAGAACCTCACGAACCATCGATCATCCACCAAGGAGATCGGTGTGAAGCTCGACGTTGCCCGCAAGCTGACGCTGGAACAGGCGATGGAGTGGATTCGCGACGATGAGCTGGTGGAGGTCACACCGAAGTCGGTACGCATCAGGAAAGCAATCCTGGATCCGGATGAAAGAAAACGTGCGGAGCGCAAACCTGCCGGTGTCGATGAAAAATCGGCGGCCGTGCAGTCGCGACTATCAGCCTAGCCTCGATCGCAACGCCTGCTCCTGTGGCAGGTTGAGGAAAATCAATTGGGGGAAAGCGATAGTGTTATCAGGGGAATTCCTCTTCTGTCTGCCGCAGTTGTTCAAACAAAAGTATTGACTGATCTGGACACTTTTCCTAAGATTCTCCAGCTTAACGGGCTCTGATCGCGAAACTGGTTTCTCTAAGTCGACCGCTCTCAACAGGGTGGTTTTTTTGTAGTTCGCGATCGATTTCCGGTTTTACTTCAAGGTGTAAAGCGGCAACTAGCGGTGAACGGGCTATACAGTAAGATCAAGCCCGAAAGTTTCCGATTAAAACAGGTAAGAGTCCTTTTTCTCGCGTCGATCGATGCACGCTGCTGGAGGAGAATACCCACTGCGAATAGTCCGGTATTGCAGGCTATTCGACTCAGTGAAGGCATCAACCAGATAACATGAATTTTGTCACGACACAGTTCTTAGTCTTCCTGGTATTCGTGTTCTTTGTCTATTGGCACCTGCCACGCAAGGCACAGAATATCTTCATACTGCTGGCCAGCTATTTCTTCTATGCCTGCTGGGATTGGCGCTTCCTCAGCCTGATTATCATCTCGACACTCGTCGACTACACCGCCGGTCCGAAGATCCAGGCGGCGAGGAGTGAGAGGGCACGCAAGGGCTGGATGCTGTTGAGCCTCGGGGTAAACCTGGGCATCCTCGGCTATTTCAAATATTTCAACTTCTTCGCCGGCAGCTTCGCCTCGTTGCTTTCAAGCCTGGGGATGGAGGTCTCTTACTCCACCCTGAACATCGTGTTGCCGGTAGGAATCTCATTCTACACTTTCCAGACGCTCAGCTACACGCTCGACATTTATCGTGGCAAGCTGGAGCCGACACGCAATTTCATCGATTTCGCCACCTTCGTGGCTTTCTTCCCGCAATTGGTTGCCGGACCGATCGTTCGTGCGAAGGAATTCGTGCACCAGCTTGAAAAGAAGCGTGTGTTCAGTTTCGACGATCTCCAGATCGGCGCGACCCGTTTCCTCTATGGCTTTTTCAAAAAGGCCTTCATCGCCGATACGCTGGCGGTAAACATTGTCGATCCCGTTTTCGCAAATCCCGCCGATTACTCAAGCGGAACGATCTGGCTCTCGCTGCTGATGTACACGATTCAGATCTATGCCGACTTCTCAGGTTATTCGAACATGGCGATCGGGTCTGCGCGAATGCTGGGCTTTGAGATTCCGGAGAATTTCAACTTCCCCTATCTCGCTCGCAACATTTCGGAGTATTGGCGCCGCTGGCATCGGACGATGTCACGCTTCTTCCGCGATTATGTTTACATCTCGCTGGGAGGAAACCGCGAGAAGTTCGCCGTTGTCCTGAGAAACATCTGTATCACCGTAATCATCAGTGGACTCTGGCATGGTGCAGGGTGGACCTTCGTAATCTGGGGCATGCTGCACGGCTTCTACATTGTCGTGGACCAGCTGATCAGAAGGTGGCAGGCAAGGCGCTACGGTAAGAATTACTCGATGGGTGTCGTTGGCTCGATCATCGGCTGGTCACTTACGATGTACTTCATGCTTTTCGCGCGCCTTCTGTTCAGAAGCCAGGACTTCTCCGATACGACGACGTGCCTGGTTCGGATGTTCACCGGCGCCGATGGCATCACTCTTGGCGTCAATATGTTGGCGTGGGTGGCGATTGTGGCATTCTTCATCGACCACGTTTACGGATGGTTCAAAGAACGTCACGCAGCGATAGACTCGATTGCACCTTACTGGGCCAAGGCGCTGCTGTATGCGTCGATGATCATTTTTCTCTATCATGCGCGACCGACAGAGATCAACCCCTTCATCTACTTCCAGTTCTAAACACGAGGTAAGGTAGTTGAATCATCAGTCTGACAAGCCGGTTATACTCCAGTTCCTTCAGATAAGAACGAAGGCGCCGATCCTGTTCTGGACGATCGTATTCATCGTTGCGGCGGAGGCCTTTGTCATCGGCATCGCACCACTGATAGTCCCGGATCACTTCTACCTGCGTGCGTACCTGACTGATAAAGCTGAGGAGAAAATCGCCAGCTTCACTCGGGGAGACGATCGTTTCCTGGTCTTCGATCAAGTCGTGGGATGGCGGAATCGACCGAACACCAAGCTGGGCAACTGGGCCGTTGATCGGTATGGCTCCCGTTCAACTCATGAATTCGGACATGAGAAGATCAGACCGACCCGGGTGTTGTTCCTCGGAAATTCGTTGATGAACGGGGGAGCACATCTGCGTATCGACGAGACGATTTCTGCAATGATCGAGGACTCACTCACCGAAGCGATCAACTTCGGCACGATGCTTTATTCTGTCGACCAGATGTATCTCGATTATGTCGAGAGGCTGCACCGATTCAATCCTGACATAGTTGTCGTGGGTCTGCAGAGCGATCCCGGAGATGGACTGGTGAACCAGTTCATTCCATTCTGGAAGCGCAGCGAGACCAATATGCCTTTCCTCAAGCCGCGATTCGTGCTCGAGCACGATCAGCTTAAACTGGTGGAAGTGCCCGAACTGGAGGTCTACTCCAATTGTCTCACTCAGGGAAGTCTCTTCGACCACCTTGAGACAGCGGATTCCTACTACGAAGACTTTGATTCCTACAAGAGGTTCGGAATTCTGCCAATTTCAAGTGCGCTCTGGAGTCTCTCGGAGCGGGCGGAGAATCTCTCCGAACTGCTTGATGAAGAACCGGTTTACAAGGATATGGTGCTGGCGATACTGAACGAACTGCGCTACGAAACTGAAAAGCATGGAGCCCGCCTGATCGTGCTCACCTTCGCCGATCAGCAGAAGGCATACCCCGATCGCATCCGCGCAATGCTGCCGGATCAGTATGGTGATCTGGTTGCTGCGTTGCGTGCGAGTGGATTTGAAGTAGTCGACTCGCGATCGGCAATCATCAACAGCGGTCTGGAGCCCTGGCAGGTGTACCACATCGACGAGAGACATTTCATTAGAGAGGGCAACGCAGTGATCGCGGCCGCGCTAAAAACGCGAGTTACCCAGTTGCTGCGGACAAGTGCAGCGGTGAATAGTGATGAGCAGGGGATGATGGACTAGGGTAGTAGCCTAGAAGATTCTCCGGAATTTGTAGAGAAGCTCCATTCGAATCCAGTTGTAACCGTCGGCGCCATCGAAGTAAAAGCTACCGGGGCTGAATCCTTCCCACAGCAGATGACCTGACCAGGATTCGTCGATCCCGAAACTCAGTTTTCCAATGAACAGGTCGCCGCGAGTCTTACCCTTTCCTCCCGGAAATACAGCACCATCTGCGACCTCCCGAGCCGCCATCAGATGGTGATACTGAGCGTTCAGGGTAACATTGCCGGCAAGCGAGAACCGGGTGGCAAGATTCAGGGAGATCAGGTTGCTCCACCAGGCCACGCCATGCTCCTGGACAAGGGTGTAGATGTATGACTCAGACCATTTCGGCCAGCGCGCGAACATCGGATCCCAGTCTTCAAGTCTCTCCGTGTTGGGATTATCACCTGAAAGATAGATCACGCCTGCCGAAATCGTCTGTGGAACAAAGCGGCATCCCTCGCCCAAGGTCGGTGAGTAGTTGAAGCGGCCATCCCCACCAAAAGCGACTCTGTCCAGTCCGTTCTGTCTCCCCAACTGTAGCGCAAGCTCTGCCTGGAAGTTTAGATTGTGACTGTTCGTTTTCACCAGCGCTCGGTTTACCGAACCGCCCAGAGCCGCAGTCGATGCAGACACTGGCATCGCCGTCGTGCTCTCGCGCTTCTTGAATACAATGTATGCCGCAGAAATCCAGCCAGAGGATGACTTCCACAGAGATACTCCCGCACCTGTCTCCGGTTGTTCGATTAGCTGCCGATGCTGGTCGTGAACGATTGGCAGCCACCTGTCTTCCGCTTGGTTGTGGCTGACGAAAGCGATCAACTGATAGTTCGAACCAACCCTCCAATCGAGGTGGACGGCGTTGAAGTATGCCGAGCGGGAGCCATCGAGCGGGCCACCATCCCAGACGATAAAGCCTTCACCGAGCATGATATTCTGCCGTCCAATCGTAATCGTGAGGGGTTGCTGCCACGGTTTGGTCAGCTTGAGATACAATTGATCGAAGAAAACTTCATCAAGATGAAAGTCTGAGTTTGCGGGCACGGTATAGTAGCGGAATTCGTTGGCTGCCTGCACGCACAGGGCTATCTCGGGGGTGGGACTCCAGGTCACCCCGAATTGAGTTCTGTGTCGGGTGAAGGTGCGAGCGGCGTTGGCAGCATCATCGAGCGTAATCGCATTGTCCCATGTCACCAATCTGAATCGCTCCGTGAAGTTCACAAGCATGTTGCCGGGATGACCCTGTGCGGATAGAGTCTGCCCCAGCAGCAGCACCAGGGATAGCAGCCCAACAGCAACGACTCTCGCCTTCACTTTGTGCTCTCCCGCACCTTTGCTCGCGTTGACAGGCTGATCAGTGGGGTCAGCAGCAGTGAGGCGATCATCCCAATCGTACCTGCCTGCGGCGATGGAGTACCACTGAAGTAGAGCCCGAGGCACACACCCAGCGCAATCAGAGAGGAAGCAATAGCTCCGGTCCGGGTGGCGCGTTTGGAGAAGAGTCCCCAGATGAACGGTCCCAAGAACGCCGCACCGATCGCACCCCACGAGATTCCCAAAATACTAACGATTGTTGCCGGTCGATAGTAGGCCATGACGACGGCGAGCGCGACGATCAGGGCGCTCGTTACCCGCATCAGGAGCGTCAGTCTCTCGTCGGAGATGCTTCTGTTTACGAAACCTGCATAGAAGTCTTTCGCAACGGCCGAACTGGAGATTAACACCAGCGCAGCCAGGGTCGACATCGATGCGGAGAGAATCAACAGCAGAATCAGCACGGAAAGCGCATCGGGAATGATCCGGGTCAGCAATTCAGGCATGAGAGCATCAAAGATCGGTGCACCATCCTTAAACGCCAGAGGAGCATTCTCCGGGCTCAGGAAGAAGCGGGTAGTTGCCCCGGAGTAGTATCCGACGCCGGTGATAACCAGTGCAAACACGGTTGAGCCGACCATCCCGATATGTATGGCCCGCTTATCACGAATAGCATAGAATTTCTGTACGAGTTGCGGCATCGCCATCGGCGCGACACTCGTCAGAAACACCAGGCTGAACAGCGGCCACCAGCCGGGTGGACCGACAGGCGCCACCAACTTCGGATCGATCGCAGCCATACCGGCGGCGATGTTGGAGTGCCCGCTGCCCTCGGAGAGTATGCTCCAGAGCAGTACACCGACACCTAGCAGCATGATAATCCCAAAGATCATGTCGATGATGGTAATTGACTTGTAGCCCCCCAAAACGAGGTAGATGGCGGTGAAGCCCCCCATAAGAACCAACGCCAGAGTGTAGTCAATGCCGAAGGTCGACCTGAACAGGTAAGAGAGCCCCATAAAGACCGCGGCTGAGTAAGGGATGAAGAAGATGAAGATACAAATGGAAGTGAACAGCTTAAGGAAAGGACTGTGATACCGCCTGTCGAAGAACTCGGCAATCGTATGAACACCATACTCAACCGACATCCGCTTGATTCGCGGTCCCAGCAGCCACCAGACTGCGAGTACACCGATCAAAGTGTTTCCAACCGCAACCCAAATACCGGACAACCCGAACCCCCAGCCGACCTTCCCGGCGAAACCGATAAAGAGAACTGCGGAGAAGTAGGCTGTGCCGTAGGTGAATGCCGTCATCCAGGCACCCACATTACCGCCGCCCAGGAAGAAGTCTGAAAATGAGCGCGTCCTGCGGAGTCCGGCTATACCGACCAGGATGATCATCAGCGCATAAGCTGCCAACACAATTATCTTCGCGGTCATACCAACCTTTCGCTCGCAGGTTAAGCGCGGAATTCAGTAGGCGGCAATGTAGCAAACTGGATATTTTTGTGCAAGTTCTGTGTTGTTGACAAGCACTGTTATGCCGCCCTACGATCGAGACATAATTGCTTGATCTGTCCAGATCCATCCCACCGACAGTTGTTTAAACTGCGTGGAGTGGTTATCGCCCGCGCCGTTGGGGCTATGAGCCTGCGTTCATCGAGTTGAACAACTCAATGTGCCATTTCTCGCGCCAGTTGAGGAGATCGCTCGGTTTGCCGAAACGTGGCAGCGCTAGTTCTTTCCGCGGAGCTATGAATAGCTCACCCGGTCGGACCAACTGGAAGAGCAGCCCACTCACTTTGATGTCCCCGTCGAGTTGAAAACTGAGCCTTACGGATTGGTCAAAGTAGAAGCGGCGTCCATTGTAGGTCGTGAACTTCTTCAGCAAGGCCTGATAGGTTCGCTCTATCGCCAGCCCATCATAAGGCAGGTCAGCTTCAAAGCGTTGCAGATGTGGCAGGAACGCCTCATACTCAGGCCGGATATAGTTGAACAGCGCGGAGTCTGCCTGCTGCAGCCAACCAAAATACCAGCTACGGCGCAGCAGTTCATTGTCAACTATGAGTACCTGCGGATTTTCTTTCAGATAGTAATGCGAGTAGAGCCATGGGCTGACATAGTCCCAGTTGGCGCAAAAGATCAAAGCGGGGGGTGATACGGAACTGTAGTAGTTTTCAACTCCATCGCTTGCCGAAGTATTCTGCGAATTGTCTGTGGCCTGCCAGTTAGCAACCACGCCCCAGATCACCAGTGCAGCAGCGGCAATGACCATCGGTGACTTTCTTCGCAGGCTCTCCGCAAGATCAACCACCCCGATTGCACCAACACAGAAGAGTGTCAGCACCGATGGCAACAGGTAATTGTCAATGTCGGGTATCGAGAAATTGAGGGAGTAGATCAAGTTGGCGAATAAGAGGATCAACAAGTAAAGCTGAAGTCGTGGGTGCCTTTTCCAGCCGGTGTAGAGCCCCCATGCAATTGCCGGCCAGAAGGGAAGCGGAAACTGTTCGTACAGGATCACGCAGAACTTCCAGAGCGCTTTCAACAGCTCGGCGACACTCTGGTTGAACATCCACACCTGATACTGCCAGCCGGTGACATGCCTGACAAAGTTTTCCCAATTGACAGGGTCTCCCCAATCGAAGAGAGGATCGAGTGCAGACCTGATCGGTAGATAAAGGTAGGTTGAAATGCCAAACAGGAATAGCAGCATGGCGCCGAGGAACTGCCGGCTGTCGCGGAAAATCTCGCGCCGGTTCTGAACCAGGAACACCACTAGCGCTGGAGCGATGAGAATGGTGGACATATGATTTCCAAAGGAGAGACCGAAGATATAGGCGCCGATCAGAAATGCTCGGCGAGAATATGGCCGCGCCATGAGAAACACGATCAGGACCAGGAACAACAGGTGCAGCGAGTAGACTTCGTTGGTCGTCCCCTGCGACCAGTTGAGTGGCGCAACTCCAAACAAGAGTGCAAGCGCACCTGCGAGGAAGGGCGAACTGTTCGAAGTGTAATCAAGTCTTCGCAGCAGGAAATATATGATGGCGCACGCTGACGCTACGCACAAGGCTCCGAACAGGATCTGGGTCTGCACCAGCTCAAAGGGCAAAAACGAGAAAAGATGACCAATCAAGGTATAGAGGGGATAGCCGGTCGGATGGGCGATGCCCAGTGTCCAGTTGACGACCGCCAATTCTCCTGAGTCGATATAGGCAACTGTGGGATAGGAGGTAATCCAGTACAAGAACAGGGTGGAGATTAAAATCCCCACCCCGTAGAGTTTGCTTTCTCGCATTGGTCCAGAGTAGTGGCCGGTTCTAAACCTGCCGGCGTCGGTGAGCGGGTCTAGAATGGCAGATCATCATCTTCGTCGCTCATCGGCGGCTCATCGTAGGGAGGAGCGCTGCCCGGATCATCCGAGCTTCCTCCGCCCCCGCCACCTTCTCCGCGACGTCCAAGAAACTGCATCCGATCGCCCACAATCTCCGTGATCCAGCGCTTGTTACCATCCTTGTCATCATAGCTGCGCGTCTGAATCTTGCCCTCGATGTACACCGGTGAACCCTTCGACAGGTACTCCTTTGCGATCTCCGCCTGGCGGCGCCAGAGGACGATATTGTGCCAGTTAGTCGTCTCTTTCATCTCATTGGAGTTCTTATCACGCCACTTTTCGGAGGTCGCGATCGAAAAGGTGCAAACCGCCACTCCCGAGGGTGTGTAGCGCAGTTCCGGATCTTTACCAAGGTTGCCAATAAGAATGGCTTTATTCACTGATGCCATAGTCTCCCTTAACTCCTTGCTTAGAATTATTGTGACGGAATATAGCCGCTGATCACCGCCGATGTCAAGAGCAACGGTCAGGAAGTGACATCCGCTGTCAGGCAATCGCAGATGCCATTTTAACTTTTGTCCTGCTATGAAAAATGCCGATCTTGCTTGCATGAAATGGAAGTCGATCGCAGTCTGGGCCGCAGCTATCGTTGCTGTCTTGATCCTTGTCGCCTTTGCGGCGCTGAAGATCTTTGTCTCGCCGGAAGCCGTGGCGATGCTGGTAATCCCCCGCATCGAAGAGATATTCGAGCGTGATGCCACTTTCAAGAGCGTGGACCTCTCCTTCTTCCCACACCTCGGCGTGCGCTTGCAGGGAATTGAAATCAAGAACAGCCCGGAGTTTCCGGAACATCCGCTCGCGCGGATAGATCACATCGATGCGAATATCGGATTCTTCTCCCTTCTCGGTGGTGACCCCGAGATCGATCAACTTGTCGTGGTTGGCTGGGAGATGCTCCTGGAAACAGATTCCCTTGGTCGCCGCAATTTCGTCCACTTCGTTCCCGACACCATTTCCCAAAGTGATTCGACCGTTGCTCGTGAAATGGTCAGCGAGCCGCTCTGCCGGGAGTTTCGACTCAGCGGGGGCCGACTCCTCTACCGCAATGACTCGACCAACGTCCGCCTGATACTGGCTGGTGTGGAACTCTCCTATTCGCTCCGTGGTGAAGGCTCGGAGTTTTTTGAGGGCAGGCTGACGGTCGATTCTCTGATGTCGCGCAACCGGTGGGCTGATCTGAGATTAACTCAGGGTGCGGTCGAAGCTGGTTTCGAAGGGACCTACCTGGTCGATAGTGATTCGCTGGCAATTCGAAAATGCGATTGGCGGATAGATGCCTTCAAGGGTCGGCTCGATGGCCGCCTGACCGGGCTGCGAGCCTTGCCCGACTATACGCTTCACATCATATCAGAACGTACTATCCTGGCCGAAGCTACTGAATCGGAGGTGCTTGGCCTGATTCCCGGTTTCAAAGATCTTGCGCCGAGCGGAGATCTGCGGATGGAATTGTCGATCGCGGATGCGACTGCCGACACGCTATCGCCCAATGTCCGGGGTGAGATCAACCTGACTGACCTGACCTTCGCGGTTCCCGGCGTGGCGGCTACCACGCAGGTGAGGTTCGCGGAAGCAAATTTCAATCATCGCTCGCTCTCGCTCTATACCGAGGGGGCGACTATCGGTCAAAGCCCGGCGCTGCTGCGCTTCACGATCGATGATTTTGCCGATCCGACATACTCGGGCGAAATCAATCTTGTGGGGGATGCGAATGTCATCCTGGGACTGCTCGGTGTGGAGAGCAGCGTGCAGGTTGGCGGGTATGTGGAAGCGGCCCTCTCCGGATTCATTCGACCGGCTGACCTCGAAGCCGGGCGGCTCTTCGGTTCGTTGGTGCTGGATGGACTTTCCTATCACGACTCGCTGAATGCCGTGGGAATCGACAATCTGACTCTCGACAGCCGCTTCGTCGGCAACGCAGTGCAGCTATCAAGCTTCAACCTGGCTCTTGGTGAAAACTCTCTTTCGCTGACCGGGGATATTACCGAGTTCCCGCTCGCATTTTCACAGGCAACAGGCTCTTTGAGGCGCCCGCAACTCGAATTCAACCTTACTTCGAACAAGTTTGATTTTGATACCCTCGCTACCCTTGACGCAATGACCATCTTCGGCGAATCAGATACTTCCAATGTCTGGAGGCTGGTCGATCAAATCCTCCAGTTCAACGCCCGCGGAACGGTGGAAATCGACAGCGGAAGATTCATGGGAGCCGATTTCACTAATCTTCAGGGCGACCTTTCCGTGGTGGATAGAATTGTATACTCCGATTCGGCACGGGTGGATGCTTTTGGTGGGAAGCTAGATGGGGAAGTCGTAATGGAGTTTTCCTCCCTGTACGGACCCGATCTGGAAATCGATTTTCGGGCCCGGAGTATCGAGGCTGCTCAATTCCTTGATTACTACACCGGGCTCGGTGAGTCGATCTCCGGTCGCAGCGATTTGACCTGTTCGCTCACGGGGCATGGGCTTGGCGGCGCGGGACTGCGGAATTCACTCGCAATGCGCGGTAGTTTTTCACTGGTCAACGGTTTCGTGGGCGCACTTCCGATCGCCGAGAATTTTCGCAGTGAATTAGGGATTGATGCATTCTCGCGCGGGCAGGTCTCGGCAATTGCCGGGGAGTTTATCCTCGCCAACCAGACGATGCGGCTGAACCGGCTGGCATTCGATTCAGGTCCGATCGAGTACTCCGTCAACGGCAAGATCGATCTTGGTGGCGAAGTGGCTCTCGATGTCAGACGTTCCCTGACGCAAAACGATATCGTTACCCTCTCGCGACTCCCCGATGCGCGCAGTCTCATGCCACGCAATCCGAGGGAAGCGATCTTTCGTATTACAGGCATGGAAGGCGAATACAGAATCGCAATTGACTCCTTTAGGTGACGACAGGAAGACGTGGTCAACTCCAATCCCTAACAGTTGAACAATAAAATCCGATAACTTATGTGATCGCTATGCCGTACGAAGATTTCAAAGCTATCTATCGCAATGACCCCGCCGCACGCGGACTCGAGCCATTGCTCTATGCCGGGCTCCACGCCATCTGGTGGCATCGGATTGCCCATCGGCTTTACAAGTGGCGACTACGCTTTATCGCCCGTCTGCTCTCGCAAATCAACCGCTTCTTCACAGGAATCGAGATCCACCCGGGCGCCACGATCGGAAAGGGACTCTTCATCGATCACGGCATGGGAATCGTCATCGGCGAGACTGCCGAAATCGGCCGTGATTGCGTGCTGTTTCACAACGTCACGCTGGGCGGTACCGGCAAGCACACCGGCAAACGCCATCCAACGCTTGGCGATGATGTCATGATCGGCACCGGTGCCATCATACTTGGTCCGATCACGATTGGAAGTCACGTACGCATCGGCGCCAACTCTTTCGTCTACATGTGCGATATCCCCGACAACGCAACGGTGGTGGGCATTCCGGCGCGCATCGTTCGACTCAACGGCAAACATGTTGACATGGAGCTGCCGCCGACGAAATTCAAGGTAGACGCCTGACCGATCCCTTGCTGATAACTCGACTGCGGCAACTTTCTCCCGCTTAGCTGGCATCCCCTTTCAAGATTGTTTATACTGACAAAGTTATGCGACTTTGGCGAACCATATTCACTTCTCTACTGATTCTTGCGGGTCTGGCAGCAACCGCCCAGGCTACGACTTTTCGATTCATCAATGCTCAGGCGAACAATCAGCAGGAGATGCGGCTGGTACTCGACGTCGCCACGCTGAAGCTCGAACAGTTCCTCGAAGTAACGCTCCCAGATACAATCGTCGTTGCTGTCGTTCATACACAGGAACAATTCGACTCGCTGGCCGGCGGAATGCTCCCGGAGTGGGGTGCAGGCGCGGCGATCCCGCAACGGAATCTCATTATCCTGCGGGAACCGATGATGGATCAATACCCGGGCAATCTCGCCAATCTGCTGCAGCACGAGTTAGCACACATCGCTCTGTATTACAAGACCGATGGCAGGCCATTTCCCCGCTTTCTCAACGAAGGTTTCGCCGTCTGGTTCGCCGGCGAATGGAGTTTCTCCAATGTCACGACTGTGGCCAAGGCGCAAATCATGGGTTCGCTGCTGCCGCTGCGCGATATTGACGACGTCAACTCCTACCACCAGGCGCAGGCCAACATCGCCTACTCTCAGAGCTATCTGGTCGTCTACTACATTTTCGATCGCTACGGCGAACTGGCGTTTCTGGATTTGCTCAACGAGTTCGCACATGGCTCAAACATGAGCGAGGCGTTTCATGCGGCGCTTGGAATCTCATTCTGGCGTTTTGAGACCGAGTATCGCGCTTTTCTCGAAAAGAATTACACCCTCGCGAGTATATTATCTGATATGAGTGCACTCTGGATTATCCTCGCCATAATCGTAATAGTTGGTTACGTTCTGGTCCGCAGGCGCCGCAAGACTGCAATCGATCGCTGGCGCGAGCAGGAGCAATACGAAAGCACAGACCTCGACTGGAGCGGATCTGACGATGAGCCGTGGAAAGACCAAGACGATTCGATACGCCTTTGAGTATCTCGTCGCCTATGGCTTCTGCCGCCTCGCCGAAATAATCCCACAAAGACTCAAGCCGCCGCTGGCCACGGGGCTTGCCGCAATAATCCGGATCATAACCCGCAGCCGCGTCAGGATCGCGCTGAAGAACCTCCGTCGGGTCTTCGGAGAATCCACCGACGAGGAGTTATTGCCGGTCGTGAAAGGTGTATACCGCACGATGGTCGCCAACGCGCTGGACTTGGTTGATCCGATCGGCTCAGTGACGCGCGTGCACGTGGGGCCGCACGCTCAGGAGATGATTGACAGGTTCTGGCGGATCTGGAAGCTGGAGCGGCGACCACTGATCTTCGCCACGGGTCATATCGGCAACTGGGAAACGAATGGGCAGTTCATCGGGTCTTACTTTCCCTCATTCAAATTTCTGGCATTGCCGCAGTCAAACCCATTTGTAGACCGGCTGGTGAACCGCTACCGCCTGATGAGAGGCGGCGAGCTAGTGCACAGCAGCGATGCGCCACGCAAGTTGCCACGGCTGATGAAGGATAAGCAGTGGGTGTATTTCGTTGCCGACCAGGACGCCGGCAGGGAGGGTGAAATCGTCGATTTTATGGGGACACCGGCTTCCTACAACCGCGGAATTGGATTGTTCTCCTACAAATACAATGCGCCGATTGTCGTCTGCGCCACCATCTGGAAAAATGGTGACTACGAGTTTCATGTCGCAGACATCATTCAACCGAATCAAAAGAATCAGCGCGACGCCGAGATCAGGCGTCTCATCGAGCTTTACTCTTTCCATTTGGGTCGGCTGATCCAGCGCTTCCCGGATCAATGGTTGTGGACTCATCGCCGCTGGAAATCGACGGTCGCTGAGTGATACACCGCCGGCGGCCCCGGTGTTGTATCACGACTCAGAAATCCACTTGACGCGCCTCGAGTTGAAATCATATTTTTCCGGCAACAATCCACGGCAATTCGTTATATATACACGACTTGTAACTGGAAAATCCGTGTTGGTAACAGTTCGTTCAAGTTAACAATTCTTGTGAGTAAAACTTAGCATTGCGGGGTATCGTGACTAAGCGCTCCTCAATAATCGTCGTCTCAATCACTTTAATAGTCGCAGTCGGATTGATTCTCAGCGGCTGCGGGTCGAGTGGCAGTTCCAAAACCACGGTCAAGTCGCAGTTGCCGCCTGATACTGCTTCAATGGCGGACACGCTTCCGAAGGTTGATCTCTACGAAGCAGAAAACAAACCTCAACCGGTGTATGGCTGGGTGATTCGTGACCTCATCAACGTCAGGGGTCAACCCTCAACCAGCTCTGAAATCGTCGCGCAGTTGAAGCGCGGTGACAGAGTTGAACTGGTGAGCCAGGAAGGTAACTGGTGGGGAGTAAGACTTACCGATGGCGCACCGGCGTATGTTTATGCACCACTCCTCTCGGAGGAACGCTACGTTGAGCCGCTCGAACGCTTCAAGCTGGAAGCTCGGCGCACCAATCCTGATCTGGCCGGGATCGATGATGCTCTTACGCTTCCCGAAGCACCGATGACCCTTACCGGATCAGTGACACAACTGTGGATTAGTTCCACCCCGGAGCGGCAACGTCAAATCGCTGAGGGTGCTCTGCGGTTCTGGGCGCAGTGTCTGGCCAAGTGCGGTTATGAGACGCAGACCGCCAAACTGCTGCTCAACACCATCGATGGCCAGGCGGTGGCACGCGCAGTATTCTCAAGAGGCCAGGTGGATGTGACGCTGTATTAGTCGTCACAACATATCATATCGAGAACCACAGCTTCTGTCGAATCAAGCGGGGAGTTCAGCTTTGGAAAGAGACGTAGCGCAACCTGCAATAATGCAACAGCGATCAAAGTTCGTAACAGTTGTCGCATGGATATTTATCGCGCTGAGCGTGGCAGGAGTAATGCTCAGCCTTCTGCAATTTCTAATATTCGAATTCTTCTTTTCCCGGCCCGAATTCTCACAAGCTCTGGATGAGAGTGCGCAAATGGGCGTATTCCCACCGGGCTATTTCGACATGTTGGATAAGCTGCCTATTTTTGTGGCGATCTTCTCAGCGTGGTGTCTGCTTCATCTCATGTTTTCCGTGGGCCTGCTGAAAAGGATCAATCTCGCGCGGATCTTCTTCCTGGGTTCGCTGGCTCTCGGAATTGTCTACAATATCGGCAGCATGGTGTGGACATACTATTTGGTCAGTGATATCAAGATGCCCGGACAGGACGAACGAATGCAGGAATTTGTAGACAAGTTCAACACTCTTGGACTTGCGAGCAGCGCTGTCTTCAATATTCTAGTTGGAGTAGCCATAGTCTGGCTTATTTGGAAGCTATCACGGCCAGAGATCAGGGCGGAATTCACGACTCAGACAATACCCCCAACGGCAGCTTCAAATTCCTGAATCATATCATTCCACTGCTTTCAGAATAAACTCAGGGACATATTGGCGCTTCGAAATGTGCATCACGCTCTGACCATAGTTACCACCATAAATCAGCACCAGTAGATCAAGCTCAGGTATGCCGATTATGTACTGCCCACCGTTGCCGCCGGCATAGAATGCTGTCACGGTTCTCTCTTTGTAAGGATACTCGATCAGCCACCAGCCCAACCCATACTGCTCTCCCCACATCTCGGTAATGGCGGACACGGCCTCGTGAGCCCACTCCCTGCTCAGCAGTTGTTTTCCATGCCATCTCCCCTCATCAAGCATGAGCTGTCCCATTTTCATGAAGTCACGCGCTTTGATCCGCAAACCGCCCCCGCCATACGCCTCTCCGGTCGGTGTGAGGTTGATATGGTAGAGCCCGATGTCGAGTGGTCTGGCAAAGTTCCGATAGAAATAGTCAGGCAGCCACTCTCCGGTGGCCTTACTCAATACCGCCGCCGCCAGATTCATCCCGCCACTGCAATACGCGGCGTGCTCACCCGGCTCATGCTCCATCGGAAGCTCGAGCGTGAATTTCGTCCAATCGAGCTGATCGGTCTGGCTCTGCATTGCATCCTCATTACCGGGAGAGATCGGGTCGGCATCGTAGCAGGCGAGCCCGGAAGACATAGTGAGCAGGTCTCTCAACGTCATCCGCGCGGCGCGTGGGTCAAGATCATCTGGAAAGTGGCCATCATACATCGTCTCGTACACTCTGGTGTTGAGTGACACCGGTTCTCCACCTTCGATTGCCATTCCGACGAGCGTTGAAGTCACACTCTTCGATGCTGAACGCGTATCGTGAGGAGTCTCTCCGTCATAGCCATGGAAATACTCTTCCACCACCAGCCTGCCATGGCGGGCTATCAGGAGTGCATGGATCAACGGCACATTGATTGAATCGATGTTGTTGGCGGCGATCATTCTAATCAGCTCCTCGATCGGCTTGATTGCCATATCAACCTCTGCCAGTGTTGCCACTTCCCAGCCATCGCCCTTGTCCAGCGGCGGACGATAAGTGTAGATGGGGTTCAGGCGCGGACGTGGAAAAAAGGCACAATTGGAATCGACCACCTGTTCGAATGTAAATGTCCTGCCGGCGTCGGGGATATCGATCGAGAATCTGTGCGAATCATTGTGAAACGTGCCTACAATGTCACTCTCGCCGGTGCCTGCCGAGCCGAATCCGAGGAAGTGGAGGTTGTTGCAGGTGAGTGTCGTATCGAGCATGATCCGGTTGATGTTGAAAAAGCGTCCGAAGTTGACCTGCGGATTCAGAACAACCACACGCGCCAATGAGTCGTCGGTAGCGGCGATTGAGAAATAGATCGTCATCCGGTCTGGCATCGGGACGACCTCTCCCTGCCAGAGGGAATCAGATACCTGCTCCAGAATGACAGGTGAGGCAAATGCTCCGCCGGCAGATTGCACTCGCGGCTGAATCCAGTGCCCAACAATGCGCTCGTAGCCCTGTTCAAATCCTCCCCTGAACCAGCCGCGTTCGCCGGGGACGCTGAAATTTATCTGTTCCCCGAACACCTCCGCATCCACCAGGTAGTTCGAGATCTCCGCCTGCCAGCCCCGGTGAGTCCTTGCAATCGTCAACGTGCCGTGAAGCTCCGGACCGAAATCCTCCTCTGCGACCCAAATCCCCGCAAGCTCTTCGGCAGGGTTCGTTGAGGCAGCCACCGAGACCGCAGAAACGAGGAGGCCCAGTACCAGGAGGAGGAAGGTCCGCCCCAAAACTCTGGCTTTGGCGTTGACTCTGAAGCTGACTTTGTATCCCATCATTTTACTCCGTCTCCTTCGTTCCGTTGTGCCAGCCACTCCAGGACCGGCTTGACGCCATCCTCAAGACTCTTCCGCAGGCGCGAGCATGCCCGGGTCAATTGACCACGTCGCAGGTAGTCGACGATTTCCGCCTTCGATGCCGATGATGATGCCAGCACTCTCGTTTCCCGCAGTACTGCCAATTCGTATCGCCTGGTCTTCTGCATGTAGCTCCGGATCAAGCACAGCAGTTCGGAGTTGGGGCAGTCGGCATAGAGTAAGAGATGCCACTGGTCGTCGAACTTAACCGCGCTCTCCGCCTGCCTGGCATTGAGGAGTTTATCTTGCAACTTCTCCAATTCAGCAAGCCGGGTCGACGAGGGAATTCCCGACAGCCGCAATGCCTCCGGATCAAGCAGTGAACGAATCGGATAAATCTCCGCTGCTTCGATCTCGGATAGTTGCTTTACCATAACGCCGCGACGGGGCAACCTGACCAGCGCGCCCTCCGCCACCAGGGTCGTGAGTGCTTCACGCAGGGGCGTGCGGCTGACCGAGAGTCGTTGTGCCAATTCAATCTCCCGCAGCCATTCGCCGGGAGCGAGCTTGCCGTCGAGGATCATGTGGCGCAGCGTATCAGCCAGGTCGCCGCTGATATTTTTTCGTCGTTGAAAACCGAGGTTTTCGGGCATTCCACCTCCGAATAATTGCATATTGTATACAATAATCTGTACGGTACGCCGCGCCTCTTGTTGCGTCGCCGGAGCGGAAAAACTCAATCTTTTCTAACCGTTGCGCGCTGGTTTCGGCGAGAATGAGGTGTCTATAACTTATGCTGCCAGCCGGGGTGGCATCGTACCACCGTATACGGGATAGGAAAAGTGCGATTTCCGGGGAACAGCTGGAACCGCCGGTTCGTTTCTAAGTAAGTCACTTGAGAGACTTGATATAACACGATCATTTGGATAGCTTGGCGGGGCATACATAGTTCGCGCACAGCACACACTTCTCGGAGAAATGAGATCGCCGTAGTGATAATGAAGTTCACCCGTATCGCCCTCTGTCCAATCCTGGCTCTCCTGATCAATGCGAGCTGCTCAAGTGAAGCGCAGGAGAACCGCTCAAATCAACTGGTGCCGGCCGTGGAAGCTGTTCAGGCGCGTTACGGCGCATTGCCCCTCAGTGAAAGATTCAGCGGCATCGTCAAAGCCAAAAATCAGGTAGGGATCTACCCGGAGGTGGAAGCTCCCATCACGAAGGTTCATGCCGTGAATGGTGATGTTGTTGCCAAGGGCGACCCGCTGGTGACGTTACGCGACCGCGAATTGCAGGAGCGCCTGAAGCAGGCGAAAGCTGATTACCAGATAGCTGTAGCCCAGGCAAGACAGGCAGAGGCGCGGTTGAAGGAAGTTACCAACGAACTTAATCGAACCCGCAGACTGGCCGAACAGCAACTGGCCAGCGACGCTGAACTTGAGGCGATTGAGACTAAAGCGGCATCCGCCGAAGCGGACTACGAGCTGGCGCAGGCGCGTGTCGATCAAGCACAGGCCACCGTCGATGAACGTCAGGAGGCGCTCTCTCGTACCGTAGTTCGTGCTCCCGTCGCAGGGTCGATCGGCAATCGGAATGCCGAGATCGGAATGCTTGTTAACAGCAACACCCAGCTCTTCACCCTCGGCAAACTCGATACAGTCACCGTAGAGATCGTTCTTACCGACAGGATGCTCCGCTATATCGAGACCGGTATGCGCTGTGATATCGCCGCCGGATTTGGTGGCGCAATGCTGAGTGCACCGTTGACTCGAATTTCACCTTTCCTTCATCCGATTACGCACAGTACTGAAGCAGAGATTGATCTGCCAAACCCGGATCGGGTGCTCAAGTCCGGGATGTTTGTTTCTGTTGATATCTACTATGGCGAGAGTGAACAGGCAACCCTTGTGCCGCTCAGCGCGCTGTACGAGAATCCAGCCACCGGCGAAACTGGAGTCTATGCCGCACCCGCTGCTTCGCTGTCGACGATGCATACCGCCGTCGAGCCGGGAGTCAAACCTGAGCTGACGGACGCCGTGAATTTCCGCTTTATCGCCGTCGATGTCGTCGCCGAAGGCCGGATGAGTGCGGGGGTGACCGGTGTCAAACCGGAGGATTGGGTGATCACGATCGGCCAGGACCTGATAGGTGCCGACTCCGGCGCCGCCC
Organism: Candidatus Zixiibacteriota bacterium; assembly: GCA_040235515.1. Classification (GTDB taxonomy): domain Bacteria; phylum Zixibacteria; class MSB-5A5; order CAIYYT01; family CAIYYT01; genus JBECKX01. Next base: position 27,410 of record JBECKX010000199.1, read on the forward strand.
GGGTTAGAACTGTCGATTGGAACTGGGTAGAGAAACTGCAGACGATGCAGCGCGAAGACTTACTTGAAGATATTATGAAGAAGCAGCAGAGCGAAAGCGCCGATTCGGTGGCTGCGCAACCGCTGCCCGGCAGTTAGTCGGCTATAGAAGGCAGCCAGGATTATCTGATGAGTGTGACCAGCACAGCAGTCAAACGCCCGATCGCCACCACGATGGTGTTCCTGATTATCATCGTGCTTGGCGTCATGGGGCTGCGTTTCCTGCCGGTTGACCTGTTGCCGCCGATCGATTACCCGAACCTCAGCATCTTCACGAACTATCCCAATGTCGGCCCTGAAGAGATCGAGACAATCATCACGGACCGAATCGAGAATGCAATCGCGAGTGTTCCCAATATCGAAGAGGTAAGATCAAGTTCCGAGGAGGGGCGCAGCCGGGTTACCCTCGAGTTCGCGCAGGGCACCAATCTCGATGAAGCGGCGAATGATGTCCGCGCGGCGCTCGATCGGGTTCGCGATGATTTTCCTCCTGAGGTGGAAGCTCCCCGACTGCGCAAGTTTGACCCCGATAATTTTCCGATCGTAATCCTCGGCGCCCAGTCGAGTCGCAGTATGGATGAACTCACGCAGATACTCGAGCGTGAGATCTCGCAGCGCTTCGAGCAAATCCCGGGCGTTGGTTCAGTCGATGTTTGGGGCGGAGTCTACCGCGAGATTCAGGTTCGATTGATGCGTGATCGACTGGCATCGAGCCAGCTTACGGCCGACGACGTTCGCCAGGCGCTGTTGCGCGAGAATATCACGCTCCCCGGTGGTGACATGCGCGAGGGAATCCGTGATATGTATATCCGCACCAAGGGTGAGTTTGAGTCGCTCGATCAGATCTCGAATACCATCATCCGGATGGTGGACGGCAAACCGATTCGAGTGGGTGATGTGGCGGAGGTGGTCGACGGCTACGAGGATATTAATCGCATCGTCCAGATCGATGGCCGCCCGATGGTTCGGCTTGGCATTCGCAAACAATCAGGCGCCAATACTGTGGCCGTGGCAGAAAAGGCAAGAGCGGTAATGGAGCAGATCGATCGTGAACGCGATGACCTGCACCTGATGATGGTTGTGGACCAGAGTGAATTCATCAAGGATTCAATCAACAACGTACAAAAATCTGCACTCTGGGGCGGTCTGCTTGCAATCCTCGTGCTCTATCTGTTTCTGCGCAACGGCTCGGCGACCTTTATCATCGCACTCTCCATCCCGATCTCGATTACCGCGACATTCGCAGTGCTCTTCTTCAGCGATCTCACACTCAACCAGATGAGTTTCGGGGGGCTGGCGCTTGGCATTGGGTTGATTGTCGATAACTCGATCGTCGTGCTGGAGAATATCGTGCGCCTGCGCGAAAATAAGCATAGCCTGCAGGAAAGCGCGCTCGTCGGTACACAGCAGGTAATCGGCGCGATCATCGCGTCAACCCTTACTACCTCCGTTATCTTTCTGCCGGTCATTTTTATGCAGACTATCTCCGGCATGCTCTTCCGAGAACTGGCGCTGGTTGTGGTCTTCGCACTGGCTTGTTCATTGGTGGTTGCGATCTCGCTGGTGCCGATGCTCGCCAGCCGTTTCCTTTCCGTCAAGAAGGGAGAACATATCACCGATGACAAAGGTTCGAGGCTGGGACGGATTTTCCTCAAACTCGAGGATGGTTACACCAACTGGCTGAGCAAAGCCATTGAATACAAAAAGCTGGTCTTCGGAGTTACCATCTCGCTGCTCATCATTACCCTCTTCCTCTGGCCGTTGCTGCCGGTTGAACTCGCTCCCCAGACCGATGCGGACGAGATCGATGTCGATATCGAGATGGCACAGGGAACCAACATAGCGGTCGTGAACCAGTACCTGCTGCAACTTGAACCGATCGTACGCTCGGTTATCCCGATGGATCAGGTGGAGCACCTGACGACTGAGATTCGTCCCGGCGACGCGGAAGTGGAGATATCTCTCAAGAACGCGAATGAACGAACCATCAACAGTTTTGTCCTGGCGGATCGCATTCGGCGGGAGGTGAACGGTACTATCCCCGGATTCAATATCCGTGTCAGTGCGCAATCGGGCCTCTGGATGTTGCGCCGACTCTTTGGCAGCGGCGGAGGCAATGCCCTCGAACTTGAAATCCGCGGCTACGACCTGGCAATGGCGGACCAACTCGCTAACGATCTTAAGAGCCTGATGGAACTTGACCCCGACATCGCCGATGTGCGTGTCAGTCGCAGAGAGGGCCGTCCCGAGAACAACCTGATCATCGACCGCGAAAAGATCGCTGATCTGGGGCTCTCGGTTAACGATGTAGCCGAAGTGATTCAGACCAACATCGGCGGTAGCCGCGCCGGTTCATTCCGAGAGGGTGGCGATGAATTCCCGATCATGGTACGGTTGCAGCCCGGCGACAGGCTCAGCACGCAGGACTTAAGCAACATCGCCATTCAAACCGGCGCCGGGGAGATCCTGCCCGTATCCGCAGTGGTCACTTCCGAACGGCGTCGTTCTCCCACAGAAATCGAGCGCGTCAACGGCCAGCGCGTGACATATGTCACAGCCAATCTTGAGAGCGGCGCTGCACTGGGGAATGTGGTTGAGCGGCTGCAGGACCAGCTTCGGAAAATGCCTCTGCCCAAAGGCTTCTCACTGATCTTCGGCGGAGAGTATGAAGAACAGCAGAAGGCGCAAAAAGACTTTCTGCTTTCAATCTTCATGGCACTGATCCTGATCTACATGGTGATGGCAGCGCAGTTCGAACGGTTCATCGATCCCCTTATCGTGATGGTCGCGGTACCGCTGGCGATTATCGGAGTAGTGCCCACGCTGTTGCTTACCGGCACCACTCTCAACATGCAAAGCCTGATGGGGGTGATTATGCTGATCGGGATTGTGGTCAACAATGCGATTGTGCTGGTGGACTATATCAACCTGATGCGGCGTGAACAAAACCTCAGCGTTAGGGACGCGGTACTGCAGGCGGGGCGCCTGCGGCTCCGTCCGATCATGATGACCACCGCAACAACCGTACTTGGGATGCTCCCGCTCTCGTTCGGTACCGGAGCCGGTGGCGAGATTCAGGCAGCGCTGGCGCGCGCTGTGATCGGTGGACTCTCGATCTCGACCCTCATCACCCTCGTGCTGATACCGGTAACGTATATATCGGTTTACAACCTCCTCGAACGGATCAAAGAACGCCGCGCAATCGCTGCCACCGTTGCTACCGATTGACACACCCGTCACTGCGGCAGATAGATTTTTCACAGACAACCTTGATTCTTCTGGCGCTGTTGTCGAGAAGTCGACAGACTGATGCATCACACTTTCCTTTACAAACGGAGGGTCAATGCTAAGAGGTCTCCTCTGCGCAGCGTCACTTGACCTTTGTCGATAACATCGATGCGGATATTGCAAATATCAGAGAGTTTCTGAATGACGTGGAGGCGTTACGATGAAAGCAAATTCACTAATGTCGGTAGTATTGCTGTTACTGACTGTCGGTTCTATCCTGCCCGGCGGCTCGCTCGCAACGCAAGCTGCGGAAGCTGATGCGATCGCCACCTTCTCGATCGTGGCACGCGATCCTGCGACTAACGAACTTGGTGTGGCGGTTGCGTCCCGGTTCTTCGCCGTGGGATCGGTGGTCCCCTGGGCGCGTGCGGATGTCGGAGCTGTTGCGACACAGGCATACGCCAATACCACCTTCGGATGGCGTGCGCTCGATATGCTGGAAGCCGGCATGAGCGTGGAGGCAATTCGCGATTCCCTGGTCGCCTCCGATCCCGGCTCGGCTCGTCGGCAATTTGGCATTGTTGCCGCGAACGGCGAGGCGGTGACTTTTACGGGAGATAGCTGTTCATCATGGGCCGGCGGGCGCGCTGGCGCAAACTACGCGATTCAGGGCAATATCCTCGCCGGCGAGCAGGTGGTAGCGCAAATGGAGAAAGCATTTCTGGCTTCACAGGGATCACTGGCATCACGACTGTATGCCGCGTTGCTTGCAGGCGAGGCGGTCGGCGGTGACTCCCGCGGAAAGCAATCTGCCGCGATTTATGTGGTAAAGGCCGGTGCCGGGTACGGCGGCTTCACCGACAACGCGATCGATATCAGAGTGGATGACAGCCCCGAGCCATTTCAAGAGATTGGCCGACTCCTCAATATCGCCGAAATGAATTACTCGTGGAATGAAGCCTGGACGCTGTTTACCAGGAAGGAATTCAAGGAAGCTCTGCCCCTGATGGAGCGAACCGCACGCCTGGCTCCCGACTATGCCGAAGTGCTCTATGATCTCGCCGTGATTCGATTGGCCAATGACGATGTGCGTGGCGCACTGACTGCGCTGGAGGGGGCACTGAAGCTCAGCCCCAAACTGGCCGAATCCGCCAGAGCGGATCATGATTTCGACAAGCTGCGTGGCGAGAAGCAGTTCGAGTCACTGCTCGATACTGCGGGTCGCTAGTCCGATTCGAATCATCCGAGCCTGCCAGCGATCTCATCAAGGTCGCTGGTCAACCACTGCTTCGAGTCAGCATCACTGACCCTGCCGGCTAGAGTGCGGGCCTCTTCAAGATGCGCCTTTGCCTTCTCTCTATTGTCAGCGACCAATTCTGCTCGTGCGAGCGCCTCGTAGGCATATCCGAGATAGAACGGCTCCTCCGCGCTCGTGTAACTCCTCGACAACTCGCCCGCCTGCCGTGCGTTGTCGGAATCGCCCAGTAGAGCGTAGATTCGCGCCGCCTGCCAGTAGCCGATCGAGAGGTTGCGGCTCGTGCACTCCTTCCGCTGCGTCCAATGCCAGATCGATGCCTGATTCAGCAGGATCATCTGACGGTTATCTTCAGGAGTTCGCTCCTTCTTCTCGATCAACTCCCACGCCTTATTGAAGCAGTCTGCTGCGAAGAACTTGTGGGCTGATTCCATATCGAAGTCTGGTTGCGCCATTGCTTAACCCTTCCTTACTCCAGCTATTCCATCTCATACTTACTGATTAACTCGGCAAACCCGGGATGTGCGCGTACCGGTGCAAAATCAGTTCCGACCTTCAGCAGCTCGATCGAGATCATGGACGGCACACTGAGCAGGAACCGGAGGTGTTCGATCGCACGATCGAGTTCTCCCACCATAACGCAGATCAAGGTTAAGGTCTCCAGGTAGGTGCAGCCGAACACCTGGTCTCGCATAAACGGCATAATTTCAACCGCCCTGGCTCCCGACTCAAGGGCTCTCTCCTTCTCTCCCAACCCGGCCAGCGCCACACCTAGATGGGAATGGTAGCGGGCGTCATCCGGATAGTTTCGCACTTTACTCTCCAGCAAGACTCTGGCTGATCCGAAGAAGCCGCGCGCTTCCTCGATTGCGCCGGTACGAAGGGATAACCGTCCCTTGTTGATGAAGTACAATTCCATCTCGGTGTCGTCTATGAAGAGTTTCTCCATCGCCCGGTTGGGGTCACCACTGCAATACTCGACAAACGGATCAAGCAGTATCCACTCGATCACCATCTCCGCCGGATCGAATTTCGATTGCACATCGCGGAACACTTCTGCCGCCGCCGAGACTTCGCCGGTGTCGAGCAGGATCGAGATTGCGTGTCGCGCATAGGCATCGATCCAATCAGGTACCAGCATCGTTGCCCGTGCGAAGTTGCCGACTGCGACCGTGTATTTGCGCATCAGCATCGCGGTATTGCCCATTTCGTAGGCGAGCAGGGCCGAACGTGGGTCAAGGTCAGATGCTTTCTGCAGATTGCGCTCGGCATCATTCCAGCGACCGATTCGTCTTTGAATGAATGCGGTAGCCGCCAGCAGGGAGCTGTTGTTCGGTTGGGCGGTGCGTGCCAGCGCGAAGAACTGTAGAGCCTGCGTGTAGTCATTGCGGGCGTAATAGTAGAAGTATCCCAGCGCCAGATGAGTTTCTTCGTGATCGGGTGCCAGTTGCCTGGCTTTTTCCACCGCCACCTCCGCGCGTGCAATTCGTTCCGGCGTACGATCGTGGAAGAACCAATACATCGTGGAGTGTGCCCGGGAGGCGCGGGCATAAGCGATGGCAAACTTCGGATCGAGTGCGACCGCCTGCTCGTACATAACGATCGCCTTCTCGATGTCTTCCGCCGAGGTGCTCTTGGGGAAAAATTCGTTACCCCGGAGGTAGTAGTCGAACGATTCCAGGTTGTTCGTCGGTCTGACGCCCAGCTCCGATATATCTGACTCACCCAGCGCAAACCCGAGCGCCTTGGCGATCTCTCCGGCCAACTCCGATTGCAGCGTGAATATCTGATCCAGCACGCGATCGTAAGTTTCGGCCCAAAGGTATGACTCATCTTTGGTGTCGATCAGTTTGCAGCTCAACCGAAACTGCGAGGGCTCGCGGGAGGTATCCCAGCGAATCGTACCACTCAATATGTAGCTCACACTCAGCTCCCGCCCGATCCGTTCCGGCGAGAACTCCCGCAGGTTGAAATGGCGAGCGCTGCTATTCGAGATAACCTTCAATTCGCGGAGCTTTGCCAGTGCGGTGGTTATCTCATCAGTGATCCCCTCGGCGAAGTAGCCCTGATCGGCTGCTCCCAGATTTTCAAACGGCAGGATCACCACCGGCTTGCGAACGCTAACCGCCGTACGCGTAACAGCGGAGAGGGAAGAATTGTCGGCGATCGGGATCGAAACCGCGGCAGTGACATCGAGTGACGAATCGGTTGCTGTCGCCACCAACGGCTGGTGCAGGAGGGTGCGCAGCGCATTCCCGAACTCGTTCGCATTCTGAAAACGATCGCTTTTGCGTTTCTCCAGTGCCTTGTTCACGACTCCAGCCAGTTCTGCCGAAACCGCCGGGGCACTCTGCGTCACAACGGGCGGAGGGTCGTTGATAATCGCCATCAAGGTTCCAACCTCGTTTTCGCGCTTGAATGGTGACACGCCACCAAGCATTTCGTAGAGCATCACTCCGAGCGAAAAGATATCAGACTGCTGATCCAGCTCTTCACCGCGAGCCTGCTCCGGTGACATATAGGCGATTGTGCCGAGACGAACACCGGTGCTCGTGAGATTTGAAATCGACTGAAATTTGGCCAGCCCGAAATCGAGAATCTTAACCTGCCGGCGACGGTTCACAACGATGTTAGCGGGTTTGATGTCGCGGTGAATGATGCCTGCTTCGTGGGCAGCGCTCAAGCCGTCGCAGATTTGTATGGCGATCTCACACGCCTCTGTGACCGAAAGCTTGCGCGACTGGAGCAACTGCTTGAGCGATTCCCCCTCGACCAGCTCCATCGCGATGAACTGTCTCCCCTGGAACTCCCCGATTTCATAAATCGTGATGATGTTCGGATGGTTCAGCGAAGCGGCTGTCTGAGCCTCGCGCAGGAAACGTGAACGAGTCTCCGAATCATCAGCAACCTGTTCCGGCAGGAGTTTAAGGGCAAGCTCCCTGTGAAGGCGGGGGTCGAAAGCACGAAACACCTCTCCCATGCCCCCGGCGCCAAGTTTACCGCGAACCTCGAAATGCGCCACCTGGCGTGGCAAGTCGCCGGCGGGAGTCAACCGAGTACGATTCGTTTCGTCATTTTGATCTTGGTCTACCATCTCTGCTGATGAAAATTCGGTTTAGTTCGCGCTCGACGAGTTTCATGGTTGAAGTGGTTTGCAGCCGAAAGGTAGGGCAAAATAAGGCTGCTGGCAATTCAATTAGCCAGAATGCTCATCGATGCGCAATCTACTCGCAAAAAAGAAACCGGTCGCAAACGGATGTGACCGGTTTCATGAATCAGCTTTCCGGGCGATCCTTCCCGGCCTGCGATGAGAATTCGACTACGGAGCAAACAATTGCATCACGATCGCAACGGCGTCCGCAACCGAGACTCTGCCGTCAGCATCGGCATCCCCGCCGCACGACGTAGCAGGGGTCGGTCCGCCGGCAAAGATGAAATTGATAATGTAGACGGCGTCGGAAATCGTCACGCTTCCACTACCGTCGGCATCTCCGCCAAGGCAGGGCTTGGCAAAGTTCTGCCAGAAACCCTGGTGGATCACATAGTTCGGAGTGCTAACCACACCGACTGCAGTCTGGACGGCAGTTCCGAACAGGTATTTGTCTGTTCCAATTGTCGCCCTGGTACCCCCCGATGAAACGACATCCCAACGCACCGAAGTATTCCTGATCAGGTACTTCGGCGCCGGATTAGCTGTCCCATCAATCTCAGCAGGGCTGCTTGCCACAGCGTCTTTCGGCGGTGCCGGTAGGTCAGTCGCCTCTGCCAGCCCGATAGCTGGAAAAGCCAGCATCAGCAGCAAGAGGAGCAGGCAAGACCTCAAAAGGGTGTTCGATTGCTGCATACCAACCTCACTTCTACTGCTTCTCTGCGACTTTGGTCTGTACCAGCGACTTCAATTCGGCGAGTTCTGCCTTCAGAACTGCAATCTCCGCAGCCTGTTGTGAGAGTTGCGTTCCGAATTGCTGCGCCGATCCACCGCCGACCGGCATTTGCGCCGGCCCTGTCGGTGTCTGAACCCGGGCTGTTATGTCTTGCTCCGCTCCATCGATTACGCCGTACGCCTTGGGAATGAAAATGAGTGACATGGTTGACTTTGAAATCTTGAAATCATGATTTCCTTCCGTACGCTGACCCAGCATGTAAAACGAGTTCTCACCTGCGGTTACGGGGAAAATCCGATAGAGCGAGATGACATTGCGGTGAAGCTGGGCGGTTTTTTCCCAGCCGTTGTAAACGGTCCAGCGTTTTTGCTGATCGGCCGGCAGCGAACCGGGTGTGTCGGTGATTCCCGACAAGAGGGTCATGTTGTAGTCGGCATTGTTGTTTCCTTCAGCTTCGAAGGAACCCATGGCCATGACAAATCCATCGGTCGGACAATTGATGCTGTGGGATTGAATCTGCACGAGAGAAGTCGAGACAATAACTTCGTCTCCACTGATCGCCTGCGCTGCACCTGAGTTAATCGCAGCCGTGCACTGAAAACTTGAATCAGCAGCGAACTCCAGGCACGGAACAAAAACTTCCGTTTTGCTGGCCCAGAATCGCACGACGCCATCGCCGTCAAACAACTCAATTCGGACTCCCTCTTCGTCGGCGCCCTTGCCGCTGTTCTCTTCCACGCCAACCGTGCCTGAAATCACACCTCCGCGTGCGCCATCCACGGTCTCGACTCGGCTCGAATAACCGACCGACACGAGCCGCGTCCTGGGAGTGCTTTCCGGCTCACCCTCGATGGTAAGCCCGAGGTAACTCAACGAAGTAGCGAAGACATCCTCCGTAATCGGGACCGTCTCGCCGAGAATCACCGAGAACAAGCCATCGGCGACATCAATCGTAAGAGTCTCCTCCCACTTCAGATTGGCGGCGTTGGCCGCAATCGGGTCGTCCCAAATCCGGAACGTTACAACCAATCCCTGGGCATTGATCGGTTGGCCGTCGGCGTCGGCAAGGAGCCCCTGGTAGTTCAAGAGACTGGGAGTTACCCCCTGACCCATTACCGCTGTGGCGCCGCAAATCAGCGACAGGGTAAGAATCAGGATCAATAAACTGGTCCTGCGCATCAACTCACCTCATTGATAGTTGTGTATTTGAATCGGGTCCGTGGATTATCTGTGTTGCGAATTGCGGTCTCAACTTTACCACCGGCTGAAGGCTGTTTCCAGTCCAATCCCAACGGCGGCCAAAACATGAAGTAACACCCCCGCCAATTCTGTGTGATAAAGCTACTCCCCCGATGAGCGGTAGGCAAGATGAAAATAGATTTAGTGGAACTAATTTTACCAGATAACGGGGCCGAAACGCAGCCGGACGATCAGGTCAATCTCCCGGCGGATCAGTGGCTGTTTCTGACCGCGCTCACCCCTCCCAGCCGTTGCCTCAGCCAGGCGAGTTTTTCCTGCGGACCTCTCAGCCTCGTACTCCAGTCAGGTTCCGGATCGTTGAAGTAGATGTCATAACGCAGGGTCACCACATCTGAGATATTCTCGAATTCCGCCTCTGCATCGTACATCCGATTGAAAAAGAGGGGGTAGTTATAGTTGGGGGGCAGTTCCAGCAGCTGATCCTGATCCAGCTTGTTCAGTACCGCGCCGACTAGCGCCGCCTGGTGCAGGAAGATATTCCGATTGATATTCTGGTGGCAGAGCCTTTTGATCAGCGGATCGTGCGCGAGCCGCCGGAAATCTATCACCCAGCTACGGAAGATCAGATTCTCCGGCCTGGTCACCAGTAAACCGGCGTTGAAGTAAGCCCTGATCTGCTTCTGGTCGGCGGGTGTCGTCATCTCAAACAGTTCACACTCGTCGAGATCGAAAAGCTGATAGATCCGTGCCCAGAACTGATCCGGTGTCTCGCCGATGAGAGAGCCGGATCGATTGTGCATCACCGGACGGTAGGCGAATTCGGTTCCAGCGTTGAGCAGCAGTTCCTCCGGTTCAGCGAGAATGATCGTGTCTTCATCCAGCCAGACCAGAAGCTCCGCCTCCAGCGAGAGCGCCACCTCCTCAGCAACCGCCGCGGCGAGTGGTTTATCGGCAAAGAAATAGAGGCGGGCTTCATCGGATGGCTCAAATCTCCGAATCAGCCCCGAAAGCCGGTCGAATTCCGCTCCGATCGGAGCTTCGATTTCGCACGATGTCGGAATGACGATGATAAACGGTGCGGCGGCAAGACCCCCGCCGAAGTTGCGCATGCTTTCCAGCAGATATGTTACATGCTCAAGCTGTTCGCTCGACTCAGCATATGTTCCCGCTACAACCCTGGTCACGGAACAAGATTCTCCTTCAAGAATAATCTACGGGTCAGTATTGGTGCAGTTGCGAATAGTGGAGGAGATTCGCCAACTGCATTATCAATGCCATTCGTCTCCAGTTTCGACGTCAGGTTCAAACTTGATTCTGGCGTCTATTCCGGTATGATTGGAGGGTAAAGCCGTTAGCAGCGCAGTCCGGTGGCGATATCTTCAGGTAGGGCCACGCCAAAACGATAATCCCGGGAGGCGACCATGCCCCGAATTCTGGCCATTCTCCTGATCGCAGTTCTGCTTTTTTCTGCGACAGTCGAGCTTCAGGCACAACAGTCGCTCAAGATAGCAACAAAAGAAACACCGCCCTTCGTCATGAAGCGGGAGGATGGCTCCTGGTACGGGATTACGATAGATCTCTGGCGTCAAATCGCTGAGGAGTTGAAACTCACCTACGAGTTTACCGAAACCGATCTAGATGGGATGGTCCGGGGACTGAGCGACGGCAGCTACGATGTTGCCGTAGCTGCGCTCACCGTGACCGCCGAACGAGAACGTATGTTTGATTTCACCCATCCGTTTTTCGCAACCGGTCTCACAATCGCGACTGCCAGATCAGGCTCTTCCAACTGGTTCGTGGCCCTGAGGAAACTATGGTCACCGCAACTGATCAAGAGTGTCGGTTCGCTGGCTCTGGTTCTGCTGCTGGTCGGGTTCCTCGTCTGGATGGTGGAGCGAAAAGCAAACCCGGATGAGTTCGGCGGCGGCCCCATGAGCGGGCTGTGGTCAGGGTTCTGGTTCTCCGCAGTAACCATGACGACGGTGGGTTATGGCGACAAGTCACCGAAAACGGTTACGGGACGGATACTGGCTCTCATCTGGATGTTCATGGCGATCATCATCATCTCCGGGTTTACCGCGGCCATCGCAGCGGCGTTCACGGTGACCCAACTGGAGTCTCAGATTACAGGTCCGGAGGATCTGGTCGGATTGAAGGTGGGCTCGGTACCGAACTCCACCAGCGCTCACTATCTGGAGTCAAACAATATAAACTACATTGGCTTTGAGAGCGCGGCAGCAGGCGTGAAGGCGCTCGGCGATAAGGAACTCGATGCCTTCGTGTATGACCGGCCGATCCTTCGCTATCTGGTGAACAAATCGCACTCCGGCAGATTGAGAGTCCTTCCTAATTACTTCGAGCGACAAGACTACGCCATTGCTCTCAAGGAAGGCAGCCCGCTACGCGAGGCGATCAATCAGGTACTCCTGCGGCGCGTGCAATCACCCGATTGGGAACGACTGCTGACCTCCTACCTCGGCGACTAGCCCTCCACTCTTCCAGGTTCTGGACGCGTTAGTGTTTCAGGGCTGGAATACGAATGATCCCAAAAGCTAGCAGCATGACGCCGAACACACATACGACCGTAGCGCCGGGTGGGGTATCGATTTCGAATGACAACCAGAGGCCGATCAGTGACCCGACCACGCCGAAAATCCAGCCGAGCGTCAGCCGCACGCCGATCCTATCGGAGATCAGGGCCGCAAACACCGACGGCACTACCAGGAAAATAAACACGAGCAGCACCCCGCAGATCTTTACTGATGAAGTAACCACCAGGGCAAAGGAGGCGTAGAACAGCAAGTCCCACAGCTTGCTGTTTCTTGCCTTTCCCGGTTCGAATGTCAACTGCAGAAACCGTCTCCGCGCCAGCCAATGGAATGCACCCACTACCGCGTAGATCCCGGCGGTCTTCAAGACTATCGCGGGGGTCACGGTTAGAATGCTGCCCACCAGCAGGTAACGGATATGTTCCGCGCCCTCCGGCGAGTGACTCACCAGCAGTATCGCGGCTGCGGAGCTGACCGCGTAAACGATTCCAATGATCGCCTCCTGCGGTACCCTCCCCTCGATCCTGCGCGTGAGGGTAAAGATCACGCCGCCGAGCAGGGCAAACCCAAGCGACAGGACATAGGATGTCCCATCGCCTGGATCGTGTCCTAACAAAATCGCGAGTGTCATTCCGAGCGCAGCCACTTGCGCCAGTGAGAGGTCTACAAAGATGATGCCGCGCCTGATGATGTGAAGTCCGAAGTAAACATGAATCCCCACGAGCACCAGGCAGGCGATCAGCGGCCAGAGCAGGAATTGCCACATACGCTTTTTTCCCCTTACCTTCCTGAAGCCTGCAGCAGGGCGTCGAGGTTGCCCTTGAACCACATCACATAAGACTCGTCACCGCTGCGACCTTTGATCGAGGGATAGAGCGTTACGACTTTGGCACCGCTCTCAGAGGCAATCTTCTCCGGAACGCGCTTGTCGAAGTAAGGCTCAACTCCAATCACTTTGATCCCCCGGCTGCTGACATCTTCCGCCAGCTCCTTGACATGCGACGGCGAGGGCGCCACTCCCGGATATGGTTCGATGAAGTCAACGGCGGTGATACCGACATACCTGTCGAAGTAGGGCCAGGAATTGTGGTAGTAGACAGCCTCCAGCCCCTTGAGCCGGTCAATCTCCGGTTGCAGGGCCGCGAGATCTGAATTGAGTTGTTCGAGAAACCGTTCGCGATTCATTTTGTAGGCATCTGCGTTGGCTGCGTCCGCCTCAGTCAGTCCCTCGACGATTGCCTGCGTGATGTCACCCACATTCTGCGGTCCCAGCCAGTAATGGGGGTTACCGAAACGATGCAGGTCGCCGTAGCGCGCGTCCGCTTTGAACGTTGGGACTTCGAGCGGCTTGATATACCTGGAGCAATCAACGATGATCAACCTGCTGTTGCGCGACCCATCGATGATCTGATCCATCCACATGTCCAGTTCCAGGCCGACCTTCAGGGCAACATCCGCCTTACTCACCTTGACCATGTAAGAAGGGCGAACCTCGATGAAGTGAATATCCGCATTCGGCGGCGCGATTCGCTCGATTTCGATCAGCTCTCCGCCGATCTCTTCTGCGAAGTAGGCAAGATCAGCGGTCGAAGCTACAACCTTGACTTTGGCAGCCAATATTCCAGGCATCGAGAGCAGTGCGACCAGAAGTAGTGAAATTAGCTTCATTACCATTCTCCTCAGAAGTTATGCGGTTTGTGGGGGCCAAGGCTAAAGAGGAACTGCAGTGTCAGTTCCCAGTATCCGTCAGCCCCATCCGGCTCAGTCCAATTCGCCACCAGGCGCACCAGCGACGTTTCTTCAATCGGTGCGAAGCCGGCAAATATCCCCAGCCGCCAGGTATCGGCGCTGAGCGTGTGGTCAGCATCAGCTGAAGTGATCCGGCCGAGTGACTCAACTGCTTCAGTTTCAGCATGGACATGCTGCCTCCGTCGCAGCCACTCAACGATCCCTCCGGCATTGTATTTCTGCCGGAAACGGTAATCGAGATAGCCGTAGCCGCCATAAGAGTTCAGGTGATTTCCATCAGGCAATTCTTCGATGCGAACAACTGCCTCAGCTTCGATCTGCAGTGCGGTGTAACGGTCAGGGCGATACTTGAATTTCGCATCCCCACCCAACAGCGTGGCTCTGAGCTGTTCCGGGTCACTGCCGGCGTCCAATTCGTCATGCTCGAATGCGTAAATCGCGCTGGCGACGGAGCCACCAACGGCAAATTCGCTGAACTCACCGGTGGGAATCGAAGTTGTCAGCCGACCGAAAACACCAAGCCCCGGCTCAGCTTCCACCTCTTCCTCTTCGTGCTCCGTCTCTTCGTGGTGATGGCTGAACAATAGGTCTCCCTGGAGTGCGGCGATCATCACCTCGGTAAAAGCGGAACCGGTGGGGATCATGAACGAACCGCGAACGGCTACGTCATTGAGACCCTCTTCACCGAAGAAACTCTCGTGCACCAACGGCCGGTGCAGGAAGGAGTAAGCGTGCGGATGAACCGTGTTCAGTCGCCCGAACTCCAGCAAGTATTTGCCGACGCGCAGATTCATACCGAATGGCAAGCCGCGCAGGATCGTGCCGTACAGTTCTTCGATTTCTGCACTATGTTCACCATGCCACGCCAGGTTCATCGCCGCGCTGGCATAGGGGTTGAGGTAGCCGCTGATGTAAAGCTCAAGCCCCGGATCAGCGAGCCTGAGTTCCTCAGAGTCGATGGCCCGTAATTCATCGTTGTGAATAAAGCCCCTGAAATCTCCAACCACGGAGATGTCAGGGTTTAAAGTGGTCTGGGCTGATGCCGAGGCCATTGCCGCCATCAGCAAGAGTCCGACCACTACCGAAATCGTTTTAGGGTAAACTCCCGGTTGCATAGTCTCCTCCAGATGCGTGCAATCACGCACAAGAGATGTGCTAGTGTTTTATTGAACTATCTCTGGACTGGTGACCCGGCAGGGTGGCCGGGCTACTAGGCAAGACAGGGAGGTGCGCGAGGGTGCTTTATCGAGGTTGGCGAGCCCTGAAGCTGCCACTCCTCTGCCGCAGGAGCGGCTTCAAGGAAATCGAGGGGGAAAATCTCCGGCAGTTCGAGCAGCAGGACATGGATCGTTCCGGAGTTGTGACAGATCTGGCAACTATGGAAGTCATGCCCTTCATGATGAGCTACCTGCGTCTCGTAGAAGTCAAGGTTTGTTGCGCAACAGGGGGAATCAACCGCTGCCATGTGCATCGGTATGATCAGGGAGATGTAGACGACGAGATAGAACCCAAGCAGCATTGCTGATGAACGCGGCACTGTGCCGTCAAGATGTCGAAGCAGTCTAATCATATCGTCTCGCCGAATGGCCTCCTCATTTCAAGCCACCAGACAGATTGAGGGGCTGACTTCAGTATAAACGCCCGACCCGGTTCTGGCAAATGCAATCACCGGCTCTTACCGGCGTGAAACATCGCTACCGAGGCAATCGTCATACTATTCATACAGTTTGCTTCACTCCATCCATATTCATATCATGGCGATAATATGAGCGAGCAACAAGACGACAAGACCAGAAAAGTAAACATCCTCTCAGCGGGTACCGAAGTCGGACACTACACCATAGTGGAGCGCATCGGAGCCGGTGGGATGGGTGAAGTCTATCTCGCCGAAGACACAAAGCTGCAGCGCCGTGTTGCCCTGAAATTCCTTCCACTTCAACTGGCCGAGGATGAAGAATTCAAGAGCCGTTTTGTGCGCGAGGCGCGTGCCGCCGCCAAGCTCAACCATCCAAGTATTATCACGATCCACGAAGTTGGCGACTTTCAGGGTCGTCCCTATTTTGCGATGGAACATGTGGACGGTGTTGCGCTCGGTGCCTACGGTAAGGAGCAGCAACTGACGGCGAAAGAGGCGATCTCGCTCTTTGAGCAGCTTGCTTCCGGGCTGGCTCATGCCCACTCGAGTGGAATTGTTCATCGCGATATCAAATCCGCCAATATCATCGTAGACAATGACAGGCGCCCCAAGATCCTCGATTTCGGTCTGGCATCGAGCCTTGACGACGACCGGCTCACGAAAGCCGGTTCGACAGTCGGAACAATCGCGTACATGGCGCCTGAACAGGTGCAGGGCAAACCGGTCGATGCCCGTTCCGATCTCTTCTCACTCGGAATCGTCTTCTACGAAGTGCTCACGGGCAATTCTCCGTTTCGGCGGAGCAACGAAGCGGCGACGCTCAATGCAATCCTGAGCGATGAGCCACCACCGTTAACCGAATCACGACCCGACGTACCGAACGATCTCGCCCGGATAATCTTCCGCTTGCTGCAAAAGGATCCTGATCTGCGCTATCAATCGGCGTCGGACCTGAACTCTGATCTGAAGCTGCTTAACATCAGCGGCTCTGCACCGATGGTTTCCACGATCGGTCACGTCACCGCGAAACGATCCTCCACGCTCAAGAGCTGGTTGCCTTACCTGGTTATCGCTACAATCGCCGTTGTAGCGATGGTATTCTGGCCGCGAGGGAGTAGCGGCCCGTCAGCGTCCGGCACACAGGGGATCGTGGTGCTGCCATTCGAGAACCTCGGCTCGGAAGAGGATCAATACTTCGCGGATGGGATCACCGAGGAAATCACCGCCCGCCTCGCGCGCATAGGTGATTTGCGCGTCATATCCAGGACCAGCGCCAATCAGTATCGCCACCATAACAAGAGCCTCGCCCAGATCGGAGACGAGCTCAATGTCGAATATGTGCTCGAAGGAACAATTCGCTGGGACAAATCAGGTGAGGTGAAGCGGGTACGCATCGTGCCGCAGTTGATCAGGGTAGCCGATGATTCGCACCTCTGGGCGCAGACCTATGAGCGCACTCTGGATCAGATATTCGCCGTGCAGGCAGATATTGCCATGGAGATAGCAGGTGCACTCGAGTTGACGTTTGCGGGTACCGGAACCCAGTCAGACGCAGCAAAGCAAACCGAGAATGAACGCGCGTACGACTTCTACCTGCGTGGAAGCGACTACCTTGAACAGGCCAAGTATGAAATCGCGATCGAAATGCTGGAGCAGGCGGTTGCGCTCGATGCTGAGTTCGGGGATGCCTGGGCCAAGCTCTCGCGGGCAGAATCACGCTATGCTTTTACCCGGCCAGACAATTTCCGCGCCGAGCATGTGGAGTCCGCGCGCAAGGCTGCCGAAAAGGCGCTGGCGCTGGACCCAAATTCGCCGGAAGCGCATATCGCCAGCGGCAACCTCCACTATTATGGCCACCGCAATTACGAAGCCGCGCTGGAGGAGTTTGAGATTGCGCTCACGGGAAAACCGAACGATGCGGATATCCTGAGCCTCAAAGCCTTCGTCAAGCGACGCCAGGGAAAATGGGATGAAGCACTCGCACTGCTCGAAGAAGCTTCCCGGATAGACCCGTTGTCATGGTCTCTCTCGGCGGAGTTGATCTCGACTCTGCGCATGATGCGAATGCCGAAACGGGCGTTGGCGGAAGCCGGGCGGGCGTTGGAACTCAGCCCCGATAATGACCGACTCCACCTTGAACTGGGCAAAGTCTATCTTGGTTTTGAGCCGCCTGAGCGAGCAGCGGAGTTGCTGGAAGAGATGAGCAAGGAGACCGCAAGCTGGGTAATCAATGACCTGAGTGTGCAGCTCAATTTCCTCTCGCATGATTGGGATGCACTCAGAAAACTGCGGCTTGGGCGCGACATCAGCGCGATCGAAGACCCGCTGCGCAGGGGACAGGTTTATTTCGGGGTCGGTGAATTCTACTACTGCGCCGGGATGATCGACTCCGCCAAAGCCTATATGGATTCCGCTCTGGCGATCATTCGCCCGATGGCCGAGGAGTTTCGGGGGACGCCGGAAGCAACGGCGGATTTGATCCTGATGACAGCCGCCGGTCTTGCCGTCAACGACAGCGCGGCAGCGATTCGATTGGTCGAACGCGCCAAAGCGATGTTGCCCGCCAGCTATGATGCCATCCGTTGGGCGGAACACAATCGCCTGGTTGCCGCGACCTACGTCGCCGCCAATATGTATGACGAAGCCATTCAGGTGCTCGACACGTTGATGGCGGTGCCAACCAGCCTCACCGTGATCGAACTGGAGCACCACTGCTACTGGAGCGCGCTGCAGTCGTTGCCGCGGTTTCAGAATCTGATCGCGCGCTATCGCAAACCGGCTCAGAGCTAATCAGATGGCTCCTAGGGGAGCGGCTTACCCACTATCATCTTTATCCTCTCGCCTCGCCCGATGCTCGCATTCTCCGCAATTCTGTTGATCAACGCCAGTTCCTGTAAACTTGCGGGCGAGTTGTAGCGCTCCTTGAGTTCCTGCAACGTCGTTGGGGTGCCGATGTTGATGATGTCGAGCTTCCACGCTTCCACGTTCAGTTTCCCCTGATCGGTCAGCTTGGAGAAGCTCCTCGCTGCCGCGCGTCCTGCCGGCTCATGGGATTGCCAACCACTCGACGTCCCGAAGGCCAGCACCTGGTAGACTTTGCCGCCATGGTCGTAGAAGTAGGCCACGCCTGCCAGCACACCATTCTCGGTGGTGGCGCGGAAATCCCCCCAGGCTGCATGAAGATTGTTGATATTGCCTGCGCTGACATTGGCTGCACTGATCCCTGGCTGTCCGAAGAATTGTGCGGCCGCCGCATCGGCGGAGGATGCCTGCGCGAACGTCACCTGCACGATTGCATTCTCATCGGGAGAACCCGCGATGACGGCCGCGACCTGGTTAGCTGTCTGCCACCCGTCGGGGAACGAAATCTGGAACTTCAAGTCAGGATGATAGAAATCGGAGCCCTGGAAATAGCCCTGCCGCGGATCGGTGCCATATTTCATCTTGTTGAGAATGTTCAGGTAGCCATCGCGGTTGACCGCATAGCCGGCAAAGTCGGTTGTCATCGTGTCAAGGTTGTCTTTGATCAACTGTCGCCGATTGCCCGGATCAGGATGGGTCGAGAGCCACTCCGGCACCCTGCCACCACCGTGGGCCTGCGTGACCGCATCGAGCATCGTCATCACATCTTCCATCTCCCGCGGGTCGCGTTCGATGCGGCTCATATAACGGAGTCCGAGGTAATCCGCCTGCTTCTCGTCATCCCGACCGAACTTAAGGAAGAGCAGCCCAAGCCCCGTACTCAACAAATCACTATACTTCTGCAGTTCCGGTTTGACTATCGTCGTGACTCCCAGTCCCAGACCGGCGAGTTGCTGTTTACTCATCTGGTTGACCGAATGCTGTGCAGTCACGTGACCGATCTCATGTCCGAGCACACCGCAAAGTTCAGCTTCATTCGACATATGCGCCATGATTCCGCGCGTGACGTAGATAAACCCACCCGGCAGCGCGAAGGCATTGACCGTCGGATCATCAACAACCGTGAAAGTCCATGGCAGGTTGGGGCGTTCGCATCTGGCAGACATCGCCAACCCCAGCTCGCGAACGTAGCGTTGAACCGCTGAGTCCGGATAGACTCCCATCGAAGCCAGAATTGACTGATGCGCATCTCTGCCAAGTTCGATCTCGCGCGATTCGCTGATCAGGTTCAATTGCCGCTCGCCGGTGGCCTTGTTCACCGCACAACTGATCGCGCCAATCGCCAGCGCTGCAAAGGCAAATGCTGCAAGCAGGCGCACGGTCCAGCTATGGTTTATTATCCCCCCGGGTAGTTTTCGATGTTCTTTCCGGATTCTCATTGTGCTATTCCCACTCCTCCCTGAAATGCTTAAAAAACAGTGTCGTCCACGCTGTCACTCGAAAAATAAGCCTCTAAAGATTGTTACGAATTTTCTCATCGTACCGCATTTGATTTCTACGAACCATCGCCTTACTCTGGTTACCAATTCGTGCCAACCGATTCTTGACTGCATTCGTGTTACTAGGTATGTTGACCGCTCAATACGCCGAACTCAGGACGAATGGCGAAGGTGCCCCTGCGGTGTGCCATCTCAGGAAATCTTCCGCCAATCAGGGCGTGTTTCCCGACCCAAATGGGGCTAACACGAATGGCAGAATCAACAGGCGCTGCGACAAACAGGATAGTACGCCGCAGAAATGACAGCCTTCAGGAGCAATAGAGAATGACGATAGACGAGCAGCAGAAAGCTCTCAGCGAGATAGAATATGAGAATCGGGAGTGGCTGGAGTCCCTTAATTATATCCTGGAAAACCAGGGTCCCGATCGTGTCCGTAAGCTGCTTCGCCGCTTGCAGATACATGCGCAGGAGAAGGGAGTCAGCTTCCCGTTCACTGCCAATACGCCATACATCAACACAATTCCGGTGAAAGATCAGCCGGTTTTCCCCGGCAGCCGCGAGATTGAACGCCGCATCAAATCGATCATTCGCTGGAATGCGATGGCGATGGTTGTCCGCGCCAACCGCGAACAAAGTGGTATCGGCGGGCATATCTCCACCTACGCCTCCAGCGCTACCCTCTTTGAGATCGGATTCAATCACTTTTTCAGGGCAAAGAGCGATAAGCACCCCGGCGACATCATCTATTTCCAGGGACACGCCGCCCCCGGCATCTATGCCCGCGCCTTCCTGGAGGGTCGCATCACGGAGACACACTTGCACAATTTCCGTCGCGAGCTGCGCGAGCAGGGCGGCCTCTCATCCTATCCGCATCCACGCCTGATGCCCGATTTCTGGGAGTTTCCTACCGTCTCGATGGGGCTTTCCCCCCTCATGGCAATCTATCAGGCGCGCTTCAATCGCTACCTGGAGGATCGCGGCATCAAAGATACCAGCGATCAGAAGGTGTGGGCTTTCCTCGGTGACGGCGAATTAGACGAGCCCGAATCGCTCGGCGCCATCACCCTGCCACCGCGTGCAAAGCTTGATAATCTGATTTTCGTCATCAACTGCAACCTGCAGCGCCTCGATGGTCCCGTACGCGGAAACCACAAGATCATTCAGGAGCTCGAGGCTGCGTTCCGTGGTGCCGGCTGGAATGTGATCAAAGTTATCTGGGGGGCCGATTGGGACCCGCTGCTGGCGGCGGACGAAGAATCGCTGCTCGTTCAGCGCATGGAGGAAGTTCCCGACGGACAATACCAGATGTACACCGTCTCCAGTGGTGACTTCATTCGCAAAGATTTCTTCGGCAAAGATGAAAGACTGCTGAAGCTGGTCGAGAGCTACTCCGACGAGCAACTGCAGAAACTTCGCCGCGGTGGGCATGACCCCGAGAAAGTCTATGCCGCTTACAAGGCAGCAACCGAACACAAGGGCGCTCCGACGGTGATCCTGGCCAAGACAATCAAGGGTTACGGCCTGGGTGAAGCGGGAGAAGGCCGCAATGTCACCCATCAGCAGAAGAAGCTGAACGAGGACGAACTGCGTCACTTCCGCAGCCGCTTCGGTATCCCGATCTCGGATGACGACATCGGTAAGATGCCGTTCTACAAGCCGGACGAAGACTCCGAGGAGATGAAGTACTTGCAGGAGCGTCGTGCAGAGCTGGGTGGATATGTGCCGAAGCGATCTGTCACGGTGCAGCCGCTCAAGATGCCCTCTGACGCTTTGTTCGAGGAGTTCTACGAAGGCACCGGCGACCGCGATGTCGCCACCACGATGGCCTTCGTGCACCTGCTCTCGAAGCTGCTCTCCGACAAGGAACTCGGTAAACTGATCGTGCCGATCGTACCCGACGAAGCTCGCACGTTCGGCATGGAATCACTCTTCCGCAAAATCGGAATCTATTCGCACGTGGGGCAGCTCTATGACCCGGTCGATAAAGATTCGTTGCTCTACTACAAAGAGAGCAAGGATGGTCAGATACTGGAGGAAGGAATCACCGAGGCCGGGGCAATGTCATCATTCATCGCTGCGGGCACGGCGTACGCCACGCATGGCGTCAACATGATTCCGTTCTTCATCTACTATTCGATGTTCGGATTTCAACGCATCGGAGATCTGATCTGGGCCGCCGGGGATGTGCAGGCCCGCGGGTTCCTGCTGGGCGGCACCGCCGGTCGCACCACGCTTGCCGGTGAGGGCTTGCAGCATCAGGATGGACACACCCATCTCATCGCCTACTTCCTGCCGACGATGCGTGCCTATGATCCGGCGTTCGCCTATGAACTGGCTGTCATCATCAAAGATGGTATTCGACGCATGTATGTCGAGCAGGAGAACCTGATCTACTACATCACCGTGATGAATGAGTTTTATCCGCAGCCACCGATGCCGCAGGGGGTCGAAGAGGGTATCCTCAAAGGACTGTATAAGTTCAAGAAGAGTTCACTGAAGAAGAAGGATGCGGTCGGCAAGGCCCATCTTCTCGGTTCGGGCACGATACTCAATGAAGCAATCAAGGCGCAGAAGATATTGGAAGAAGACTTTGGTGTCGCCGCCGATGTCTGGAGTGCCACCGGTTACAAGCAATTGTATATGGATGCGATCGAGACGGAACGGTACAACCGCATGCACCCGGATCTGAAACCAAAGACCCCATTCGTCAGAGAGATTCTCTCTGAGGAAGAGGGAGTATTCGTATCTGCATCCGACTATCTGAAGGCTATCCCTGAGACGATCGGCAAATGGATACCGGGCAGGTTCATCACACTCGGCACAGACGGCTATGGCCGCTCCGACAATCGGGAAGCGCTACGGAATTTCTTTGAAGTGGATGCTCGCTATATTGCACTGGCAGCGCTGCAGGGCCTGCTCGAAGATGGAACGATCAAGGCGGATCTGGTCAGGAAGGCGATCAAGAAACTGGAGATCAATCCTGAGAAGGTTGATCCGCTAACCTCATAGCCGATCAGTCTCACGCCAGGACTTCAAACCTCAATTGCACGGAATTAGCAGCACGAAAGTAGTTTCATGATTAAAGAAATAAAGATTCCCAATATCGGTGAGAATGTCGAGGCAGGCTCTGTCGTCGATATCAAGGTGGCCAAGGGCGATCTCGTCGAGCAGGATCAAACGATCATCGAGTTCGAGACAGATAAGGCGCTGGTCGAGATTCCCGCGCCGGAAGCGGGCAAGATCACCGAGATCAGCGTCCGGAAAGGCGACACACTCAAGGTTGGTGATGTCGTCGGCAAAATCGACACCGAGGGTAAGCCGTCAGCTGCCGGCAAGGTCGAGGAGGCAGCAGAGGCGGTAACAGCGCCCGAAGAGCCGGACCAGGCTCCCGCCAAGGCTCCTGAGCGGGAACCTGAGACGCCCGCGGCCCGGCCCGAAACGAAACCTGAACCCGGGTCAGCTCCAACTGCCGCGCCGACAGCGGTTCAGCGCACCGGTTCAACAGGTGAGGATCAAGGAGCTCCGGACAAGCCAAAGCGTGAGGCTGGACCCGCGGCTCCCTCCGTGCGTCGACTCGCGCGCGAGTTGGGTGCGAACATCGAGGATATCACCGGCACCGGTCCCGGTGGCCGCATCACATTTGATGATGTCAAAGCCCATGTCAAAGAGATCGTCACAGCCTCTAAAGGTGTGGCGGGTCCCGCGATAGCCGGCGCCAAGCCTCTCCCCGATTTCAGCAAGTGGGGTGAGGTCGAGATCGTCAAGATGTCTCGCGTACGCCAGGTGATAGCCGGGCATGTCAGCAACGCCTGGTTGACCGTGCCGCATGTCACGCAGTTCGATAAGGCCGATATTACTGAGGTTGAGAAATTCCGAGCGCAGTTCGGCAAACAGGCGGAAAAGAAGAACGCCAGGTTGACCGTCACTGCCATTCTGCTTCATATCTGTGCTCGGGCGCTGAAACAGTTTCCGAAGTTCAATGCGAGTATCGATCCTGCCGGTGAGCAGATGATCCACAAGAAGTACTACCACATTGGAATCGCCACCGACACGGATCGCGGTCTGCTTGTTCCGGTGATTCGCGACGTCGATCAGAAGTCGATTGTCGAGCTGGCCACAATACTGCAGGAGACCTCGGACAAGGCCCGCAGCGGCAAATTGACTCCGGATGATATGGAGGGGGGCACCTTCACGATCTCCAACCAGGGCTCGATCGGTGGTGTGGACTTCACGCCTATCGTCTCGTGGCCCCAGGTGGCGATACTGGGGGTGAGCCGGGGTTCGATGCAGCCGGTATTCATCGATGGTGAATTCAAGCCACGCATGATCCTGCCGCTCTCATTGTCGTATGATCACCGCATCATCGATGGCGCCGATGCCGCCCGCTTTCTGAAGTGGATCAAGGATGCACTCGAGCATCCGCTGCTAATAAACTTCGAGTAGACTGGATGATTAACCCCTTAGTTGGATTTCGATATTTCTTATAAACATTAGATGTGATGGTGAGGAGAGATGGCCGACGCGAATAAATCTACCAAGGTCGTTGTAATCGGGGGAGGTCCCGGCGGATACGCCGCGGCGTTTAAGTGCGCTGACCTCGATATGGAAACAGTGCTGATCGACCCCGAAGAAAACCCCGGTGGCGTGTGCCTCTACCGAGGATGTATCCCCTCGAAGGCGCTGCTTCATGTCGCCAAGCTGATCGATGAGTCGGCCGAAGCGAAAGATTGGGGTGTCAAGTTCAAGAAGCCGGAAGTCGATGTCGACAAACTGCGCGAGTGGAAGGCGGATGTCGTCAAGAAGTTGACCGGTGGGCTCGGTCAGCTCGCACGTGCACGCAAGGTTAAGCATGTCCGCGGCATGGCGAAGTTCCTTGATGCCCACACGCTGGAAGTGAGCCCCGCTGATGGCGACAAGTACCAGCTCACATTCGAGTACGCTATCCTCGCCAGCGGTTCACGTCCCGCTACG
Source organism: Candidatus Zixiibacteriota bacterium (assembly GCA_040235515.1). Taxonomy (GTDB): domain Bacteria; phylum Zixibacteria; class MSB-5A5; order CAIYYT01; family CAIYYT01; genus JBECKX01. The sequence continues at coordinate 52,281 of JBECKX010000199.1, forward strand.
ATCCCGGGAATCGATATCAAATCAGATCGACTCCTTGATTCCACCTCGGCGCTGGAGATCAAGGATGTGCCATCGTCGCTGCTCGTAGTCGGAGGCGGTTACATCGGTTTGGAGTTGGGTAGCGTCTATGCCAGCCTGGGCAGCAAGGTAACGGTTGTGGAGATGACTTCCGGGCTGCTGCCGGGAGCCGATCGTGACCTTGTCGCAGTACTGCAGAAGCGCCTCAAAGACAAATTCGAAGCGATCATGCTCAATACCAAGGTCACCGACATGAAAGAGCAGAAAAACGGTATCAAGGTGACGCTTGAGGGCAAGGATGTCGACAAACCGGAGCGCATCTTCGACAAAGTGCTGGTCTCTATCGGTCGCAAGCCGAACTCCGAGAATCTCGGTCTCAGTAAGACCGGTGTGCAGATAAATGATCGAGGTTTCGTCCGTGTTGATCTGCAGCGGCGCACCGCCGAACCGAGCATCTATGCGATCGGCGACGTGGCCGGCGAACCGATGCTGGCCCACAAGGCTACCCACGAGGGTATCCATGCCGCCGAAGCCATCGCAGGCCACAAGGTCACATTCGAGCCGATGGCTATTCCCGCGGTCGTGTTCACTGATCCTGAAGTCGCATGGGCCGGGATTACCGAAACCCAGGCTAAGGAGCAGGGGCTCAACGTCAAAGTAACCAAATACCCGTGGGCGGCATCAGGACGCGCACTCACACTGAGTCGCACCGATGGTGTTACCAAGTTCATCGTCGATAAGGACACCGAACGCATACTCGGCGTCGCGATCGTCGGAGTCGGCGCCGGTGAGTTGATTGCTGAAGGCACCCTCGCCATCGAAATGGGTGCCGTGGCACAGGATGTGGCATTGACCATCCATCCACACCCGACCACCAGCGAGACGATCATGGGTGCCGCAGAACTGATTTATGGTCCCGCCACTGACTACTACCGCAAGGGTTAGGTAGCAGGGGATGACGGCGCGTCCGGTGCGCGACAAGGTCAGTCTGACTGAGAAGCTTTCGCTAATCAACAAGCACTGGACACCAAAGATAGTGGGCGAGCTTAACGGCCAGCACGTCAAGCTCGTCAAACTCAAAGGCGAGTTCGTCTGGCATGACCACAAAGATGCCGACGAGTTGTTCTTGGTTATCAAAGGGAACATTACAATTGAGCTGCGAAGTAGTAGCGTGGAATTGAATGAGGGAGAGTTCTTTATCGTCCCGCGCGGAGTCGAGCATCGCCCCATCGCCGAGCAAGAGGCTCATATATTGCTGTTTGAACCGGCGGGAACTCTCAATACGGGCGCTACCGAATCAGACATGACCGCCCCGGATGGGGAGTGGATCTGAGGATCTGCGACTCCAAACAACCCGTAGCAAATGAAAGTGGCGGCCTCTTTCGAAACCGCCACAGTTAGCCTGATTTTGGCTGCCTTGCCCGAGCCCTGGCAGAAGGGATTCAGCCCTCTGAGAATCCACTTCATATTCCGCTTCCGACAACGGCAGCACCGCCCTGATCTCCACCTACAGGCCCGGAAGTGAAGTCAAACAAAACCGGTGTTGCCGTTGCTGAAAGCGGTATGATAAGCTCTTGAGAAGGCGTGTCATCGAACCGTAAGGTTACCGCTCCACGGAATCCACCGCCAAGCGGCTCAATTTACAATTCCGATCGCATTCGCCTCGTCCCTCTCAGACTTCAAACTCCGCCTTGTCCTGGCGTAGATGTCTATCATTTTAGAGGCCATAGTCTAAGACCTGACCGGCAGAAGAAACCTGCCCGGTAATACGGAAGTTTTCGCGGGCGGGCTTCTTCGCCCATCCCCCATCCCCTTTCTCGTACTTAATGAGTATCTGGAGGTTGTTTTGATACAAGAATCGTGTCAAATCGTGTCAGTTTGTCAAATAGCCGGGCGATTCTCTGCAAGAGTTTGCCTATTCGTAACGAAGAGCATTGATCGGATCGGTTCGAGACGCGCGCCAGGCCGGGTACATGCCGGCGATAATGCCGACCGCGGCAGAAACCACAACCCCGATAACAGCCCATTGTGGCGAGAGGTAGTACCGCCATTCCAGGATTGAGGTTATCGCCAGCCCGATCAACGCGCCGAAGATGATACCCATGATTCCGCCGAGTCCGGTCAGGGTAACCGCCTCCACGAGGAACTGGAAGAGGATATTGAATTTCCTCGCCCCGATCGCCTTGCGTACTCCAATCTCGCGGGTTCGCTGTGTGACCGCCACCAGCATGATATTCATTACTCCGATAACGCCAACCAGTAGAGCGACTGACGCAATCCCCAGCGCTACCAGCGTGACGATACCGGTAATCTCGCCCATACGATTCTTGAAGCGATCCTGGGTCAGAAGACCAAAGTTGTTTTCTTCCTCCGGCCGCAGATGCCGTACGCGCCTGATCGCATTGGTCACCTGGTCCATTGCCTCACCGAAGGCTGCCCGCGAGACAGCGCTGCACATCAGTCGCACCTGCTCTCGATTCGGGTAGAGCTTGTCGAATGTCGACATCGGAATGAAGATGTAGTCATTCTCGGAGATTCCGAAGAGATCGTCGATGCGTGCCTGCACTCCGATTACCTCGAATTTATAGCCGTTGACCGTTATCTCGGCTCCCACTGCCTCTGCGCGATCGTAGAAGAGCGCGTCGGCGACTTCAGGTCCAATCACGCAAACCATCGAACCGCGGCGCATATCGTTGTAGTCGATGAATCGTCCATGCTCTAGTTCGCGATTGGCCACGATCATCTGCGTCGGCCAGACGCCGCGAAAATCATCCGGGTTGCGAATCTCCTTGTTGCCATACTTCGCCACATTGTTGAACGCCCGCTTCTCGGGAGATACCGCCTTGATGAGCGGGCACATCTCCTGAATCGCGTACGCCTCCTCCATCGTGATATCCTTCCGGCGCCGTTGGGCTTCGGAGAGATTGTCGGGATCAGTACCGATCTCCCACTTGGTTACATAGATCACGTTTGAACCGATCTTATCGATCGAGGATTCGACATATTCCTTGAAGCCATCCATGATCGTATTCACCAGTATCACCGCGCCGACACCCACCATTACCCCGATGATAGTCATCGCGCTACGAAACTTGTTCACCCGGATCGATTCGATCGCGAGTTTCATCCCCTCCACGATCTCAGGAACGAACCTGCGGAAATTAATCATAGCTCAGCGCCTTGATCGGGTCATACTTGGCTGCTTTCATAGCGGGATAGATCCCGAAGAAGAGTCCGACAGCGGTGCTGATGCCGACTCCCAGAGTGATAGCCATCGTTGTCGGACTGGCGTTGATATCCATTAGGTTCACCAATACTGTTCGTCCCAATATTGCCCCGAAGAGGATGCCGAGCGCACCTCCCACAAGAGAGATCACCAGCGATTCGTACAGAAACTGGACCAGTATATGGCGACGCTTCGCTCCAAGCGACTTGCGGATGCCGATCTCACGGGTGCGCTCCGTGACGGAAATCATCATGATGTTCATGATCACTATCCCACCGATGACAATCGATAGCAGTGGCAGGGTTATCAGGACCGCGCGAAAGCCTGCTGTGATGCTGTTGACCGCAGACAGAATCGCTTCTGGAGTGAGTAGCGTGAAGTCATCCTCTTCTTCATAGTCGAGGTGACGTGCAGATCGAAGGGCCACCCGCACCTGGTCCATCGCTGCTTCCCGCCTCTCTGAGGATGCCGCACTGACCAGGAGGTTAACCGGATTTCCCGGCTGCGGATAGAGTTTTTGCAGGGTCGAGAGTGGCATGACCACGAAGCTGTCCATATCCTCGCCCACGAGGCCGCCCACCTCCTCGGCAACCCCGATCACCACGAATTCGTTGCGACCGATGCGGATTTTCTTCCCGACCGGATCGATTGCGGTGCCTTCGCCAAAAAGCTTTTCGTATGCCCGAAAGCCGAGAAATGCCACCTGCGACTTGCGACGATCATCTTCCCACGAAATGTAACGACCGATCTTGACATCGAGGTCGCGCATCGCCATCACGTTGGGTGTTTGACCATCGATCTCCAGCGTGCGCAGCGTCGTTCCTTCATACCGCACCGGATCCGAGGCATACCCCTCGGCACCTACATACTTGCAATCAGGACAGCCATCCTCAATCAGAGGGATCAGGCCACGCGTGAGCTTCTTTCGTTTCATGCGGCGCAGGTACTCGTCCATCGACATGTTGATTCCGAAGCGCGTAACGATGAAGGTGTTCGAGCCAAGCGACTCGATAGCATCTTCAATGTTGTGCTGCATCCCTTCTACCGATGAGACGATGGCAATCACGGATGTGACTCCCATTACCATGCCGAGAATTGTAAGGAATGAGCGTAAGCGGTTGGCCCAGATCGCGGCCAGCGCTTCCTTGATGAGGATCAGAACGACCATAGCGGTTTGGGTCCTCGGTTCGTTACTCTTGTTCGTTCATCCGCTCGATCGAGCGTGAGTCAATTTTGACGGTTTCACCCGGCTCCAGTTGACGCAGAGTCTGGTAAGAACCCGATATGATTGTATCACCCGGAGCGACTCCGTTGAGCGCCACAATGTTGCGCTCATCCGCAATCCCGGTCGCGAGTTCCACAAACTTCGCCTTGCCGCCCGAGATAACGAACACTCCCGACTTCTTGATCTTTTCCTTGCTCCCCTTCGCTTTCGCTTCCGTCACATCCCCCTGAGCTGCATTGGCACTCTGCACCAGCCCACTGCCGGAATCCTCATTCGGCTTCTGATTCTTGAGTGAGTCGGCATCGAATTCTCGCGTCACCAGCGCAGCATACGGGATCAGGAGCGCATCCTTGGCCGTGGCGGTTGTGATGTCAACCGTGGCCGACATCCCGGGCCGGAAGACGTAGTCGGTCTCTTCAAAGCGAACCTTCACCCGGAAACTGGTGGCGTAGTTCTCCGTACCCTGGCCCTGCACCAGCGCCGAGTTGCCGATCTCCACGACGTGCCCGACGAATGCGGTGTCGCGATAAGCATCAACCCGGATTCTGGCGTCCTGCCCGAGCAGAACCTTGCCGATCTCGGTTTCATCAACATCAACCTCAACTTCAAAGACCGATAGATCTGCGATCGTCATCAGCGTGCGACCCTGCGTGAACGCCGTCTGTGCCTGGGCAATCTCACCAACTTCCGCATTCAGAAATGTGATCACACCGGGCATCGGGGCTTTGATACTGGTTTTGGTGAGATTGTCCGCAGCCTTCTCGAGGATCGCCCGGGAGGTCTCCACCTGAGCCAGCATCGCGTTATAGTTCGCTTTCGCATTCTCAAAGCGGAGCCGCGCATTGGTGGCATCCGTTTCAGAGGCCAGGTCCTGGGCGAAGAGGCGTTGCTGACGCGCGGCCTCGAGGCTGTCAATCTCCAGTTGTGTGCGGGCTGCTTCGGCGCGCGCAGTCACTTCATCCAGGCTGAAGCGAGCCTGTGATACGTCAGATTGCAGCTGGATCGTATCAAGCACTATCAATCGCTGACCCGCCTCAACTCGATCCCCTTCCTTGGCGAGCAGGGCAATGATCTGAGCCGAAACTTCTGATGTGATATCAACTTGCGTCTGAGGCTGGATGCGTCCCGATGCGGTAACTATCTCCTTGATGTCATCCTTGAAGGCAAGATCCGCCTGCACCGAGGTTGACTTGTCGGAATCGCCCGACAGAATCGTTCCGGCGACCGCAACGATAACGACAACCGCAATTGCAAGCAGTAGCAGTTTCTTGGTTCGCTTCTTCATGAGGGTTAAGACTCCCGATATGTTTAACTGAATAGTGCCAGTTGAGTCGAACTCCGGGAACAGCGCAAATACTCCACCCTGTGCCCGAACAACAGCTTAGACTGGTAATCCCGTGATGTTGTTTCAGCACCGAATGAAAAAAAACGGAGTTGACCGACCCGCAGCAAAACTGGTTCAAGCCCTGAAGTCACACTAGCCAGATCGAGGGTTAGTACGTCTAATAGTTCGCCGATAGCACAGCGAATTCGACATTGCCCCCCCTTTGCTCTTGATCTCGGATGGAAGTGTCGATAAATTGAGAACAGGGAACAGGAACTACTAAACGGGAGCCAATATCATGCGCTATCAGAAGTTAATAGGCATGGGCGCACCTTTCGTTGCTGCAATTCTTGCCGTGGCACTCCTTCTCAACGCCTGCGGAGATTCCTCTACCCAGGCTGTGGATCCCGACAACGAGATCCCCGCAGATGTGATGCAAATCGCTCAGAAACATTCGATGCCGTTTGCTCCTGTCGAAGGTGGAATCAGCAAGTTTATTCCTTCCAATACGATTTATGATCCACCCTATACCAACTATGCGCTTTATGCGGTGACATTGTTGTGGGGCGATCTGACAAACTCCTCAACCCTCCCGGTCCTGTACGATTGGTCGGGCAACGTGAGCATCAATGGGGTGTCGACGATCGACGTGGTCTACGAGATCGATTTCGAACCGGGTGAGGATTCGGTGCTTGCTGTCAATGCAAGCTCCATGGCCGCCTGGGTCTCGCAGGCTGGTGACCTGGATGGTTTGAGTTTCCTGATCTATCTTGACAGTGACATTACCTACATCACCGCGCCGTGGTTGTCGGTCAATACCGAGCAGATCGACCTGGAACTGCAATTCTGGGAGCTTGATGATTTTGCCAGGATCTACCACGTGAACAATATGCAGGCGCTGGTTGTGGTTGCCAGAAGGATTTGGACCAATGAATGTCCGGCGGGCACGATGTTGGGGGAATGGATACGCGATGATATCTCGGGTCAGTCGGGCAATATGAGTGGCGTCTGGTATGAGTCAAATAATGACCCGGCCGGCCTTTACGTCGGAACTTTCGAGATGTCGAACTCCGGGGCCGGTAGCTTCGAGGGGTCGGTGTCAGGATACGTCACCGATGAAGTTATCTACCTGTTCAACGGCAAGTGGTTCTTCGATGATCCGCGCCTCTGCCCGCTGTGCGGTACCGGACACGGTAAGTTTCAGGGCGTGTTTTACGATATGAACAGCAATGTTGCCGGTGTTATGAGAGGCGAGTTCGGCTACGCCGCCGACGTAAACGACAATCACCTGCCAATGCAGGGCACCTGGCGCCAGTTCTGCCCGAAGGTTGGCATGGAGGGCGCAGCTCAGTAGCTTCAGGCAACTCATTCACGATTTCTTACTGACTAGTTGGGCCGGGATAAAATCCGGCCCTTTTGCTTTGAGCGAACCAGTGATATTTCTTTCGGATAGACCTGTCTTGATTGCCTTTCGCCAACCTTCCACGTACCTTGGTGGCGGAAGATTTCAGAGATTCAGTTGCAGCCTCGGCTTAGAACTGATTGGCGACAAGATCACAGACGACAGCATCACTGACGATAGGGAAACCGACAACGGAGTCATTGCCAACCGAGCGCAGTGAGTGACCCAAGGACTACCGTGCCCGACAGCTTCATCGAATCGAAAGACACCCCCGCTCCTGACAGCAAAGATAGCCGCACGCGGAGTGGGTATCTCCTCGGCACCGGTTCTGCCCTGGCTTCCGGCACGGCTGTGGTTGTGGGTAAGTGGAATCTGCTCGCGATTTCCCCCATCCTGATGAACAGCCTGATCTTCTCGATTGCCTCGTCGATTCTGCTGGTTGCCGCCGCCCTGCGCGGAGGATTTGGCAAGCTGCGCAATCTCAGCAAACCCGGCTGGTTCTGGTTGGGGGTTTTCTCGCTGACTTCGACCCTTTCGGTGTTCGCCCATTGGGCGGGGGTTCAGAAGATGGAACCTTCGCTGGCAGCTTTTCTCACCCGTGCCGAAGTCCCCGTTGCAATTACATGCGGGGTCATTTTCCTCGGCGAACGTTTCACCAAGATCGAGACAATCGGTGCGCTTCTCTCCATCCTCGGTATTGTCGTAATGCGCATGACTCTCCGCGTGGAGTTCATGACAGGTTTCTGGTATGTCCTTTTTGGATCGCTGCTGTTCGGATTTGCCGAGTTTGCTTCCAAGCTCGCTCTGATGCACCTTGAACCCCTCACCCTGGTGGCCGTGCGCAATACACTGATGTGTGGCATCTACTGGAGTGTCTGGTATGCAACTGGAGCAAGTTTCGACGGTCTGGAGACGGTCTGGCTGGGAGTGATCGCACTCGGATTCCTTGGACCACTTGCCACCAGGTACACCTACGTACTGGCACTCGACCGCATGCCGCTTTCGAAGCTGGCGGTGATTTCTCAACTCCAGCCGGTGTTTGTGGTGGTGATTGCGCTCTTCGTATTTGGACAGCTGCCCACTTTCAGGGAGTACCTGGGGGCGATCCTGATTTCATCCGGGGTGATGATTCTGGTCATCGGACGCTACCGGCACAGGCTCTCGCGCAACCACGCCGGCTAATCGATTCTTACAGCATTCTCCCTTGCTGAAACTGTTTCAACAATGCAGGTTCAGGACTGGCTATGCGAGACAATATACCATCCTTCACGCGATCGCGGCCGATGCGAATCTTGTTGATGCTGGCGGCCTTCGTGATCGTGATCGCCGGAATGCGGGCGGCTGAAGCGATTCTCGTTCCCTTCCTACTTTCTACGTTCATTGCCGTCATCGCATCCGCGCCCCTGATCTGGTTGCAGCGAAGAGGTATCCCAACCCTGGTTGCGCTTCTGATCGTCGTCCTGGTGATCGCGATCTTCATGGTTCTCTTCGGGGCGGTAATCGGACAATCGATCAACAGCTTCACCGAAAACCTACCCACCTACCAGAAACGACTCCAGGCGCAGATGAATGATGTGCAGGTGTGGCTGGAGAGTCGGGGAATTCGCTGGACCGAAACACCACTGCGAGACTACCTCAACGTCGGTGCCGTGATGCGCGTGGTGGGGAATACTCTTACGGGCCTGGGCGGATTGGTAACGAATGGTTTCCTGATTACCCTGACTATCGTATTCCTGCTCCTCGAAGCGTCGAGCTTCCCGCAGAAATTCCGCTACGCCTTTGGCAGGGCCCCCGAAGAATTTTCTGAGCTGCAGCAGTTTACTTCCAATGTTCGCCGCTACATTGCGATCAAGGCTCTGATCAGCCTCGGTACAGGATTGATCATCGCGATATTCCTGGCAATAGTGGGGTTGGATTATCCACTCCTGTGGGGGATGCTGGCGTTTCTTCTCAACTTCATCCCCAACATCGGTTCGATACTCGCGGCGATTCCGCCGATCCTGCTGGCAATCGTCCAGACCGGTCCGACGCAGGCGATCGTCGTTGCGATCGGCTACCTGGTGGTCAACCTCAGCATCGGCAACATCATCGAACCGCGTTTCATGGGCAAAGGGCTCGGGCTTTCCACGCTGGTCGTGTTTATCTCCTTGGTCTTCTGGGGTTGGGTTCTGGGTCCGGTGGGGATGCTCCTTGCGGTCCCACTGACGATGACAGTCAAGATCGCGCTGAGCGCCTCAGAAGAGACCCGCTGGCTGGCCATTTTGCTCGGCTCCCGCTCATCGGCTGAGATGGAAGCCCGTTCCGACACAGCATCAGACACCTAAGCCTTACAGTCCTAACCGATTATGCCGCTGCGACGGCGTTGAGCGCCGTTAGAAAAACGTTATAACTTCCCGGGAAACAGATGCTGCCGGTTCACGTTCTACTTGATAACAGAACATGATCGCGATCAGAAGAATCAATCCTCGCGGTAAAAACCAAACCGGATCGAGATGGAGAACAAGCAGATGATTGAAGTAGCAACTTTCGGCGCAGGCTGTTTTTGGGGAGTAGAGTCGGCATTCAGACAACTCGCAGGCGTGGTGGCAACCACAGTCGGATTCATGGGAGGACATGTCGAGAATCCGTCGTATCAGCAGGTTTGCACTCATGAGACAGGTCATGTAGAAGTTGTCCAGGTCGAGTTCGACACCGAGAAGGTGTCGTACGAAGAGCTGCTGGACGCCTTCTGGGAGTGCCACGATCCGACTCAGGTGAATCGCCAGGGCTGGGATATTGGGGATCAGTATCGCAGCGTGATTTTCTTCCATACACCCAGACAGAAGGAGCTGGCTACCAGGTCGAAGGCGGAACTGACGGCTTCCGGCAAGTATAAGAAACCGATTGCCACGTCCATCGAGCCTGCACAGGAGTTTTACAAGGCGGAGGAGTATCACCAGCAGTACTACGAGAAGAAGGGGATTGCTCCGGCCTGCAACGTCAAGTGACCCTCGGGTCAGAAGAAGACTTACATAGATGCCAGGGATTGTCCGTCGGCAAAGCGCAAGATCTCCGCAGCAGCGTTGCTCGGCGTTTGTGTGAGGGTGCCGGCGGACTTTCCAGTTAACTCCGCATCACCAGAAAATCGCAACCCTGATAGGGGCAGCCCCAGGCGCTGCTTGGATGAAGATCTGAGCAGCGCCTGCCATTGTGGTTCTTGAGCTCCCCACAGCTCTGGTGCAAGAGGCAATTGTCTCACCTACCCCCACATCGCAACTTTTCCTGCGATTGAATCAATTTGCCCGAATAATCTGCATCTACTTTGGAATGAAACCGTATCCTCTTGCTATGGCTCAGCAAGACACGGTTAAGCAGCGCGCCGACTATACCGAGGGATCGATCATCGGTTCGATCCTCAAGATGGGGCTGCCCTCAATGTTCGGATTCCTGGCGCAACATATCTACTCAATGGTTGATATGTTCTGGGTGTCGCGTCTCGAGTCAGGCACTTCGGCGGTCGCCGCGGTGACCTTCTTCGGGAATCTTCTGTGGATGCTCTTTTCGTTCAATCAACTCGTCGGTCCCGGATCGATTGCCGTCATCTCCCGACGCTACGGCGAGAAAGATTTCGATCAGGCCGAGACGGCGATCAAAGAGACATTCCTGCTCAAGCTGATCTTCGGTACGCCCCTGGCTATTGTTGGCTGGATATTCATGCCGGAGGCGCTTACGATCCTGGGCGCCGAAGGCGATGCCCTTACGCTTGGTATCACCTACGGCAGGATACTGATCGTCGGTCTCCCGGTGATGTATGTAACCTATTCGATTTTCACGGCTTTACGCGGGGTGGCCAATCCACACTGGGCGATGGGCTTGATGATCGGTTCGAATGTCTTGAATCTGATTCTCGATCCGCTTCTGATGTTCGGCTGGGGACCGTTGCCGAAGTGGGAGATCGCCGGTGCCGCAATTGCTTCTGTGACCAGCTTCACGGTGGTATGCGCCATCGGAATTGCGATGTTCTTCACGGATCGCTTCAATGTCCAGCTCCACCTGCGAAGCGTGGTATCGATTTCAAGGAGATCGATGTGGAAGATCGTCAAGATCGGCATTCCCGCCTGGCTGGGTGACATGTCCCTTTCTGGTTCAAGACTGCTCCTCACCCCGATCGTTGCAAGTTTCGGGACCGCCGTCGTCGCAGCATACGGCGTCGGAACGCAGTTCTTCGGTTTCGGAATCATGATCCTGGTCGGGATGGGACTGGGGCTTTCTTCGCTGATCGGGCACAATCTGGGTGGCAACAAACTGCAACGCGCCAAGACCACTGCCGACCACTCGATCTTGCTGGGGATCGGGACGATGACCCTCTTTGGACTCGTTTGTTTCATCTTCGCCCGCTTCTTTATGGGCTTGTTCTTCGATACACCCGCCCCAATCGAGCATGGGGTAGAGCTATTGCGAATCTTCGCCATCGGTATGCCCTTCTTCGGCGGCCTGATCATGCTTGAGACGATCCACAGCGGCGTCGGATTGAACACTCCCTACATGGTCATCTCGACTATCAATTCCTGGGGTTTTCAACTTCTGCCGGCGCTGGTCCTTACGCAGTTCCTCGGATTCGACCAATCGGCGGTCTGGTGGTGCGCGAGTATCTCCGGAGCGCTGGCGACTGCGATCTTCTACATCTACTACCGTCGTGGCAGATGGCTGACGATAAAGGTCTGATCGAATACGTATTGCTCCAACTTTGCGCTCGGATCGATTGACTTCCGTTGCCACACCCGTTTATTTCGTATCACATCGGTCGGCTCTGTTGTTTAGTCGACGCGAATCGCATTTGGAACCTAGGAGCTGTAATTAATGCCGGGAAAGAACGATCAAGCGTCTGGTACTCTGGACAAAGAAAAACTCAAAAAGCTATACTCTCAGATTCTTACCGAGATAGGTGAGGACCCCACCAGGGAGGGTCTGCGCGAAACCCCACGGCGGGTTGCCGGCGCGCTCGAATTCCTGACTGCCGGCTACCATCAGGATGTCGAACAGGTCGTCAATGGCGCAATCTTCGAATCTGACAGCAGCGAGATGGTGGTTGTGAAGAACATCGAACTCTATTCGATGTGCGAGCACCACCTGCTACCCTTCTTCGGCAAGTGTCATGTGGGGTATATTCCCAATGGTAAAGTGATCGGGCTTTCCAAGGTTGCGCGGATTGTGGATGTTTTCGCGCGCCGGCTGCAGATTCAGGAGAACCTGACCAAACAAATCGCCGAGACAATCCAACAGCACACCGAGGCGCTCGGAGTTGCCGTAGTGATTGAGGCCCAGCATCTTTGCATGATGATGCGCGGCGTCGAGAAGCAGAACTCTGTCATGGTGACTTCCGCAGTCCTGGGTGAACTCCACGACAGCCCCGCCACCCGCGCAGAATTCTTCTCGTTGATTCATCGCTAGCCATTCGCGTGCGAATGCCGACAAATCAGACAAGGAGTTACTTCTACCTGCAGGGTCTATGATAGATTTTCAGAATGAATACAGTCACTGGCGCGAACTGGGCAGGGTCGAGCCGAATCGTCTGACCGCTGCCAGGCTCAACCTGCACTATGCAGCTCAGATCGTTTCCGCCGTCGGTGCCACCCTCTTGCCGCCGCAGCCGGATGACAGCCACACCAACCTGGAGTGGCTTCCCAGTCATGGGGTGCTCGCCGGAAATCTGATCGACTGGGAGCAACCATTCCGGGCCGCCGTTCGGGCGTATAATCTGACCCTGCAACTCCTCGATGCTGATCATAACGTGCTGGCGGAACAATCGCTCATCAACATGAAGTACGATGACGGTATCGCGTGGATGACCGGGCAAATAGAAAATCACTCCGGTTCATCGCTCAAACGCAAGCTCGTCCGCCGTGAATACGATCTGCCGGATCATCCGCTGGCTAAGGGTGAGCCGTTTACCGTGGATACTTTTCAGCTCAAGGAACTGGCTCTCTGGTTTGCCAACGCTGATCTGCTGTTGCAGGCGGTAGCACGGCAGGAGTCATTGCTCTCGGCGGTGCGCTGCTGGCCGCATCACTTCGACATCGCTACTATCATTGACTGCGGCGACGGTAAGTCGATCGGTATCGGCCTGGAGCCGGGGGATGATTACTTCGATCAGCCATACTGGTATGTGCGCGGTTATCCGAATCCGCAGTCTTCCGAGTTGCCCGACCTCGCCGGAGGCGGTAACTGGCACGTCAGGGATTGGCAGGGCGCGGTGCTGCCCGGCACCGAGATTGTCGGCGCCTCTCGCGGGGACCAACAATGTCGCCAGGTAGGGGAATTCCTTAACTCCGCAATCGCTGCCTGTAAAACGATGCTCGGCGTCGGTTAGCTCGCTTCAGAGCCGCGCCAAATCGACCTCCGCCTACGATCTACACAACTATTGACACACAATAATCAACCTGATATTTTCGCCACCAATTGCAGGCGGGTATTGCTCAAGACGCATGGTTAAACCGCTCTTCTCCCGTCTGCGGAAAGGTGACGAATGCCACGCCCGATACAATTCGATGAGAAGGGGAATGTTCTTCTTTCTGTAAATCTCCCGGCACTTTTGAAGGTGACAATTATCGCTGCACTGGCGGCTGCGAGCTATTTCCTGCCGTTGCCCGGCCTCGAAACCGGGTCGAGAATCTGCCTGATGATCTTTGTCGGTGCGGCGGGCCTCTGGGTAACCGAAGCGATTCCCCCGTTCGCTACCGGAACGATGGTGATCGTACTCTGTATCTACCTGCTCGGCATTCAGGCAGAGAGCCTCGGCTTATCGCCTGAGGACGCAGTCCACGGTTACCGGATATTCCTCAACCCGATCGCGTCGCCGGTGCTGGTGCTATTCTTCGGCGGATTCATCCTCGCCATCGGCGCTGCCAAACATGGTTTCGATGTGCGTCTGGCGAAAGCTTTTCTCCGGCCTTTCGGACAGAAGCCAAAAATGGTGCTGCTCGGTATCATCATTATCACCGGCGCCTTTTCGATGTTCATGTCGAACACTGCGACGACTGCGATGATGATCGCCATCCTTGGACCACTCTTCTCCCGCTTTGAAGGCCGTGATCCCTTCAAGCGCGCGCTGGTGCTTTCGGTACCGTTTGCAGCGAACATCGGTGGTATCGGCACGATCATCGGCACGCCGCCCAATGCGGTTGCGGCCTCGGTTCTGGGTGAGTCAGGCTACCCGATCAGCTTCTTTCAGTGGATGCTGATTGGCGTTCCGGTCGTTATAGTTCTGCTCTTCTTCCTCTGGTTCATGCTGATCACGATCTTCAAGCCGCGTTCAGATGAGTTGGAGTTACTCTTTCCGGAAAAGACAGAGATGACGTGGGACTTGCTCCTGGTCGTTATCACCTTCATCGTGACCATAGGAATGTGGCTGACACAACCGCTGCACGGGCTACCATCGGCCGTGACCGCCTTGCTCCCGATCATGATATTCACGATGTTCGGTATTATTGATCGTGATGATTTGCGCTCGGTCGAATGGCACGTGTTGATCCTGATCGCCGGCGGCATGACCCTTGGCGTGGCGATGAAGAGCACCGGGCTCTCGGACGTTCTCGTCAACCTGATCACCTCCGCCGGGTTCTCCCCCTGGACACTGCTGATTATCATCATCCTGTTCTCACTGGCGCTTTCCAACTTCATGAGCCATACTTCGGCCGCCAACCTGCTGATCCCGATTGTCACATCCCTCAGCACGATCTCCCCGGCTATCGGTGCTATTGGAGTGGCATTCGCCTGCTCGCTGGCGATGTCGCTGCCGATCAGCACTCCGCCCAATGCGATCGCATTCGCCACGAGGGAGATTACGACCTCCGAGTTGGTGAAGTATGGGACAATCGTGTCAGTGGTCGGAGTCGGAGTGATTTATCTGCTGATCCTGGTGTTGGTGCAGTTTATTCCACTCACGTAGCTGGTTAAGTACTGGTTGAGCACTAGTTAAGCTCGATTGAACGCGCGGTCTCCTGAATCAGGTTCCACGCCATCTCGACATCCTCCTGTGTCACCTGGGTCTGCCCGACGCAGAGTCGCAGGACGAATCTGTCGCGCAGCTTGGTGTGCGTGAGGAAGATCTTCCCCGAATCGTTGAGCTTCTGTTCTATCTCCTGGTTGAGCGCCTCGAGCTTGACTTCATCATCAAGCCCGACCGGTTTGTAGCGGAAGCAGACCAGGCTCACCGGAACCGGCGCCATTAGCTGGAAATCCCTGCTTGCCTCGATTTCCTGCGACAGCGTTTGTGCCAGCTTGATATGGTTGCGCAGCATCTCTTTGAGACCGGCTACGCCGTAGGTTCTGATCACGAACCACAACTTCAGCGCCCTGAACCTGCGCCCGAGTGGTATGCCCCAATCGCGATAGTTGTTTACCCGATTGGCCTCCGGGGTCTTGAGGTACTCGGGTAGGATTTCAAATGTTTGAATCAATGCGCTCTTGTCACGCACGAAGTAGGCAGAACAGTCAAAGTTCGTGAACATCCACTTGTGCGGATTGAAAACCAGCGAATCGACATGGGCAATGCCATCAAGCATCCAGCGGTTCT
This sequence comes from Candidatus Zixiibacteriota bacterium, assembly GCA_040235515.1. Lineage (GTDB taxonomy): Bacteria > Zixibacteria > MSB-5A5 > CAIYYT01 > CAIYYT01 > JBECKX01. Next base: position 68,030 of record JBECKX010000199.1, read on the forward strand.
CCTCCAGAATCAGCGCGTTGCCGAGGAATGCGGCGTCGACGTGCAGCCAGAGGTTGTGCCGCTCACAGATGCGGGAGATACTCTTCAGCGGGTCGATCGCGGTCGAACCGGTTGTACCGAGTGTGGCGCAGACCCAGAGCGGTTTGACGCCATCATATAGATCGGCTTCAATGGCCGCTTCCAGGTTTGCCGGATCAAGCGCGTATTTGTAGTCAACCTTGATTTTCCTGATCGATTCACTTCCGAACCCGGCGATCTTGACGGCCTTATCCACCGATGAGTGCGATTCTGCGGAGCAGTAGATGCCGTAGCGGGTCTGGCCATCAAATCCATGCTGATTGACCGCGTAACCGGTCGCCTGCTCGCGAGCGGTCAGGAGCGAACAAAGCGTCGCGGTTGAGGCAGTGTCCTGAATTACTCCGGTGAATTCCTCCGGCAGGCCGATCATCTGCGCCAGCCACTGCATCATTCGTTCTTCCATCTCCGCCGCTGCCGGGGATGTCTGCCACATCATGCACTGCGCACCCATGGTTGCGGTAAGCATCTCGGCTAAGATCGAAGGGGGACTGCTGTTGGCGGGAAAATAGCCATGGAACGATGGATGCTGCCAGTGGGTCATTCCCGGAAGAACGATCTTCTCGAAGTCTGCGAAAATCTGCTCGAAGCCTTCTGCCGTTTCCGGCGGATTCTGCGGTAGCTGCGCTATGATCTCCCCCGGCGACACCTGTGAACGCACCGGCAGTTCACGGATATTCCTGAGGTAGTCGTACATCCAGTCGACCAGCGTATGAGCTTCCGCTCTGAATTTCTCTAAGTCCATAACAGCCTCTCAACTCTTCGCGGTGCAGTTCTGAGATAATTGCCGATAATAGGCACAAATACAAGAAGTTCATGCAGCTTTGATACAGCATCTTACCTTCTTGCGATAATATTTCGTATACTTGCGTTAGCAGGGATTCAGTGACCCAAGATGAGAGCATGAGTGATCAGCTAAATACAGATTCAACCGCGCTGGAACATCAGCTTAGAACTTACTTCCCATTCGGAATCCAGGTGTCGCAGCGCACCATAGAGTGGCTCGAGCTAAGAGACCTCCTTTCGAGTCCCGGCGAGATTGCGGGGCGGCCCGAAAGCTACATCGTACGAAAGCTGGCTGCCCGCTTCAACGAACGCGTTGCGCAGAGTCGCCATCTCGATACCTCGATCAAGCCTGCCGAACTGATCACCGCGGGGATGATCGTGGAGCTGCTCCGTTACCTGGTGATGCACTACTGCTTCCGTCAGAAACCGGGAATACTGCGCGATGGCCTCGACTGGACGCTGGCGAACCGTGGCGAGACTGTAGCGGAAAAGCCTCTCCCCGAGTTTGTCCGGCTCTATCCCGCGCTCGATATCGTACAGGGGCGCCTGAATGGGAGTGAGTACCTGCACTCGAGTGACAGCCTTGGGACTCGCAGGGAAGCAGTCGCGATTGAAATGATACTGCTGGCACTCAACTCGATGAATCGCGCCTTTCGTCCTTTTACCACGCTTTATGATGACACTGATCTGCGACGCGCAGCGCCTTATCCGATCCTCGTCAACTCGCTTGAAGAATTCTTTGATTCGCAGCCGGCGGTGGATGGGATCGGGCTTTCTCTCTATAAAGCACTCAAAGCGCCGATGGAGGAGTCACCCGACTCCCTCGACGGCCAGCTCGACTTCATTCGTCGCAACTGGGAGAGTATCCTGCCGCAGGGTATGATTCGCCGCCTGATGCGGATACGGGATATCCTGCACGAGGAGTGGATCGAACGCGGCTTCGGTGAGCCGTTGCTTGATGTCCTCGACTTGCGCAGCGCGCAGTTCGGATATCCCGAACCGGAGGCGTTCAGCCGTGACGCGGACTGGATGTCGAATGTGGTTCTAATCGCCAAGTCAGTTTACGTCTGGCTCGATCAGCTATCGAAAAAGTACCAGCGCCACATCCGCTACCTCAGCGATATTCCGGACGAAGAGCTTGACCGCCTCGCCCGCTGGCATTTCACCGGTCTGTGGTTGATAGGAATATGGGAGCGATCAACAGCCTCGCGCAAGATCAAGCAGATCATGGGTAATCCTGATGCGCTCTCTTCCGCGTACTCCCTTTACGACTATGTGATCGCGAATGATCTGGGTGGCGAATCCGCCTACGAGAGCCTGCGCGAACGCTGCCGCAAGCGTGGCATCAGGCTCGCGGCGGATATGGTTCCGAACCATGTGGGAATCTACTCGAAGTGGGTGGTTGAGCATCCCGAGTGGTTCATCCAGTCCAGCTACCCGCCATTCCCGGTTTACCAGTATAATGGCCAGAATCTCTCGGAGGATGGTCGCACGGTCCTGCAGATCGAAGACGGCTATTGGGATCACCGTGATGCAGCCGTCGTGTTCAAGCGCATCGACTCGCATACCGGCGATACGCGCTACATCTATCATGGTAATGACGGTACCCATATGCCGTGGAATGACACCGCGCAATTGAATTTCCTCAATCCCGAAGTGCGTGAGGCCGTCATTCAGACAATACTGCATGTTGCCCGCAAATTCTCGATCATCCGATTCGATGCAGCGATGACCCTCGCCAAGAAGCACTACCAGCGCCTCTGGTTCCCGCAGCCGGGGGATGGCGGTGCGATTCCGTCACGCGCGGAGCACGGCATGACCCGTGAACAGTTCGATGCCGCCATGCCGAAGGAGTTCTGGCGTGAAGTAGTCGATCGGGTTCAGCAGGAAGTGCCCGACACGCTTTTGCTGGCGGAGGCATTCTGGTTGATGGAGGGCTACTTCGTTCGCACGCTCGGGATGCATCGCGTTTATAACAGCGCATTCATGAATATGCTCAAGATGGAAGAGAATTCGAAGTATCGCCAGACGATCAAGAACGTGCTTGAGTTCAGCCCTGAGGTGATCAAGCGCTTCGTCAATTTCATGAACAATCCGGATGAAAAGACCGCGGTCGAACAGTTTGGAAAAGGTGACAAGTATTTCGGCGTCGCCATGATGATGGTGACCATGCCGGGTCTGCCGATGTTCGGGCATGGGCAGGTGGAGGGCTTTGCGGAGAAGTATGGCATGGAGTATCCCCGCGCCTACTGGGAAGAGCAGGTTGATGAGGAAATGGTGCATCGCCACGAACGGGAGATATTCCCGCTGATGCAACGTCGACATCTCTTCAGCGGTGCTTCCAACTTCGCCTTCTTCGACTTCATCACCCCGGAGGGCTGGGTCGATGAGAACGTCTTCGCCTATTCCAACCGTGCAGGTGGCGATCGGGCGTTGATCCTCTACAACAATTCCTACAATAC